>JAVVOY010000007.1:0-59592 GCA_036656055.1 Bacteroidales bacterium
ATCTTTATTAGGAGGATACGTTTCAGAGGCATTGGGTTTTATCCGCAAAAACAATCTTAAGCCCGATGCTGTCGCCGTAAGTTGCGGTCCCGGCTCCTATACAGGGCTGAGGATAGGTGTTTCTATGGCAAAAGGGGTTTGTTTCGGACTTGATATACCACTTATAGCAGTGTCAACGACAGAATTACTTGCTTGCTCGGTAATTTTTAATGAAAAATGCGATGAAGAAGCCCTCCTTTGCCCTATGATAGACGCACGTCGTATGGAGGTTTATTCTGCCGTTTATGATAGGTCATTAAGCCCGGTAGAGCCGGTAAGAGCAAATATTATTTGTGCAGACAGTTTTAAAGAGATACTGAATGAGAGAAAAATTCTCTTTTTCGGAGATGGAGCTGAAAAGTGTAAAAGCGAGATAAAACATCCAAATGCTTTATTTATTGACAATATAGTACCATTGGCCTCCTCTATGCTGGCACTCTCGGAAAGATCATTGCGTAACGGTAATTTTGAAGATACGGCATACTTTCAGCCGTTTTATCTTAAAGAGTTTCAAGCGACACTCCCTAAAAATAAAATATTACATTAAGCCATAAAAGAGATGTTAGAATACAATACCCAGATGAAGACATTGGTGCTCCCAGAGTACGGACGCAATGTGCAAAGCATGGTTGATTACTGTGTTACAATAGAAGACAGAAGTGACCGTACACGTTGTGCATACTCTATAATCGCCACAATGGGGAATCTTTTTCCGCATCTGCGAGATATTGACGATTTTAAGCACAAGTTATGGGATCATTTGGCAATAATGTCAGACTTTAAATTGGATATTGATTACCCATGTGAGATTATCCGCAAAGAAAATTTGCATACACATCCGCAACCTGTGCCCTATAAATTAGCCCCAATACGTTATCGCCATTACGGAAAAATAGTAGAAGAGATGTTGAAACGATGCGTTGAATTTTCTGAAGTAACTAAGCGTTATCAGTTTATTTCGCTACTTGCCAACCACATGAAAAAGACCCTTTTTACATGGAATAAGGAGATTGTAGAAGACGATAAGGTGCTTAAAGACCTTAAAGAATACACCGGCGGTAAGATAGATATAACAATGGAAGATCTAAAGCTGAGATCAGCAAAAGATTACCAACCACGAAAGAATAACATCCGAAAGAATAACAGATAATATTCCGAGATAGAATAATAACCAAAAAAACAGAGCGATTATGTCATCATTCATCATAGAGGGTGGGCACAAGCTTAACGGAGATCTTACTCCAAAAGGGGCGAAAAATGAAGCGTTGCAGGTAATCTGCGCAGTTTTGCTTACCGACCAAGACGTTAGTATTTGCAATATTCCGGATATTCGCGATGTCAATAATCTGATAGAGTTACTCTCTGATATGGGCGTAAAGGTAACGCGTACCGGAAAAGGAGCATATAATTTTAAGGCCGATGATGTAGATATGGACTACATAAAAAGTGCCGAATTTATAAAAAAATGCGCTTCATTAAGAGGCTCAGTTATGATTGTTGGACCATTAGTGGCACGTTTCGGTAGAGCACTCGTCCCAAAACCGGGTGGAGATAAGATCGGTCGCCGCCGTCTTGATACGCATTTTACAGGCATACAGAAACTCGGAGCCAAGTTTTGCTATAACCCCGAAAAACATATATACGAAATATACGCGCAAAAGCTTAAAGGGTGCTATATGCTACTTGACGAAGCATCCGTTACCGGCACGGCAAATATCCTTATGGCCTCAGTACTGGCAGAAGGCACAACAACAATATACAATGCCGCCTGCGAACCATATCTGCAACAACTTTCAAGGATGCTTAACTCTATGGGTGCAAAAATAGAGGGAATTGGCTCTAATCTTCTTACCATACACGGTGTAGAGAAATTAGCCGGATGCACCCACCGCCTACTTCCTGATATGATAGAGGTTGGTAGTTTTATCGGTATGGCAGCTATGACAGGGTCAGACGTTCGTATAAAAGATGTATCATACAAAGAGCTTGGTATAATTCCGGATGTATTTCGCAGGATGGGAATAAAAATATTGGAAGAGGGAGATAATATCTATATCCCGCAGCATGATTGTTACGAGATAGAGACCTTTATCGACGGTTCGATAATGACGTTTGCCGATGCACCGTGGCCTGGACTTACGCCAGACCTTCTGAGCGTTATCCTCGTTGTAGCCACACAAGCAAAAGGTAGCGTACTAATACATCAAAAGATGTTTGAAAGCCGCCTCTTTTTCGTAGATAAACTTATAGATATGGGAGCGCAGATAATTTTGTGCGATCCACACCGTGCTGTTGTAATAGGACAGGCAAACCAACACCCATTACGTGCAACCACAATGGTATCGCCCGATATACGTGCCGGAATAGCACTCCTCATAGCAGCCATGTCGGCAAAAGGAACAAGCACTATCCAAAATATAGACCAAATAGATCGCGGATACGAAGAGATTGATGTCCGCCTTAATGCAATAGGTGCATCCATTAAGCGTATATCCAATGATTAAACGCGATGAACTAATAAAGATAGGGAAAGTAACCAAGACGCACGGCATAAGCGGAGAGATTTCTATTATGTTCGGCGAAGATACTTTTGATATTGACTCTTCCCCCTATCTTGTCTGCGATATTGATGGCATATTTGTCCCTTTTTTTATTGAAGATTACCGATTCAGAAGTGATACGGCTGCACTTATAAAGTTTGAAGATATAGATGATGACACCTCGGCGAGAGTGCTTATAAACCGTGAAATATATTTTCCAAAAAAACATATAGTACACGAAGATATTGGAGAAGAACCTGCCGATTACTTTTTAGGCTATAAAGTTGTTGTTTCGGGACGCTATTTGGGTGATATTACTGAGATAGACGATACGACAGCCAATGTGTTATTCACGGTAGTTGCCGGAGACGGAAGAGATTATCTTATACCGGCTACGGACGATTTTGTAGAGAATATAGACGAAGAAGGGAAGATTATTAATATGAATATTCCTGAAGGACTTCTGGATATATAATAAAGAAACCTGTTATTTATATCCTGTCTCAGAAGCAAATTTTAGACCTTTTACTGAAACTTTCGCCAGTAACGGTTACAATATAAGTTCCATTAACATAAGATATTCTATCTAAAGAAAACTCTTCGCCCGCAGAGGCATTCCCGAGCCTTTGCTGCACTAACAATCTTCCCGATATATCATATATTGAGGCAACAATATTCTTAGCCTCCTTTGCAAATAATATATTGCATCGCCCATCCTTCCCAAAAATTATTATATCGTTACTCTCGGTCACGAACATTTCATTAACCGAGGTTAACAAAAGCACCTTTTTAAGTCCTGTCCAAGCATCTAACTTGCCATATCCCCATGTATTTCCGGGAGTTTGTCCGGTAAAATTATCTTTAATAGATGTCTCTCTCAGAATTGCGCGTATATCATCAGGAGTAAGGTCGGGTTTGGCTTGCAGCCATAGAGCCAGAGTCCCAGCGACAATAGGTGCCGCCATTGATGTTCCGCGCAGCGGAGCAAAAAAATATTTCTTGCCGTTAACCGTTATAGAATCTCCCTCTTTTATTCTTGCGCGGTTGAAAACGTCGTTTATAACACTAGGTGCATCTGAAAATGACGATATTACCCACTCTCCGGGGGCAGTTATGTCAGGTTTCATTCTCCCATCGGCAGTAGGTCCTTTGCTCGAAAAAGAAGATATATTGCCAATCCCTTTAGGTGCATTTGTGAAATCTCTTGACTTATATGCCCCCACTGTAATTATCTTTTTCCCCGTTCCTCCTATCTCTGCTATTGTGCAATCAGTATCCCCGGCACTCCATCCGGCGAGAGTGGTATAATCTTTAAAGCGCGAATATTGATCATCAGCCCAACCGTGTATAGTTCCGGCATCGCCAAAAAGTTTTATACCTAAAGCATAACCAGCCATAACGCTTTGTAAAGAGGCGACAACACATAAATGCGGTCGTTGGCTACCGGGGTCAATCTCAGTAATAACGTTTATATTGGCTGTAATTCCGGTTATACCACTTTTTGTGAATTTTACCGTCTGTATTCCAGGTATATCTGCATTAAAAATATCCGATTCAGCAATTACTTTACCCGTGCCATAGCTAATAACACAGAGTTTTGCCGCAAATTTTTTACCTTTTTCTCCGTAAAAGTTACTTTGCGAGGCATATCCGGATCCATAATTTGTAATGAGAGAGAAAAATGTTCGTAGAGTATCTTGATCTGAGGTAAATGTTTTTGAGATATGCTGAGTATGTGTCCCTTCATTTCCTGCTGATCCAACAAGAAGTTTCCCGGCACCCTGCAAAGCATCACAAACCTGATCAAAAATAGAACATCCGTCATGTGAACCATAAATATAGCCTAAACTGATATTTACAACACACGGCTTCCCGATGCTTCCGGCGTAATCATATATATACTTTATTCCGTCCGATATAGGAACATATCCAATACTATTATCATTATAGTCATACCCTACATAAACTATCTCAGACTCTTCGGCTATGCCATAAAAATCTTTCCCTTTATTCCCTCCGGCAGCAATTCCGGCTACCGATGTGGCATGCGTATCGCTTGTTATGTCGTAGGCCTCTGCTATTATGTTTTCAGGCGTTTTTAGCTCTTTACCATAAGTAAAACCATCTGGTGGTGTCCCTTTTTTTGTTTGCAGCCATACACGTTTAATCCTAAGATTTTTTGCAGCGTCAAAGAAATTTATATGGTTCAACTGCATCCCGTAATCAATAACGCCAATTACAACATCTTTTCCCAAATAAGGAGAAGGAAGACCTTCAGATCCCCTTACCATATCATCCCGTACACAACCTCTGGCAATATCCATTTTAGGCATTGCATTTCCCCCCGAATCTATAATTTTAACCTCTTCCAGAGCCGCAATATTCTCAATAGAATCTACCGGTATTCGTACTGAAACTATTGAATCCAAAACCATATTAACCTCGGCTCCGTGTTTTTCGAGAATTTTTGGTGAAGCTCCATTTTTTAATATAATATAAGCATGTATTAATTGTTGCTCATCTGTTTGGAGGTGTTTAAGAGATGAAATTTTATTGCTATTTATTTTGTTGATCATAACTAAAGTACTTGCCGTCAATTTTTGTTCGGCAAAACAAGATGCTGCATATAGCATGGCTGTAATTACAATAAACAAAACCTTCTTCATTGTAGAGATGCTTTAAATTATTTGTACCTAAAAAGTATAATCACATTTGATCTAAACAAATTGTGACAAAGATAACATCAATTTTTATTCATGATGACACACGTAAACAATTAAGTCACTATTTTACTGTATTTGTCAAAAAAATGTTATATTTGCGCAGAATTTAAAATTTAAGACAAGATGAAAACAAAACTCGTATTTTCGTATCTATGTATGGCTATGTTATTTTCATGCGTAGCATTATTAATGTCAGGATGTAATAAAGACGAAGACGAAGGCCTACACTTATATTCTATTAAATATATAAGTGGAAACACTAATTTTGAGTCTAATCCCCTTTTACAGTTCGTAATCAATGAGAGTTTGAAAAAAATTGACGATATAGACGGTACAGAAAAAGATGTAATAAACAAGTTCAATGCCATATGCGATGTTATTGAAGGTATTAAATATAATGATGTTCCACTTTTAGGAGAGACTACCTGTACACTTGGATTATTTGAATATGTTGGGGTGGATGTTAAATATGCCGACAAAGAAATTGTTAGAAGAACGATATCCTTTACAAAAGATACCCCTGCAAATAAATAAAAATAGGGACGGTATCTGTTTATTATAAAACATCTGTTATTAGTCTGTTTTGTGATTGTTGGCACTTGTTAACAATCATCAAATGCACCTTTTTACAACTATTTACTATTACTAATTGTTTTCATGCAAACAAAGTTATATCATGAAACTGATATTAGTAAGACATGGCGAGAGCCTTTGGAACAGAGAAAACCGTTTTACCGGATGGACAGATGTGGATCTTACACAAAAAGGGGTAAATGAGGCAAAGCGTTGTGGAAGATTGCTTAGCAAATATGATATCACGTTTGATATAACCTATACATCATATCTTAGACGAGCCATAAAAACGGCATTTTACATCTCCGAAGCAGCAACCCGTCTATGGACTCCTGTTGTAAAGGCGTGGCAGCTTAACGAACGACATTATGGAGCCTTACAAGGGCTCAATAAAGAGGAGACAATTGCAGAATACGGAGTAGAAAAGGTAAAAGAGTGGAGGAGGAGTTATAATACACGCCCACCACTTGTTGATATAGACGATAAGCGCTACCCTATATATGATAACATGTATGCCGGTATTCCTGAGAAGTTTATACCTCGTGGAGAATCACTTAAAGACACATCTGAAAGGTTTTTGCCATATTATAAGAGTATAATAGAGGCTGAGTTGCAAAAAGGACAAAATGTATTAATTGCAGCACATGGAAATTCATTGAGATCACTCATTATGTATCTTGAGAATCTATCACAGGAAGCCGTTGTCTCAAGAGAGATACCCACCGGGACCCCACTTATTTATGATCTTGCCGGAGATATGACAGTAATTAAGTCTTACACATTAAGTAACAAAAAGCAGTAGTATTATGTAAAGACCAACTTGCTGAATTATTTGTGATGAAGAGTGTTAAGATAGGAAAGACAAATGTTGCGAGACTTTTAGATAAAGCCGGTATAAGATACGAACTTATCCCTTATACAGTTGACGAAGATGATTTAAGTGCGCAGCATATAGCCAGTCAACTTGGTGAAGATATTAATAGAGTTTTCAAAACATTAGTACTGCGAGGTGACCGTAGCGGTTTATTTGTATGTGTTATTCCCGGAAACAGCGAAGTTGATCTTAAAACGGCTGCTAAAGTTTCGGTAAACAAAAATGCCGATATGATAGCTATGAAAGAGTTGTTTTCACTTACAGGATATATACGAGGAGGATGTTCTCCTATTGGTATGAAACATAAACTCACAACATTCTTTCACTTATCGTGCCTTGATTATGACTATATTTACATCAGTGCCGGCGTGCGTGGGTTACAACTGAAGATTTCTCCTGAAAAATTAATAGAATACATAGGTGCTACGGCTGTCTATATTACAGCAAAATAACAAACATGTCAATAACCTTTGTTTGCTTTTTTGTGATAGATGTAGTAGAAAAATAGTTATTTTTCATTACTAAAATATTTGCAATATTTATTTATGCCACAGTTAAGACAGTCGGGTTTACGCGCTTGACATACATAGCGCCCATGAAGTATAAGCCAATGATGTGCTGTCGATAGCAGTGCCCCCGGAATATATTTAACAAGAGTCTTTTCTGTCTCCAACGGAGTTTTAGAGTTATTCGTCAGTCCAATTCTGTTTGATACCCTGAATACGTGTGTATCTACCGGCATTACCTCTTTGTTGAATATTACGGCAGCTATTACATTTGCTGTTTTACGCCCTACGCCAGGCAGCTTTTGTAATTGGTTGACATCCTGAGGGAGTACTCCACCGAACTCATCAATCAACTTTTTAGCCATTCCTACAAGATGTTTAGCCTTATTATTAGGGTAAGATACACTCTTTATATATTCATACACGGCATCTGGTGTTGCAACTGACAAAACCTCAGGAGTAGGAAAAGCATCAAATAATGCCGGAGTAATTGTATTTATCCGTTTATCGGTGCATTGTGCCGAAAGTA
Organism: Bacteroidales bacterium; assembly: GCA_036656055.1. Classification (GTDB taxonomy): domain Bacteria; phylum Bacteroidota; class Bacteroidia; order Bacteroidales; family G3-4614; genus Caccoplasma_A. Next base: position 7,785 of record JAVVOY010000007.1, read on the forward strand.
TAACAGCAATAAGTAATTGAAACGGATCACTATAATGCAACTCAGTTTCTGCTGATGGCATATTAGTCTGAAACCACTCAATTATTTTGTCGTATCTCTCCTGTGTTTTCATCCTAATCCTGATAATTTATATAGAATTAATAAGTTTTTTTGCAACTTATTGAGCCGTACTTACAGAGCCGATTTAAACTCCTCAAGGAAGCGCCGGTCGTTCTCTGAGAACAATCTCAGATCTTTTACCTGATATTTAAGATTGGTAATACGTTCTATTCCCATTCCAAGGGCATAGCCTGTGTAAATTTTGCTATCTATTCCACAGTTCTCCAGAACATTAGGATCTACCATTCCGCAACCTAATATTTCAACCCAACCAGTGTTTTTACAGAATGAACACCCTTTTCCACCGCACAAGTTACAAGATATGTCCATTTCAGCCGAAGGTTCTGTAAATGGGAAATATGATGGTCGCAAGCGTATTTTTGTTTCTGGTCCGAACATCTCTTTTGCAAAGAACAACAAAGCCTGCTTAAGATCAGCAAAAGTTACATCCTTATCAATATAAAGGGCCTCAACCTGATGAAAGAAGCAGTGAGCTCTGGCAGATATAGCTTCATTACGGTAAACGCGTCCAGGACATATTATTCTTATTGGCGGTTGATTGCGCTCCATTATGCGTGATTGTACCGATGATGTGTGTGTGCGCAACAGCACATCCGGAGAGCGTTGTATGAAAAACGTATCCTGCATATCACGAGCCGGATGATCTTCAGGAAAGTTCAGAGATGAGAATACATGCCAATCATCTTCAATCTCAGGTCCTTCAGCAATAGAGAATCCCAACTTCCCAAAAATATCGCATATTTCATTCTTAACAATTGAAATAGGGTGACGTGTCCCTAATTTTACAGGGTATGACGTCCGAGTAAGGTCAATATCAGTGCTCTTTTCCGAATTATCTTCTAACCCCTCCTTAAGCATATTTATTTTTAGCAGAGCCACTTCCTTTAGTTCGTTAAGCATTTTGCCAACTTCTCTTTTTTGTTCAGTGGCAACATTGCGAAAATCGTTGAAAAGAGTCGTAACCTCACCTTTTTTACTTAAATACTTAATGCGCAATGCCTCAATCTCATCGCTTTTTGAAGCCTTTAATGCTTCAATCTCTGCCCTAAGACGTTGTATCTGATCAATCATAATTCTAAATTTGAATGCAAATTTAATAATAATGAACCGTTTTACCACTGTTTGCTGTAAAAAAACTAAACTGTTTCAGAATATTTCATGGTTAGTACTAAATTTAGTACTTTCGCAATTACTTTTATTAAGTAATACATGATAGCAGCAGAAGACAATACAATAATGCAGGTAAAGGCATTTATTGACAAGGAGATACCTATTAATGCCAGAGATAAAGTTTTGATAGGTCTTAGCGGAGGGGCTGATTCAGTAGCATTGTTGTCAGTTATGAAGCGATTAAAATATGATTGTATTGCAGCGCATTGTAACTTTAGTTTACGAGGCAAAGAGGCTATAAGAGATAGAAATTTTGCCGCCGAGACAGCTAAGACACATAATATACCGTTCATTGATGTCACATTTAACACCCTTGAATATGTGGCGGCTAAGAATATCTCCGTAGAGATGGCATGTCGTGAATTAAGATATGAATGGTTTGAGAAAGAATGTCTAGCCCAAGGATGCCGTTATATAGCTGTTGCTCATCACCGCGATGATTCTGTTGAGACACTTTTGATAAACCTTATCCGCGGAACAGGAATTTCGGGATTAACAGGTATCTCTCCGGTAAATGGAAATATAATACGCCCAATGCTTTGCCTATCTCGGATAGAAATAGAAGCCTATCTTTCCTCCCGTGGTTTGAACTTTGTGACCGACAGTACAAATTCAGAGACTGTATATGTTCGCAATAAGGTACGTAATATATTATTACCATTGATGCAAAGTATAAATCCGGCTGTTTACAGTTCATTAGAACGTACGGCCGCAAACCTACGTGATGCAGAGCTACTCTACCGTGAAGCTTTAAAAGAGGCAATAAACAGAATTGTTACATACGATATAGGGAAGGTTTATATATCAGTAAAGTCACTCATAAGCGAACCGGCAAGCCGTAGCGTACTCTACGAAATAATAAAACAATATGGTTTTATGCCGGCTCAACTTGATCCTATAATCGCTGTTCTGAATAAAACGTCCGGTCTCAGATTCTTCTCAGCAACGCACCGTATTGTCAAAGATCGCGAAACGCTAATAATTTCACCATTGCTGGACGAAGATGATACCATTTTGCATCAGGCAGAAGATGTTTTAAACATTGAATATATAGATAACGAAGGAGATTACGAATTAGGAAAAGATAGAACAACAGTCTATTTTGATGCCGACAAACTAAAAACCCCTCTTTATATAAGGCACTGGCATAATGGTGACCGCTTTATCCCATTCGGGATGTCAGGATCTCAAAAACTTAGTGATTATTTCAATAATCATAAATTTACACTAATACAAAAGGAAGAGGCACAACTTCTGCTTGCCGGAGAAGATATAATATGGATAGTAGGAGAGAGGCAGAGTGATAAATATAAAGTAGTTCCTGCAACAAAAAAGATTTTAAAGATTTCGGTAAAAAAGATATAGACCGATTAAAGAATTTAATAGTTTTAAAAAAATAACACGAACAAAAAGCAAGAAAATATTGTTTCAATAAAAAATATATATTATCTTTGTGCCAGAAATGAGTTGCTGATTGTAACTTCAGTTTGAATAGAGCAACAAAAATCCAATTTACATTTTATTAAAGACAAAAATGCGACCGACCGGTCGTGGGGATTTAATGGTAATAGTGAGCTCTTCTTATATACATTATTAGATATTTCATGTACAACATTTCAGAATTAACAGATAAATCAGCTGATGAATTGCTGATTGTTGCCGAAACTATGGGAATACAAAAAGCGGTAACATTATCAAAAGATGATTTGGTTTATAAGATATTAGACCAGCAGGCAATTGATGCGGCATCTAAAAACGTTCCAGATCGCAAGAATAGAGAGAAAAACGATAAAAAAGTGGAGATAAAAGAGGGAAACGAAAAGAAGTCGGAAGAGGTGGAGAAGAATATTAAAAAGCCAACCTTACATTCACCCCAGCAACGTAAAATGATAAGTCGCAAGCCAAAAGAAAAAAAAGAAGAAGATCTTGTGCAAGAAGTCAGACAACCCACTCAACTTACCATAGAGATTCCGGATACTAAACAGCCTAAATCAGAACAACAATCCGTTGCCGTAGAAAAGCCCAAATTACTACGCTTCTCACATCCGGCATTAAAGAGCGATGTTGAATTGCCTTTAAATGATGTAATAAAAGATGAAAATATCACCAATGATATACGTAAAAAGATACAAAGTCTTGTAGATAAAGAGACCTTACCATCAGTAGAAAATAATGATATACAGGTATCTAAAACTGATAAAACAGAGTCTGGAGAGATACCTTATACAAAACCGGTTACAATAGAAGAACCATCAACAAAAGAATCAGTAAACGAAGAGCGTAAATCTTTTGCCCCGCGTAACTCGCTTAATTTGCAGACATTTTTTCCACACAGCGAACGTCAACGCTTCGTACCCAAGGGTAGGCAGCCCTCATCACCACAACAATCGGTTCAGCCATCCCCAATAAAACATAGGCGAGTAGACCACATTGAGCCTGTAAATCAGTCCCAGCAGCGTATTTTAGTAGAAGAACAGCAACCTAAGTCTGAAAAGACATATGATTTTGACGATATCCTTACCGGTTCAGGCGTGTTGGAGATGATGCCCGATGGATACGGTTTCCTTCGTTCTTCAGACTATAATTACCTTTCATCACCTGACGACATATATGTATCTCAATCGCAGATAAAACTTTTTGGGCTTAAAACAGGCGATGTTGTAGAAGGTCCTATCCGCCCACCAAAAGAGGGCGAAAAATATTTTCCGCTTGTTAAAGTTGACATGATAAATGGGCGTACACCAGAATATGTACGTGACCGCATACCTTTCGACCATCTTACCCCACTTTTTCCAAATGAAAAATTCAAACTTACCGGTGATAATGGAGATGATATCTCCGCACGTGTGGTAGATATGTTCTCACCTATCGGAAAAGGTCAGCGCGGGCTTATTGTTGCCCAGCCCAAAACCGGTAAAACTATGCTCCTTAAAGATATAGCCAATGCAATATCATCTAATAACCCAGATGTTTACATGATAATATTGCTTATTGATGAACGCCCCGAGGAGGTTACCGATATGGCGCGTAGCGTTAAGGCCGAAGTCGTTTCATCTACTTTCGATGAACCAGCAGAACGACACGTAAAAGTTGCCAGCATTGTTTTAGAGAAGGCCAAGCGTATGGTAGAATGCGGACACGATGTTGTTATCCTTTTAGATTCCATTACGCGCCTTGCACGTGCATACAATACAGTCTCCCCAGCCTCAGGCAAGGTGCTTTCAGGAGGAGTTGATGCAAACGCATTACATAAGCCCAAACGTTTTTTTGGCGCAGCACGCAATATAGAGAATGGAGGCAGCCTTACAATTATAGCAACAGCACTTACCGATACTGGCTCCAAGATGGACGATGTTATTTTTGAAGAGTTCAAAGGGACAGGAAATATGGAACTTCAATTAGATCGTAAACTCTCCAACAAGAGAATATTCCCGGCTGTGGATATTGTAGCATCAAGCACCCGCCGAGACGACCTTCTGCTTAGCAAAGAGACCCTTAACCGTATGTGGATTCTCCGCAAATATCTTTCAGACATGAACTCAATGGAAGCAATGGAGTTCATCAAGGACAGGATGGAAAAGACACGTTCAAATGAAGAGTTGCTGATATCTATGAACGATTAGGAGCATAAAATAATATCTTAAAACAGCACGATAGTTTGCACACCAAATTACTGTGCTGTTTTTATTTTATAAATTTTATTCCCAACACAAACAAGCATTTATCATCAGGCTTTATGTTTCATATATTACCGAGTAATTGATGAAAATTTAATTTTCATACTCAAAATGCAGATAAATTATAGTTTTATAATACCTTTGCTCTCGCTTGATTGCGGATGATGTTTTTATCTCTGTAAAGTGTTGTATTTGCTTCAGCATAACAGTAACAAAGTCCTTGCATTAAGTTATCACTATGGAAAATATGTTGTTTTTATAAAATGGAACATAAAGAGTTTATAGAGAAATTACAGAAAAAAGCCGGTAAAGATAAAAAGATTACTGAGCGCCTCGTATCGCACCTTTCTAGCATCTTAAAAGAGCAATGTGCAGATATGGATACAGTTTCAATACAAGGGTTCGGCAGTTTTGAACCTAAGAAGAAGATGGAACGTGAGGTTATTAACCCTGCCACTGGCAGCAAGATGCTTATTCCGCCTAAAATAGTTTTGGGTTTTAAACCGGCCACGGCAATAAAGAATAAATTAAAAGATATTAAGTCCAATGAACAGTAAACTAACACTGTCCGAAATTTCGGATATGCTGGCAAAAAAGGGCGTATTGTCTAAAAAAGAGGCAGAACAGTTTCTAAAAGAACTATTTCAATTGGCCGCCGAAATACTCTCTTCAGGAGAATATCTTGCTATAAACGGAATAGGACAGTTTAAGCAGGTATTGGTAGCAGAACGTACAAGTGTAGATATAAATACAGGAGAACCCATACAAATTCCGGAGCATTATAAAATCTCGTTTATTCCCGATAAATCATTACGTGATGCTGTAAATGAGCCTTTCGCCTCGTTTACCACCGAAATAATACCTGCCGCAATTAATATCAGTAAAATAGAAGAAGAGGTAAAATCATCTCTATCTGAAAAAGAATATAAGGCAACCGATAGCATAAAAACTGAAGAAATAGCAGTAGAACCGTCTGAAAATACAGAAGAATTAAATATTGAAGTTGCAGCATTACAAACAGCAAAAGACAGTATAAAATCCGTACCGGAGACAACCCGACAAGATACAAAAAGCGAAGATTCAAAAGATGATGTTTTTGACTATTATACCAGACTTGAATATAAACGGCGTACACGTAACGGATATATTGCAGGGTTTTGTTCAGCATTAAGTATATTATTGATAATAGCCTTTGGGTGGTACTTTATGAATAAGAATAAATCGTCAGAATATACACTTTCATTCCCCCCTTTTAAGCTAACAGTTGTAACCCATAAAACAGATACAGTCAAAAACAAACCTGATAGTACGGTTGTTGTAAAAGAGGAAGTAAGAAAAGAACCGTATATTTCAGAGAAAGATACAGTAGAAGAGACGATAGAGCGAGGCAAGTTTTTGACAACTATTGCACAAAAATATTACGGAAATAAAATTTTCTGGGTATATATATACCGTGAGAATAATGGGCGGATATGGAATCCGAGGGACTTACCGAAGGGCTTTAAGGTTATTGTTCCAGATGCGTCAAAATACAATATAGATGCAAACAGCGAAAAATCTTTAAAGCAGGCAGCAGATTTAGAACGTCAGATTTTATACGAAATACAGTAATTATAATTAAGTTTAGAATCAAAAAAGAGAGGTGTTAAGACGATTTTAAAGTCTGTCTTTAAAATTTTTTAATATCGTAAATTGTTATTTTTAACATATTTGGATGTTAAAATTAAGAACAAGAACCCTATCTTTGTTCCCATAAATAAAATAATAACGATTACTAATAAAATAGATATAATTATGGATCAGACAGTGGATATTCGAGAACTGAACGAACTTATCGCAAGCAAAAATTCGTTCGTAAATATGATTACCATGGGTATGGATAAGGTTATTATCGGACAGAGACACCTTGTCGATTCCCTCTTGATAGGTTTATTATCTAACGGACACATACTTTTGGAAGGAGTGCCCGGACTTGCAAAAACCTTGGCCATAAAAACACTTGCATCTCTTATAGATGCCAAATACAATCGTATTCAGTTTACACCAGACCTTTTACCTGCCGATGTAATAGGTACTATGATTTACAGTCCGGCAAAAGAGCAATTTTTAGTAAAAAAAGGGCCTATATTCTCCAATTTCGTATTGGCAGATGAGATAAACCGTGCTCCGGCTAAAGTACAGAGTGCCCTTTTAGAAGCGATGCAAGAGCGTCAGGTTACAATAGGGGAGAATACATTTAAGCTAGACGATCCGTTCCTTGTAATGGCAACCCAGAACCCAATAGAACAGGAGGGGACATACCCATTACCGGAAGCTCAGGTAGACCGTTTTATGCTTAAAGTCATAATAGGATATCCAAAGAAAGAAGAAGAAAAACAGATTATACGTCAGAATATATACGGCGATGCAGTAGATATTAAGCCTGTAATAAAATCAGACGAGATAATTGATGCCCGTAAGATAGTCAGGAAAGTATACATAGATGAAAAAATAGAGCGATACATTGTAGATATAGTATTTGCAACCCGTTACCCACAAGATTGCGGACTTGAGAATCTTAAAGGGATGATATCCTTCGGAGCTTCTCCCCGTGCATCAATTAATTTAGCACTAGCCTCACGCTCATACGCCTTTCTTAAACAACGCGGTTATGTTATACCTGAAGATGTTCGCGCCGTATGTCATGATGTATTACGCCACCGAATAGGCTTAAGCTATGAGGCAGAGGCCAATAATATCACATCAGAAGAGATCGTCAGCGAAATACTCAATAAGATTGAAGTGCCATAGTAATTTTGGTAATAAAGAGAAGAAAAGTTGTTTATGGAAACGGCAGAACTATTAAAAAAAGTACGGCAGATAGAGATAAAGAGCCGTGGATTGTCGCGTAATATTTTTGCGGGACAGTATCATTCTGCTTTTAAAGGACGCGGAATGGCGTTTTCAGAAGTGCGAGAATACCAATTCGGAGACGATGTCCGTGATATAGATTGGAATGTTACGGCACGCCACAACAAGCCATATATAAAAGTCTTTGAAGAGGAACGCGAGTTGACCGTTATGCTTCTTATTGATGTATCGGCAAGCCGTAATTTCGGCGCCGTAGGGAGATCTAAAAAAGAGATAATAACCGAAATATCGGCAACATTGGCCTTCTCAACAATACAGAACAACGACAAAATAGGGGTTATATTCTTTTCGGACAAGATAGAAAAATTTATTCCCCCTAAAAAAGGGCGTCGCCATGTTCTCTACATAATACGCGAACTTATAGATTTTACACCAGAATCAGAAGGTACAGACATTTCGGCAGCCCTTGAGTATGTAACTAATGTCATAAAAAAGCATTGCACGGTATTTATGATATCAGATTTCATTGACGGCAAGAACTATAAAAGCGCACTTTCAGTAGCCAATAATCGTCATGATATAGTCGCCTTACAGATTTACGACAAGCGCGAAACAGAATTGCCCAATGTCGGCTTAGCTAAATTTAAAGATGCAGAGAGAGGTACAGACATATGGGTAGACACCTCATCCCACCGTGTGCGAGAACGCTACTCTGCATGGTGGAACGACCGTCAGTTGAGAATGACCGATGCTGCCCGCAAGAGCAGAGTAGATATAACGTCCATATCCACAGATGAGGATTATGTACTATCTTTAATCAACCTCTTCAAACACAGATAGAAGAAAAGTCAAAAAGAGATGAAAAATATGCGATCGACATACATCCTGTTAATTTTACTGCTCTTATCGCTACATCCGTCAGAAGCAGCAAAGAGACATAACATACTTATTTCCGCAAAAATGGATTCGGCTGCAATATGGATGGGAGAACAGACGGCAGTAAAACTTGAGATTGTACAAGAGAAGGGAGCTGAAGTTCAACTTGCATTACATGGAGATACCCTAACAAAAGGAGTCGAGATAATATCAGTAACACCCGGTGATACGACAGATATAAAAAATGAGCGGATACAGATAAATAGAGAGATAATAATAACCTCATTCGATTCCGGATTTTATTTTATTCCACCAATAAAATGCACATTAGGTAAAGACACTTTTGCAACAACAGAGACATTAAGTCTTAAAGTCGTTCCAATTGATGTCGACACCACTAAAATGGAGATAAAAGATATAAAAGGAGTGCAATCACCTCGATTTGTACTATGGGATTTTGTCCCGGGATATGTTTGGATAATCTTATTGTCGTTGCTGCTTATAGGTGGTGGAATATATCTTTATTTCAGATATCGCAAACGTAAAAACAGTGTCGGAATATCTCCGGAGTCACTTATTCCTCCTTATGATAGGGCAATGCAGGCATTACTTCGTCTAAAAGAAGAGAGATTATGGCAGGCAGGACAAGAGAAGCTCTATTATACGCGCCTTACAGATATATTGAGGGAGTATATAGACAATCGTTTCACAATAAATGCAATGGAGATGACCTCTACCCAAATATTAAATGCATTGAAGGCTGACAAGGATGCAAAAATTGTAGAGCAGCACATGAAGCAGATACTTGAAGTTGCCGACTTTGTTAAATTTGCGAAGGTTCGTCCGTTGGCAGATGATAATGAAGCTACCATGCGGTATGCGCTTAATTTCATTGAAGAGACAAAGCCGCAGTCCGAAGAAACAAAAGAGACAGAGAGTAAAGAAGAAGTAAAAAATAACCGGTAAAAACAGAATAAATTATGACAATATTTGCCAATCCAGCATATCTATGGCTCTTGTTGCTTCTGGTCCCGGCAATAGTATGGTACATTTTAAAGCAGCAGAAAGGAAATGCTTCATTGGAGATATCCTCCACTAAGGCATTTGACAAGATGCCTTGTAGCTATAAATACTATTTGCGCCATGTGCGATTCGCTATGCGAATTGGAGCCGTGGCAGCCATTATAATAGCCTTGGCTCGGCCACAATCTACTGACAGTTGGGCTAATCGGTCGACAGAAGGAATAGATATTGTCGTAGCGCTCGATATATCCACCAGTATGCTAGCACGCGACTTCAAGCCAAACCGTGTAGATGCAGCCAAAGATGTTGCCGCCCAATTCATATCCGGTCGCCAATACGACAATATAGGACTTGTTATATTTGCCGGAGAGAGTTTTACTATGTGTCCGATGACAACCGACCATGCCGCATTGCTAAATCTGCTTAAAGACGTTCATTGCGGAATGATAGAGGATATGACAGCAATAGGCGATGGTCTTGCAACAGCTGTAAACCGTATAAAAGAGGGTCCGGCCAAATCCAAGATTATAATACTGCTGACTGACGGTACAAATAATGCAGGAGATATTGCCCCCGGGACGGCGGCCGATATAGCTAAAACATTCGGGGTAAGAGTCTACACAATAGGAGTAGGAACCAAAGGGATGGCACCATATCCGGTGCAAACCCCTTACGGGATAGAATACCAGAACTACCCGGTTGAGATTGACGAGGTGACGCTGACGCAGATTGCCAAGAAGACCGGAGGAGAATATTTCAGGGCAACCGATAAGAATGCGCTCAAAGATATATTTTCAGAGATCGACAAATTAGAGAAGACAAAACTCTCCGTAACAGAGTTTAGCCGTCGAGAAGAAGAATTTCTCCCGTGGGCTATATTAGCAATGCTACTTTTGTGCGGAGATATATTATTGAGAAATACGGTTTTGAAAAATATACCATAAAACAGTTATTGCCATGTTCAGATTCGCAAATCCTCAATATTTATACCTGCTAATTATAATACCCATAATATGGGGAGTATATCTCTATGGAGAGTATCGCAGGCGCAAAAATCTCAAACTTTTCGGAAATGAAGGTGTTTTGTCCCCACTTATGCCCGATGTTTCAAAATATCGTCCCGGGCTCAAATTTTTCTTACAGCAGTTTGCACTTATACTTATAATCTTTGTCATTGCCCGTCCGCAGATGGGAGCCAAACTAGAAACCATCAAAAAGCAAGGTGTTGAGATAGAGGTCGTCCTTGATGTGTCAAACTCCATGATGGCACGTGATATAAACCCTTCACGTTTAGAGAAAGCAAAGATGATGGTATCTAAACTTGTAGATGAATTAAGCAACGATAAGATGGGACTTATTGTATTTGCAGGTGATGCATATACGCAACTACCGATAACATCCGATTTTGTATCAGCAAAAATGTTTCTCTCAACTATAAATACAAAGATGGTTCCAACCCAAGGAACTTCCATTGGGAGAGCTATAAATTTGGCTGCAAATTCTTTCACACAGGACGAAACAGTAGATAAAGCAATAATAGTAATAACCGATGCCGAAAATCACGAAGATGATGCCGTTGGAGCCGCAGCAGATGCGGTAAAACGCGGTATACGCGTAGATATTGTAGGAATAGGCACTACGGCAGGATCACCCATTCCGTTAGGAGAAATGTCTAATGACTTTTATAAAGATATGGAAGGGAATGTGGTTATAACTAAACTTAACGAGCAGATGGGTCAGGATATAGCCCGCGCAGGTAACGGTATATATGTATCGGCAGACAACACCAATAGCGCATTACGCGCAATTACGTCAGAGGTACGTAAGATGAAAAAGTCAGACATGGAAAGCAAGTCATATTCAGAGTATGACGAACAGTATCATATACTTGCACTCATAGCACTTATAATATTGTTTACAGACATATTTATACTTGACGGCAAGAGCAAACTTACAAAACGAATAAATTTATTTACAGAGAAATAATGCAGAATAATTATTTGATCGTTATTCAAGTATTATCTATTGATGAAACAAATAAGAGTATCAATTAATATATAGATAATTTTTTGATATATTCTCATAAAGAAAAAACAAAACAGTCGTATGAAAAATTTCATTATCGGCATAATTGCAATAGCAGTTCCTATCTCAGTTTGCGGGCAGGAAAAAATTCCTGTTTCAGGGAATAAGAGCGAGCGGAGCGCCATTCGTAAAGGAAATAAAGAGTATAGCAATAAAAATTATATAGGCGCAGAAGTAGATTACCGTAAAGCCCTTGAAGCCGACCCATTGTCAGGAGTAGCCACATTTAATCTTGGAGATGCCCTTTATAAACAGCAAAAATACGAAAACTCTGTTGAAGAGTTTAAAAAGGCTGCAGCCATGGAGACAGAGCCAGCAAGAAGTGCCGAGGCATGGTATAATCTTGGGAATGCTTACATGCAAAGCAAGAAGTACACCGAAAGCATTGATGCATATAAAAATTCCCTGCGTCGTAATCCTAAAGACGCAGATGCAAGATACAATCTACGTCTTGCACAGCTAATGATGCAACAACAGCAACAGGAACAACAAGACAAAAAAGAAGATAAAAAAGATCAGCAACAACAGCAGCAGCAACAGCAACAACAGAATGATAACAAACAACAAAATAAAAAAGATCAACAGCAGCAACCGCAACCACAATCTTCGCAGATGACGCAGGAAAATGCTCAGCAGATATTAGATGCAATGCAGCAAGATGAAAAAAACACGCAGGAGAAAGTGCGTAAAGCAATGATGGAACAGCAGAAGAAGAGAAAGACCGACAAAGAGTGGTAAGCAATAACTCATTCTCATCACTAAAAAACAGAAACAAGAGATGAAAAAATTAATATCCGTAATATTATTCATTTTAGTAGTTACGACATACGGTTTTGCCGGTGATACTAAGTTTTCCGCCTCAGCACCCAGACAAGTTGTTGCAGGACAACAGTTCCGAATTGTATATACTTTGTCCAACGGTGACGGTAAAAATCTACAAACACCTGATTTCCCCGGAATGAACGTGCTTTATGGACCAGCAAAATCACAGAGTTCACAATTTTCGATAATAAACGGAAAGACTACATCAACATCCGAGGAGAGTTATACCTATACATTGACAGCTTCTAAAGAAGGAACCTATATAATATCTCCAGCCATAATAATCTCAGATGGGCGACAGTATAAGTCTAATTCGCTATCTATAAGCGTATTGCCACCTGATAAGACTGCCTCAGTACAACAACAAGGTGCTTCAAACGATGAATATCGCGGAGGTCAGCAGCAAGCCGGTTCAGGTACCGATGATAAAACATTTGCCCGCCTTTCGTTATCAAGAACATCTGTATACGAACAAGAGGCAATCCTTGCAACCATAAAAATATATACAAAAGCGGCAAATATAAGAAGTTTAGATAATGCTACTTTTCCGTCTTTCGAGGGATTTGTAGTTCAGGACATACCAATTCAGAACCCACAAATTGAACTCGAACATTTTGGCGGAGAGAGGTACTCGGTAGTAACAATAAAGCGTGCTCTTCTTTATCCCCAGCATACAGGTAAAATAACAATAGATCCGGGAAAATTTGTAGTTGCAGTTCAGGTTATACGCCCTGTCCGCGGATTCTTCGGTATGATGCAAGGATATGAAGATATAGAAAAACGGATACAAACACAGAGTGTTGCGGTGGACGTCAAGCCACTACCATCAGGTAAACCCACCTCTTTTGCCAATGCCGTAGGTAACTTTACTATCAGTTCCGTAATAAACACCACTTCACCAAAGACAAATGAAGCCCTAACCCTTAAACTTAAAATAAGCGGAAAAGGTAACCTTAAATATATAAAAGATCCATCAGTTGAATTTCCGGCAGACTTTGAGGTCTACGATCCTAAGACGGACGTATCACTGAAGACAACTCTTTCAGGAGTGGAAGGGGTACGTACAGTAGAATATACGGCAATACCACGCAGCGCAGGAGAATTTACCATTCCACCGGTACATTTCTCATACTTCGACATAAACACAAAGACATACAAAACATTAACAACCCAAGGTTATACACTTAATGTGGAAAAAGGAAAAGATGGCGCAGGGACAAACATCGCCAATTTCACAGAAAAAGAGGCGTTGAAGATGCTTAATCAGGATATTCGCTATATAAAGAGCGGAAATCTTAATCTGGAAAAATCGCCAGAACCATTCTACGGTATGTGGCAATACTGGCTCTACTATATACTCCCTATATTAGCTTTTGCCATATATGTTATTATAAATCGCAAGCAAGCCAAAGAGAATGCAAACATAACATTAGTAAGAACCCGCAAAGCAAACAAAGTAGCATCAAAACGGCTTAAAGTTGCAGGTAAATACCTTAAAGAACATAACATAGAACTTTTCTATTCAGAGATGCTTAAAGCAGTATGGGGTTATCTCAGCGATAAACTTACTCTGCCAATATCAGAACTTGACAAAGAAAATGTAGCGATGGAACTTGATAAATACGGATTAGATGAAAATACGATAGAAAGTTTTATAGAGATACTAAATACCTGCGAATTTGCGCAGTATGCCCCTTCACAGTCTGACGATGCAATGGATAAACTCTACGCAGATACAGTAGCAGCAATAGGTAAGATGGAGAATTTCGTTAAAAAATAAAGGCACTTATGAAAAAGATATATTTAGTAATATTTTTAACTTTAACATCGTCACTTTCTATGCCGGCAGCAACATTTCAAGAAGCTGCCGAGGCATATAAAAATCAGAATTATACAGAAGCTGCCACTATTTACGAAGCGATAATAAAAAAAGACGGCATATCTTCCGAAATTTATTATAACCTAGGAAATGCCTACTATAAAAGCAAACAATACCCCAAAGCCATTTTAAACTACGAGCGAGGGTTGTTATTATCTCCGGGAGATGAAGATATCAGAGTAAATCTCGATATGGCACGTACAAAGATAACAGACAAGATAGATACGATGGAACGCTCCTTTATATCAATCTGGATTGAGTCGTTAAGAAACATCTTTTCATCAGATGTTTGGTCTGTTATAGGAATCGCAACATTCCTGCTGTTCCTTGTGGGTATTTATCTCTATTTCTTCACTAAAAATCTGTGGGTTAAAAAGTTGGGTTTCTTTGGCGGAGTGATATTACTGTTAATATCAGTTATTTCAAATCGTTTCGCATATCAGCAAAAAGAGAAGATTATAACAAGAAATGAGGCCATAATAATGACTCCGAGTATTACAGTCAAAAGCTCCCCGGCAGAGAGTGGAACTGATATTTTTATTCTCCACGAAGGAGCAAAGATAAAAGTAACCGATAAAGTAGGAGAGTGGTCTGAAATCAGCATCGAAGATGGAAATTCAGGGTGGATACCGACATCAAAGATGGAAGTAATCTGATTACAGATACAAAATAACAATATCATAAATCATGCAGGAACTCATTGAAGCAGACAGGTCTTTGCTCCTTTTTTTTAATAGTTTTCATACCACATATCTCGATCAGGTATTTTGGATAATAACCGGAAAAATAATCTGGATTCCGCTTATTCTATCCTTCGTGTGGTTATTTTTTAGAAAAGGGTTAAAAGAGGCCACATTAGTAATACTTATGTTAGCCTTAACCGTGATACTATGCGATCAGCTATCATCTACTATCTGTAAACCTCTTTTTTGTCGCTTAAGGCCATCACAAGATCCATACTTTTCGCAATTTGTGAATATCGTTTGCGGATATCGAGGAGGTCGTTACGGCTTTATTTCAGGACACGCCGCAAACAGTTTCGGAATAGCACTATTCTCTATATTACTATTCAAAAACAAATTCTTCACATTTTCAGTAATACTATGGGCACTGTTGTCATGTTATTCAAGGATGTACTTAGGCGTACACTATCCGGGAGACATACTCTTTGGAGCCATAGCCGGTGCCGGAACAGGTTGTCTGATCTATTTCATATATAAAAAATTGCACAAAAAACTGTTTAAGACTTGTCTCTTACCGTATGGTGGAGATAAAAACATAAAGATTCCGCTTATAATATTATATGCAACCTACCTACTAATCCTTACATTAGCTCCTGTTATAGATTTTAGAATCAGGTAGATAAATATTATCTTGTGACCGTCATCAGCTTGCCACTTTAAATTTTCACCACGTCATGGTAAAAAACTGCTGTTTTTTCTTGCTTTTACAGATAATATTGTTTACATTTATTGCGCAAAACAAAACAGACAATAAATCGTATTATTAACTAAAAACATTATTGCCATGACTAAGATGATAACATTTAATGAGTTGCGCAAGATCAAAAACAGTTTACCAGAGGGTTCATCGCACCGAATAGCAGACGAGTTGAATATTGACGTACAGACAGTACGCAACTATTTCGGTGGCAATGATTACAAAACCGGAGACAATTGCGGACTTCACATTGAGCCCGGACCAGACGGAGGCATAGTTGTATTAGACGATACTAAGATTCTTGATATGGCTATCTCAATACTTCAAGAAGTAAACGTAGAGAAATAGTAACAGGTCACTCTTAAATTATTAAGATATATGGGCGAAGAAAAACTTATAACAGTCGCCATTTACACCTATGAAAAGGCCCAGATAATAAAAGGCCTTTTAGAAAGTGAAGGAATTCAGGTCGCAATACAGAATGTAAATCTTATACAACCCGTAATATCTTCCGGTGTAAGGGTCAGGATAAGGGAGACCGATCTTCCGCATGCATTGACTATCCTTGAAGAACACAATACATTATTTGAACAGAAAGACGTTACATCTCTAAGAAAATCACGGGCAAAACAACATATCGTTATACCCATTGATTTCTCAGACTACTCATATAAGGCATGTGCAGTGGGTTTCGATATAGCCAATAAAATAGGAGCAAAAATAATTGTGCTTCACACTTACATAGTACCATATCTGCCTGATGCAATACCGATAACCGATACATTTATAGGACAGGAAGAGATAGGCGAATTTAAAAAAATAAGAGAATCAGCAACAAAGCAAATGGACGATTTTGCCCAAAAACTGAAAACAGATATCGCCATTAATGCTCTTGCTAACGTTCAATTTGAATGTATCGTAAAAGAGGGTATTCCCGAAGACGAAATACGGTTGTTTTGCCGTCATCGTCCGCCCTCCCTTATAGTAATGGGGACAAGAGGCAAGGGGAGGAAAGAGACCGAGCTTATTGGTAGTGTGACGGCAGAAGTAATAGATTCTGCACGTATTCCGGTGCTGGCGATACCCGAAAACACACATATAAACAGTTACAGTCAGGTAAGCAAAGTCGCATTTATTACAAATTTCGACCAACGAGAATTGATAACAATAGATACATTTATGCGACTTTTCGGAGGTTTCAATTTCAAAATTATTTTCATACATTTTGTCTCCACCAAGCAAGATGTTATGGGAGAGATAAAAATGAACAGCCTTGAAAAATACTTTAATAAGCATTATCCTGAAAAAGAGTGTACATGTAAAATATTGGAGACAAAAGACATCCTTACCGGAGTAAACGATTTTATAGCAGAAGAGAAGATAGATTTATTGTCAATGACAACACAGCGTCGTACTATTTTTGCCCGCTTGTTCAATCCGGGAATTGCACATCGCATGATATTCCATTCCGACACCCCTATATTAGTCTTACCATCCAATAGTTAAATTTATCTTTACGATATTAATAAAAGCCGGATATTAAAATTCGGCTTTTTGTTTTACCCCTCAAACAACAATAACAATCACTCCTTTATCAATATATGACTTCGGCAATTAAAGAACAACAACATTTAAATGCAAAGTACAATCAATGCCATATAAACTGTTTTTTTTCACTAAAAACACGACAATTAAAAATAAATACTATCTTTGTCGCAAAATATAATAACCGCCTCTATAATGAAAGCGGTATTTAATAACTAAAAAGAATTATATATGAAAAATTTTAGATTTATTAGAAGTCTTATAATGGCGGTTTTGGTTATAGGCACAATGTCTTGTGCAGGAAATAAAGAAGAACCACAACTAACACCCACCCCTCCACCCGCTGGAGATGTCGTTAAATATTACAAAGGTGAAGTAAAAATA
Source organism: Bacteroidales bacterium (assembly GCA_036656055.1). GTDB lineage: Bacteria > Bacteroidota > Bacteroidia > Bacteroidales > G3-4614 > Caccoplasma_A. The sequence goes on from JAVVOY010000007.1 coordinate 25,656, forward strand.
GATATTAATGCACCAGAACCAATTATAATACAAAATCAAGTTATAACTCTTACTGTACCTGCAGATGAGAAAAAAGGTTTGTCGTTAGAGTTAAAAGGCGTACATATAGACGTCCTTGGCGATCCATTTGATATCTCTATTTCAGATGTCCCTTATATAACACCAGAATGGGGTACATATAACGTGTCGTTCGTAGGAGATAAAAAGATCTTGTTCGCTGGATTTGATGCTTACGTAAAGAAGATAACCGGTACAATAACTAATCTTAAATTACCGCTTGAAGTGAGTGTTATTGCAGGAGAAGCATTAGGTAAACTACCTGTTACTATAAGTATCAATGCAGATAATTACATACCTTAAAAGAGTAAAGATATGAATATATAAAAAGGGCAGGCATTTAAATGCCTGCCCTTTTTATATATTCAGAAAAAACCATACATTTGTCATTTTATGTATAATTAATTATCTTAGTAGCGTAATGTTAAATTTTTGCGAGTGAACGAAAAAGAGTTGATACACGAAAGCGATCGTTTGTATAGATATGCTTATTACCTTACAAATGATGAGACCTCAGCAAAAGATCTGATGCAGGAGACAATGTTGACAGCATTAGAAAAGCGCAGGCTCTTTCGTGAAGATACTAACCTTTCAGGATGGTTACGCACATTAATGAAGAATATATTTATTAATGATTACCATCATCATGCTATTGTCCGGAACTATATGTGCCGTATTGACGATATGGCAGTAGAACCACCATGTCCAGAAGTTCCTGATATAGCAGCTATGGATATAGAGTCTGTTAATATAGCCATTAGCAGATTAAAAGGGAGAAAAAAGATAATCTTTGGATTATATGTGGCGCAATACTCTTATGTAGAAATAGCAGAAAAATTAAATATACCAATGGGTTCCGTTAAACGTGAAATTCATGACATCCGCCAGATCTTACGGAAACAACTTAGAGAATTGGGCGATTAGAATATAAGTAGTATTACTTAGACGATATCATATCCCTTCCCATTAAACCTATAATCATTTAGATTGATTTAATATACTCAAAAAAATATTATCTTTGCTTTCATAAACGCCAAGACAAGCAAGCAAAGCAATTATTTAGATATTGCTAATTCAGACTAACCCGATCAAATAAAAAACACGATGACGATGCGTATAAAAATTATTCTTTTAGCGTGTTCGCTTGTGCTAATATCATGTGGCACAAAATACGAACTCACCGAGTGGCGACAAACCTCACAAGCCACCATTTGGCAAGATTGTCTGACCAACAGGCAGGCTATTGCTCAAAGTGAGGGGCTTCCGCAACGAGTTGTTTGTGCGCATTTAGACGACAAACGACAGGTTGTTGATGGTTTTGGAGCATGTTTCAATGAATTAGGTTGGAGCGCACTTTCCTGTCTGAAAGCAAGCGATCGTGATCAGATTCTGCGCGAGCTTTTTACACCTGGTGTTGGCGCAAATTTCAATATTTGTCGCATGCCGATAGGCGCCAATGACTTTTCGTTGTCGTGGTACTCCTACGATGAAACCCCAGGCGACTTTGACCTGACAGATTTTTCCATTGAACACGATCGGCAGACCCTCATTCCGTTCATCCATGCGGCACTCAAATGCAATCCCGAATTGCGCCTTTGGGCATCACCTTGGTCACCACCCACATGGATGAAAAGTAACAATTATTACGCCTGTCGACCGAGTGCACAATGGAATAAATTGGCTGGAGATGAATCCTATAATTCCGAAGGAGTAGATATATTTATCCATGAACACAAGTATTTAGATGCGTATGCACGCTACTTTTCAAAATTCATTCAGGCATATCGTGAAGAAGGAATCTCTGTGTTTGCGGTAGCTCCGCAAAATGAATTTAACTCATGTCAAATATTTCCCAGTTGCACATGGACAGCCAAAGGGCTCAATGAGTTTGTAGGTAAATACTTGGGTCCGCAAATGGAACACGACAGCGTGCAGGTGATTTTAGGTACAGTAGAGCGAGGTAACACCTCGCTAATAGACACATTGCTGACCGATCCATATTCCAAAAAGTATATTTCATGGGTTGGATTTCAGTGGGCAGGGAAACATGCAATCGAACAAATCCAAAAAAAATATCCGGATATGAAGCTCATGCAGACCGAAAGCGAGTGCGGAAATGGATTGAATGATTGGAATCAATGTGTCTATATCTGGAATTTGATGAAACATTACTTTGACTGCGGGGCTTCGGTTTACGAATATTGGAATATTGCATTGCTTGATTCTGCTATCAGTACTTGGGGATGGCGCCAGAATTCACTGGTGACGATTTACAAACAATCACAAAGCTACAAATACAATGATGAATATTATCTCATGAAACACATTAGTCGTTATGTGCAAAGCGGTGCACGGCGCGTGATGATAACCGATGATCAAACCAATTCACTTGCTTTTGAAAACCCAGATGGGAGTGTGGTCATAGTCTTGTATAACAACCTCGATCAGCAATCGTCTATCCAGATTTCAGTAGCAGATCAGCATTTCAAAGGCACCATGGCAGCTTTGTCGTTTAATACGTTCGTCTTCAAGCAAATCTAAATTCAGACAATCTATTTTGTCGAATGATGATTTTTATTAAACGTTATTAGCTATAAATAGTGTCTTTGGCTCTGTATATTTTCAACTTTATCGGATATTTATTATTTTTAATTGCTCTTCATGTGTCGAGAATTATTTTTATAAGTTGCCATAGCCTCTAAAATTTTCAAGCTATTTTAAAGTTAAGGCGTTCCAAATATCCCCTTTTATCTCCTTAAATGTATAATAGATGTAAAAAACAGCGCTGATTCCAGCAAATTTTAGGCACAAAAAAAGGAGTTACATAAATGTAACTCCTTGATCTTTAGCTCTGTCGGAGTGACAGGATTCGAACCTGCGACCACCTGCTCCCAAAGCAGGCACGCTACCGGACTGCGCTACACTCCGTTCCTTTCGCGACACAAAGATATATATTTTTTTTGATCTACAAAAACGATAGTAAATATTAATATACAGCAAGTTTGAAAAAACGCTGTTTTTATCTTACTTTTGTATCAGAAAACAGAGTGAATATACTCTGGCTATTGAAACTATATAATATATGTTCAGAACTAAAACTTGCGGTCAGTTACGTATGACCGACGTGAATAGCGAAGTGACTTTGGCAGGATGGGTACAGCGTATTCGCAAAATGGGAGGAATGACGTTTGTCGATCTACGTGATCGTTACGGTATAACGCAGTTAGTATTTAACCACGAGCTTGATGCCGAATTGTGCGAAGCGGCCAATAAACTTGGTAGAGAGTACGTAATGCAGATAAAAGGTACTGTAAAAGAGCGCTCAAATAAGAATAGCAGTATTCCAACAGGTGAAATAGAGATAATAGTGACGGTATTTAATATTCTTAGTACGTCAGAAACACCTCCTTTTACGATAGAGGATGATAGCGATGGAGGAGATGACCTACGCATGCAGTATCGTTACCTTGATCTGCGTCGCAGTTGTGTGCGCAAAAACCTTGAATTGCGTCACAAATTGACCTTTGAGGTAAGACGTTATCTCGATTCACAAAATTTTCTTGAGATAGAGACCCCGATACTTATAAAGTCCACCCCCGAAGGCGCGCGGGATTTTGTTGTTCCGTCACGCATGAATCCGGGAGAATTTTATGCACTTCCACAATCACCACAGACATTTAAACAACTTCTTATGGTATCTGGTTTTGATCGTTATTTCCAGATTGCAAAATGTTTCAGAGATGAAGATTTGCGAGCTGACAGACAACCAGAATTTACACAGATAGATTGCGAAATGTCTTTTGTTGAGCAAGAAGATGTTCTTGATATCTTTGAAGGGATGATAAAACATATATTTAAAGAGATAAAAGGGATTGATTTTAAAGGAGCCTTTCCGCGAATGACATGGCACGAAGCGATGAAATATTACGGAAGCGATAAACCCGATATTCGTTTTGGAATGCGATTTGTAGAGATAAAAGAGCTTACAGGAGGGAAAAATTTTCAAGTTTTTGATAGTGCAGAATACGTAGGAGGTATATGTGCAGAGGGTTGCGCATCATATTCACGCAAACAGATAGACGAACTTACCGAGTACGTTAAGCGCCCTCAGGTAGGAGCAAAGGGGCTTGTCTATGTAAAATGCGAAACTGACGGATCATATAAATCTTCAGTGGATAAGTTTTATACACAAGAAGATTTGGCGGCTTGGGCAGCTAAATTCGAAGCTAAAGCAGGAGATATGCTATTTATAATGTCTGGCGATGCAATGAAGACACGCAAGGCGCTGTGCGAATTACGGCTTGAATTGGGAACACGTCTTGGATTACGAGATAAAAATAAATTTGCACCGCTTTGGGTCGTAGACTTCCCGCTTTTAGAATGGGACGAAGAGACACAACGCTATTATGCGATGCACCATCCGTTTACAGCACCAAAACAAGAAGATATATCACTGCTTGATACTAATCCCGGAGAAGTACGAGCAAATGCCTATGATATGGTATTTAATGGCGTGGAGTTAGGCGGAGGTTCAATACGTATACATGACAGTACCTTGCAGGATAAGATGTTTGAAGTCTTAGGATTTACACCAGAGAAAGCGCACTACCAGTTCGGGTTTCTTATGAATGCCTTCAAGTACGGAGCCCCACCTCACGGAGGTTTAGCTTTTGGCTTAGACCGTTTAGTATCTCTGCTTGCCGGATTAGACTCTATCCGTGACTGCATCGCTTTCCCAAAAAACAACTCTGGTCGCGACACAATGAGTGGAGCCCCGGCTATTTTGGACGATGCACAGTTGCAAGAGTTGCAGATCAAACTTAATCCGCACAAATAAATAAAATATAATATGAAAATCTCCGAGATTATTACAGCTATTGAAGATGTGGCTCCGTTGTCATTGCAGGAGAAATATGACAATTCAGGATTACAGATCGGAAATAAGAAAAATGATGTAACCGGAGTACTCCTATGTATTGACGTTACTGAAGATGTCATAGACGAAGCCGTAGAAAACGGTATAAATTTAGTAATCTCGCATCATCCTCTTTTGTTTAAAGGATTAAAATCTATTACAGGCAAAAATTATATTGAGCGTACCGTTATAAAAGCTATTCGTAACGAAATAACAGTATATGCAGCGCATACTAATCTTGACAATGCGTTTGGCGGTGTAAATTACAAAATTGCCGAAGAGCTTGGACTTGGAGATATATCGGTATTGTCACCAGCCGACGAAAAACTTCTTAAGTTAGTTACTTTCGTTCCTGAAACCAATTCGACAAAAGTCAGAGAAGCCCTTTTTGCTGCTGGTGCAGGTCGTATTGGCAACTATGATAGATGTAGTTATAACATGAGCGGATACGGCACATTCAGGGCAGGAGAGGGCGCAGACCCTTATTGCGGAGAGATTGGGCAAGAACATCACGAAGAAGAGGAGCGGATAGAGGTCTTATTTCCGGCGTATTTAAAAGATGTAATATTAAAACGTCTGTTTGAGGCACACTGTTACGAAGAGCCGGCATACGATATTACAAAAATAGAAAATAAATGGAAGGGGGTTGGCTCTGGCGTAGTGGGAGAGTTGCTATCGCCTATGGATGAGACTGATTTTCTTGAAATGGTTAAGAATGTTTTCCATTGTGGTGTAATAAAGCATTCAAATCTTCTTGGAGGAAAAGTTCAACGCGTAGCCCTGTGTGGAGGTGCAGGAGCATTTTTACTACCTGCAGCCATATCCTCCGGCGCAGATGCTTTTATAACCGGAGAGATAGGTTATCATGATTATTTTTCGACAGAAGAGCAGATACTACTTGTAGATGCCGGACATTATGAAACTGAACAATACACAAAAGATATTTTTTGTGATATAATTACAAAAAAATTCCCTAACTTTGCAGTTCGTTATACAAAAGTGGGGACGAATCCTGTAAATTATTTGTAAGATGGCAGCAGCAAAAGAGAAAGAATACACAGTAGAAGAGCGTCTTAAGGCGCTTTATGAGTTACAGACATTACTTTCGGAGATAGACCGTATAAAAACTCTTCGCGGAGAACTTCCGTTAGAGGTCAAAGACCTTGAAGACAGCATTGTAGGTATGGAGACCCGTTTGGAAAATTATAAGAGCAATATAAAAGAGTCTCAGGCAGTTGTTGCCGCTCAAAAGGTTGATATGCAGAATGCTCAAGCGCTCATTGAAAAATATACTGAGCAACAGAACAATGTACGCAACAACAAGGAGTTTGATCATCTTTCTAAAGAGATAGAATATCAGGGATTAGAGATTGAATCCATAGATAAAAAGGCAAAAGACCTTATTAAACAGATAACCGACCGTAAAGCTGAAGTTGAAGAGTTGCAGAAGCTGCTTTCAGACCGTTCTCTGGACTTGCAGGATAAACGCAATGAATTGGAAGAGATCATATCTGAAACACGTCAGGATGAAGAAAAAATAAGGGAAAAGGTAAAAAAACTCGAACAGAATATAGAGCCACGCTTATTAAACTCCTTCAAACGCATCCGTAAAAATGCTCGTAACGGATTAGGAATCGTTTATATACAGCGAGATGCATGTGGAGGTTGTTTCAATAAAATTCCCCCACAAAGGCAACTTGATATAAAACTACGCAAAAAAATTATAGTATGCGAATACTGTGGTCGCGTAATGATAGATCCTGAGTTGGCAGGAATTGAGTAAAAATATGATATATAAATAGAAAGACCGCTCTTAAAGCGGTCTTTCTATTTATATTATGTAACCATTAAACATCTTCTATTGCGAGAGAGTGGTAGTCTGGTATATTTTTAAGAAAAGAATAACTTACACTTTCGTAATCTATTTTACAGCAATAATGACATATTCCGTTGCTGATTATCAGAAATTTAACTTTCATAACTGAGTTGTAACGGGCAATCTGGTCGAAAACGGTCTGAGTTATATCAATGTTAGGTGATTTGTACTCTATAATAGCACACGGCATCCCATAGTCATTATAAATAACAGTATCGCAACGACGTTTTGTTCCGTTTAAAGAAAGAGATATCTCATTCCCAATACGTCCGGCAGGAACCCCCTTCATACATATAAGGAAATTAACAAAATGTTGCCGAATCCACTCTTCCGGAGTTATTCTTACAAAACGTTTTCTAAGAGGGTCAAAAATATATCTTTTGCCATCCATAATCTTTAATTTGCAGTCGTATTTCGGTAAATTTAATTCGGTCATTGGAGATAATAATTTGCGGTAGAGAATTTAATTCCGTAAATTTACCTCAAATTTAAGAAAAAGTAGCCGGTCGGCAATAAATAATCAGCAGTTAAGTTTTATGGCACAAGTACAAAATAAGTATGCTCAGATAATATCCGATATAAAAAAAGGGATATTTAAGCCGATATACTTTTTAATGGGAGACGAGCCGTATTACATAGACCTTATAACAGATGCTATTATTGAAAATGCTCTGGAGGAGTCAGAACGCGATTTTAATCAGACTATACTTTATGGTTTGGAGACCGAAATATCTTCATTGATAAATGGTGCAAAGCGTTATCCGATGATGTCCCAGCGGCAGCTGATAGTAGTAAAGGAGGCACAATATCTTGAGAAGATAGAAGACCTTATATATTATGTTGAAGATTATCAACCTTTAACCGTACTTGTTGTAAATTACAAAGAAGGTCTGATAAAAGATAAAAAGCTTATCTCGGCAATCGAAAAAATAGGCATTGTGTATGAATCAAAGAGGCTATACGACTCTCAATTACCCTCTTTTATAAACGGATACGTAAAAGATAATGCACTTACTATTGAACCTAAAGCAGTAGCTATGTTGGCCGATTCAATAGGAGCAGACCTTAACCGCATGGTAGGAGAGTTGCAAAAGTTGAAACTTACCATTAAGTCAAATAATATTATAACAGCCATTCAGGTAGAGGAAAATATTGGAATAAGCAAGGATTACAATAATTATGAGTTGCAGGCTGCCGTTATTAATAAAGACATATATAAGGTCGCACAGATAGCTGCATATTTTGAACAGAATCCCAAAAATAACCCTTTAATAGTGACTATAAGCGTACTTTTTAACTTTTTCTCCAATCTGCTGATACTATATTATTCAAAAGATAAAACAGATGTCGGGATATCTCATGAGTTGAATTTAAAGAACATATATCAGGTGCGTGATTACAAAACAGCCATGCAAAATTATACCGTATTTAAGTGTGTAGATATAATTTCATATATTCGTGAATATGATGCAAAATCTAAAGGTATAGGTATAGCCCCAAACACAACCAACTCAGCTCTTCTCCGAGAGTTGTTATATAAAATAATGCACTAATATTATTGAGAGGGTATTGTCTGATAAAATATTAAATTTACACGACACTATTTTTCCTCAATAAATTTATACCCAATCTTTTTTAACATTGGATATTTTAATGATCCACATCCTCCCTTCTACTTTATAAAAAATAAAAAGCACAGATATATTTTCATCTTATCCCCATAGATAAGATGATATTTCATGCCCATCTGTCAGTTAATGCGTAATAACGCAAGGAAATAGGCTCAAAACAGCCCAAAAACAAGCATAATATCCTTTTATACAGAGTGTTATGGCATTAATGACAGCACGTAGTGATAATTTCAAATACAAAAAAGGGATGAGCATGCTCTTTTTTTGTAAAAAATCAATAAACAAGACAAATCTTTGACGACATAAATCTTTGTTGTTACCTCAAAAAGTTATTAACACCATGTTAAGAACGTGTTAATGTATATTTGTGAATTTTTCATGTCTGAAATTACAAAACGGCATAAAATAAGATGAGGTATAATCATAATTATTAAGAAACATAATATAGTCACATTACAAAAGTAGTTGTAGCGATGTATTTTTGTGAACATGTATATATGATGTATTTGTTTTAGGTATATGTATAGTGTAATAAGCACGTAATCAGCATTATATATCTATATGTTATACTTATAGTATAACATATAGCGTTATTTGTTGGGTATATATGAGGTTATGGTAGTTATTGTTGATATGTAAACAATTGATAATCAGTAGTTGTATTCTATTTAATTAAACTACTGGTTTAATTAAATAGAACGTCAATAACAATCGCGCAATATCTTTATATACAAAAGTAAATCACATGTACGTACAAATGTGATTTGTACATCTAAAATATTGAAGTTACATTTGTATCTGTAATTTGCATATGTAAATAGTAGATTAATACAAAAAATGGATGACAGAATAAAAGAAATCATAGCTTATGAACATTTAAGCGATGGAGAATTTGCTGATATAGTGGGAATTAATCGTTCTACCCTATCACATTGTCTTAGTGGAAGAAATGAGGTAAGCAAGGATATTATAATTAAAATACACAAAGCATATCCTTATATCTCAATTAATTGGCTTATGTTTGGTGAGGGTGATCCCGGCTTCAGATCAAGTAAGGAGTCGTCGACCGATCTCTTCAGTTCTTTTGAGCAAAACCGTACAACTATTGATGACGGTGCAAAATATTGCAAGGAAATTGAGTTAACTGATGCAGTAAAAGCACCTAATATGTTAGAAAACAATAGTATTATGAGCCATTTTGATACTGTATCAGAAAAGAGTGAAATAGAAATTCAAGGGAAAATATTGCGTAAAGTTGATAAAATCATTCTTTATTATTCAGACAATACATTTGAAACTTTTGAAAGGAGATAAAAATCATTATATATTATGATCTTAGAATTTTTTCATTGTCAATCCTTAAATGCGATTGTTTTCTCCCCTGTTTTTACTAATTTTGTACGAATTAAAGGATGAAAAACGTATGAGAAAATATATAATGGATATGCGTGTTACGTCAAACAGCAATATTCATTCAAAATATGTGTTGATTAAGTTAACCCCTTTTGATGGTTCAGAGATACCTATTGCTGTTCCCGGTCAATTTGTTGAAGTACTCGTTGACGGGGAGCCTAAGACATTTCTTCGTCGTCCAATATCAATAAACTATATATGTAGGACTAAAAATGAACTCTGGCTTTTGGTACAAAAAGTAGGTGCCGGGACTGTGAGGCTTTCAGGCGCAAAACCGGGAGATATAATAAATATTATTTATCCTTTAGGCAACGGTTTTTCCTACCCAGAGGGAGTCCAGAGAAGCCTTCTGTTAGTTGGCGGAGGAGTTGGAGTAGCACCATTGCTCTATTTAGGCGCAGAGTTGAAGGGTATGGGATATAAGCCAATCTTCCTTTTGGGTGCAAGAACAAAAGGCGACTTATTGCAGATAGATGATTTTAATGCCATATCGGATACTTATGTTACAACAGAGGACGGTTCAGAAGGAGAGAAAGGATTTGTAACACAACATACTATATTGCAGAAAATTAATTTTGATATGATATATTGCTGTGGTCCTCGCCCTATGATGATGGCTGTGGCTAGGCTTGCCACTGACAATGGTGCAAATTGCGAGGTTTCACTTGAAAATGAGATGGCGTGCGGTATCGGAGCCTGTCTTTGTTGTGTTGAAAATACAACAAAAGGAAATATTTGTGTATGCAAGGAAGGCCCTGTATTTAATATAAAGGAGTTGCAATGGTGAATTTAGGCGTAAATATAGGAAATCTTAAACTGAAAAACCCCGTTATGACAGCATCGGGTACATTCGGTTATGGTACTGAATACAGTGATTTTATAGATTTGTCTCGTCTTGGAGGGATAATTGTCAAAGGGACAACCTTAACTCACCGCGAAGGTAATCCATCCCCACGCATGGCAGAAACACCTTCAGGAATGCTTAATGCCGTAGGTTTGCAAAACAAGGGTGTAGATTATTTTATAAAAGAGATATATCCCACTATAAAGAATCTTGATACGTCCGTAGTAGTGAATGTTTCAGGTTCTACCATTGCCGATTACGTTGCCGTTACAGAGAAGATTGCACAATTGGATAACATTTCGGCAATAGAACTCAATATATCGTGCCCTAACGTAAAAGAGGGAGGAATGGCATTCGGAACCTCATGCCGTAGTGTTGAGCAGGTTGTTGCAAGCGTTCGCCGAGCTTATGATAAAACCCTTATTGTAAAGCTCTCGCCCAATGTTACAGATATAGCAGAGATAGCCCGTGCAGCAGAGGGAGAAGGGGCGGATTCCGTCTCATTAATAAACACACTCCTTGGCATGGCAATAGATGCCGAGAAGCGTTCGCCACGGCTATCTACAATAACAGGAGGTCTCTCAGGAGCATGCGTAAAACCTATTGCATTACGTATGGTGTGGCAAGTTTCTCAGGCAGTAAAAATCCCCGTGGTAGGATTAGGGGGAATTATGAATGCAACTGATGCCGTTGAATTTTTTTTAGCAGGTGCAACTGCCGTACAAGTAGGAACAGCTAATTTTATAGATCCGACAGTAACGGTAAAGATTATTGACGGCATAGAGGAGTATCTTGTAAGGCAGGGATGTCACTCAGTACAAGAGATAATAGGTGGGCTTATAGTATAAATAACACAGGTTTCTATTTTAAGAATTAAACCTGTCTGACGATTATATCATGGTCTCCTTATTTTAATACAAGCAAAGTAGGATATGGGGAGAATTGCAGAAGAACAAAAGACGGTAGAGATTATGATAAGACTCTATTGTCGCCATAAAGAGCAAAATAAGGAGCTTTGTAGCGATTGCCGTGAACTTTTGAGATATTCTATTGAGCGGCTCAAAAAATGCCTAAATGGAGAGAATAAGCCCATCTGTCGCAAGTGCGCAAACCATTGTTATAACTTAGCTATGCGCAAACGAATAAAAAACGTCATGCAATATTCAGGACCGCGAATGATATTGTATCACCCTTTAATTACGATAAAACATATTGCAAGGTACTTATTTGCTAATTGATCGTGGAAGTCAATATTTGACTACCATGCAAAAAACGGTATTAAATCATTATAAGAATTACACTTTTTTGGCTTTTAATCTAAAATCTAAATACATATATTTGTAATAAGCAAATTTAAATTTATAAATATATGATAGCAAGGTTTACACAACAGATACCAACCAAACTTATTTTTGGCTGTGGTACGATAAATTCACTTGAAACAGAAAATCTTCCTGGCAATAAAGCGCTGATTGTCATCTCTGCCGGAGTGTCAATGCGTAAGTATGGATACTTATGTCGTGTTACTAAAGCACTTAAAACACAGGGAGTAGAGTATGTAGTTTACGATAAAATAGAGGCAAATCCAGTAAAAGAGCATGTTATGGAAGGAGCCGGAATTGCTCGCAGTGAAAATTGCGATTTTGTTATTGGATTAGGGGGCGGCAGTTCCATTGATAGTGCCAAATCCATAGCCCTTATGTCAGTAAATGATGGAGATTATTGGGATTATATAGTAGGCGGTAGCGGAAAAGGAGTTACACCCAAAGGTGCATTGCCTATTGTTGCAATACCCACAACGGCAGGTACAGGAACAGAAAATGATCCATGGACGGTTATTACAGACAATAATGAAAAAATAGGCTATGGTATTCCTGCTCTGTTTCCGGTAATTGCCATAGTGGATCCTGAACTTATGGTCTCTGTCCCGTCAAAATTTACTGCATATCAGGGATTTGATGCCTTTTTTCATGCCGCAGAAGGGTACATAGCCTCTATCGCAACACCGATAAGCGATATTTATGCACTTAAAAGCATTGAACTGATAGCAAAATCCTTACCTAAAGCTGTTTCTAACGGTATGGATATAGAGGCGCGCACTGACGTTGCGTTAGCCAGTACATTGTCGGGAATGGTAGAATCAACCTCTTGCTGTACATCAGAACACTCAATGGAGCATGCAATGAGTGCATATTTCGGCAATCTGCCGCATGGGGCAGGGCTTATTGCAATATCATTGGCATATTTCGCGGCATTTGTGGCCGATTACCCGGCTAAATATAAGAAAATGGCAGAGGCTATGACAGGTAAGAAAGCCACATCACCAAAAGAATTCCTTACGGCATTGGCAGAGCTTCAGAAACAGTGCGGTGTTGAAGATATAAAACTATCCGACTATGGCATAAAGGAGAGTGATATTCCCCGTTTCTTAGAAAATGCCCGTCGTACGGTAGGCAATCTATTTGCCCTCGATCCCCATCTCCTTACCGATGAAGAGGTTACAGCAATATATACTGCATCATATAAGTAAACATAAGAATTACACAATATAATTTTACGACGCCATAAGTGGTTATAATCACTTATGGCGTCTATTTATTTAATAATACAGTTAGATACCATAAAAAAAGACGAGAACAGAATAAACTGTCCCCGCCTCGAATGTTTTCACAACGGAATAATCCTTATTGTGATTTGCTTCAAAATTGTCTTGCAAATATATTGAAATAAATTTTACTAAACAAATTTTCTTATTGGGAAAGTTTGTTTATTTTTACAAAAGAAATTAATAATATAACATATGAAAACAATATTAGGTTTAGATCTTGGTTCCACAAGTGTTGGATGGGCATTGGTTAAAGAAGCTGAAAGTAGAGAGGAAAAATCTGAAATTATAAAGTTAGGCGTAAGAGTAAATACATTAACATCTGACGAGCAATCAAATTTTGAAAAAGGGGCCAAAGGAAAAACAGTCAATTCAGAGAGGAGACTAAAGCATGGTGCTCGTTTAAATTTATACAGATACAAACTTCGCAGGCAAAATCTCATTGATATTTTTAAGGAGAATAATTTTATTCATGATGATACAATATTGTCTGAAAATGGGAATAAGACAACATTTGAGACCTATCGTCTAAGAGCAAGAGCAGCAGTAAGCGAAATTTCGCTTAAAGAACTTACCGCAGTATTGCTTATGATAAATAAAAAGCGCGGATATAAAAGTAGTCGTAAAACCACATCAGAGAGCGATGAAGGCAAATTGATCAACGGAATGGATATTGCAAAATATCTTTACGATAACGATATCACCCCAGGTAAATATGTTTCGGATTTATTGCAAAAAGGAGAACATTATATTCCGGATTTTTATCGATCTGATTTGCAATACGAATTTGATAAGATATGCTCTTTTCAAAAGAATTTTTATCCTGATATTCTTACCGAAGAATTCATAGATCAGATAATCGGCAAGACAAAATTAATTACCACTAAGATATTTTCAGCAAAATATGGAATATCTCCGGCTGAAAACAAAGGAAAAGAAAAAAAGGCACAGACATATAAATGGAGAGTTGAGGCATTAAGCCGTCAACTAACAAAAGAAGAATTGGCTTATGTTATAAGTGATATAAACGGTTTAATAAATAAATCAAGTGGTTATCTAGGGGCAATAAGTGACCGTAGCAAGGAGTTATATTTCAATAAACAGACCGTAGGTCAGTATTTAATGACACTATTGGATAACGATCCCAATACCAGCCTTAAAAACAGAATCTTTTATCGTCAGGATTATCTGGATGAATTTGAGACGATATGGGAAAAGCAATCTGAATATCATAAAGAACTGACACCTGAATTGAAAAAAGATGTCAGAGATGTTAGTATATTTTATCAGCGATCGTTAAAAAGTCAAAAAGGTCTTGTTGGCTTTTGCGAGTTTGAAAGTAGAGAGATTGGCTTGAAGATAGACGGTAATGACAAAATCAAGAGGATAGGGCTAAAAGTTTGCCCTAAATCATCTCCTTTATTTCAGGAGTTTAAGATATGGCAAACAATTAATAACATTGAGCTTAAGGATAAAACAACTAAAGAAACAAGACCACTTGATAAATTAGAAAGAGATCTTTTATTCTCAGAATTGAATATCAGGGAGAATATGAAAAATGCAGCAATACTTAAGTTGCTGCAAAAAAAGAGTAGCGATTTTGAAATTAATTATAATGAGATACAAGGAAATCAGACAAATTATCTGTTTTATAAGGCTTACAGCGAAATTATAACACAGACAGGCAACGGAGAGTACGATTTTTCTAAGATGAAGGCAAAAGACGTTAACAGTATAGTAAATGATATTTTTAGTAGCCTTGGATATAATGCAGATATTCTTAATTTAAATTTATACACAGAAGATAAAGAGTTTGAACAGCAACCGTTATATCGGTTATGGCATCTCCTATACTCTTTCGAGAGTGACAATACAAGGACTGGAAATGGGCGCCTTATTGATAAACTTACTACTCTGTTCGGTTTTGAAAAAGAGTATGCTGAAATATTGGCAAAAGTGTCATTTCAAAATGATTATGGGAACCTCAGCGCAAAAGCAATTCGCAAGATATTACCGTATCTGAAAGATGGTGATAAATATGATGTTGCATGCTTAAAAGCCGGATATAACCACTCAAAACATTCACTTACAAAAGACGCGCTTGATAGTAAAATATTAGATGACAAGTTAAAACCTGTTGAGTGCAACTCATTACGTAATCCAATTGTAGAAAAAATACTTAATCAAACGGTCAATGTTGTAAACGAGATAATAGATTTATACGGTAAACCAGATGAAATAAGAGTTGAACTAGCCAGAGATCTAAAAAAGAGCGCAAAAGAGCGAGAAGGTCAGACAAAGAACATTAATGAAACATCCGCAAAAAATGAAAAATATCGGAAGATACTTAATGAAGATTTTGGAATAATATATGTAAGTAAAAACGATATACTTCGTTACAAGCTATATTTAGAATTAAAAGATAATGGTTTTAAAACACTCTATACAAACGAATATATATCTAAAGAAAAACTATTTTCTAAAGAGTTTGACATAGAACATATTATACCCCAAGCAAAATTATTTGACGACTCTTTTTCCAATAAAACCATAGAGAGAAGAGAGTACAACATAGAAAAAGGGAATGCTACTGCATATGATTATGTAGAAAGTAAATATGGCAATGTAGGTGCCACAGAATATAAGGCACGTATCGATAGCTTATATAAAAGCGGAGCAATAACTTCGTTTAAGCGCGATAAATTATTAATGACAGACAGCGAAATACCGTCAGGATTCATAGATAGAGATATGCGCAATACCCAGTATATAAGTATTAAAGCCATTGAAATTCTTGAACATATAGTTAAGGTTGTTGTCCCCACGACAGGATCTATAACCAATCGTTTACGAGAAGACTGGCAGTTGATAAACGTTATGCAGGAGTTGAATTGGGATAAATACAGCAAACTTGGACTTACCGAAACATACAAAGATAAAGACGGAAGAGATATCCATAAGATTAAAGACTGGACAAAACGCAACGACCATCGTCACCATGCTATGGATGCTTTGGTAATTGCTTTTACAAAGCACTCTTATATTCAGTACCTGAACAACCTTAATGCTCGGAGCGATAAATCATCCTCAATATATGCAATAGAGCAGAAAGATCTATATCGCGATACAAAGAACAAACTTAAATTTAAGCCCCCTATGCCGTTGAACGAGTTCAGAGAAGTAGCCCAAAAACGGTTAGAAGAGATATTAATATCAATAAACGCAAAAAACAAAGTAACAACCAAGAATACAAATATCATAAAAACAAAATGCGCGGATATTAAAAAAGTACAGATTACACCGCGTGGACAATTACATAAAGAGTCTGTATTTGGAAGAATACAAAGATACGTTACTAAAGAAGAAATTGTAGGATCGGGTTTTAACATAGATAAAATAGAGCAAGTGGCCAATAAGATCTATCGCACCGCATTACTAAAAAGGCTTGCCGAGTTTGGCAACGATCCTAAGAAAGCATTCATAGGTAAAAATGGTTTGGATAAAAATCCGTTATATTGCGATGAATTACATACCGAAAAAGTTCCCGAAAAGGTAAAAACAGTCTCATTCGAATATGTATATACTATCAGAAAAGATATTTCCCCCGATCTTAACGTAGATAAAGTAATAGATACGCATATAAAAAACATCCTTAAAGAACGAATAGCTCAATATAACGGTAATGTCAAAGAAGCATTCTCTAATTTAGTTGAGAGCCCTATCTGGCTTAACGAAAGCAAAGGAATATCTGTAAAACGTGTTACTATAAACGGAGGTATAAACAATCCTATTGCCTTACACGATAAAAAAGACAAAGACGGTAACATAATATACAATAACGGAAAGAAACAGCCTGTTGACTTTGTAAATACGGGAAATAATCACCATGCAGCAATGTATATAGACGATAAAGGTAAATTGCATACTGTTATAACCTCTTTCTATGAGGCAACAATGCGAGCTAAAGATAAAGATTTATCAGTTGTAGATAAAACATATAAACATGTTGACGGTTGGAGATTCTTGTTTTCTTTAAAACAAAACGAGTATTTTGTATTCCCAAATGAAGCAACAGGATTTGATCCTAAAAACATAGATTTGACAGATCCGGATAATTATGCAGAGATAAGCAAGAATCTATATCGTGTTCAGAAACTGTCATATAACGATTATTATTTCAGACATCATTTAGAGACTACGGTTGCCGAAAAATCAGAGTTGAAAGGAGTAGTTTTTAAGCGGTGCACTAATCTGGACTTTGTGCAAAAGGTAGTAAAAGTAAGAATTGATCATGCCGGAAGGATTGTTTTTGTAGGGGAATATTAAAACAGTACTCTTATTATATGATAAAAAGGACGTTGTATTTTGGTAATCCCATATATCTGAGTATGCGCAAAGCCCAGTTGGTACTTCGTTTACCGGAAGTAGAGAACAATAATACATTGCCCGATACTTTTAAAAAAGAGGCAGAGCGCACAATCCCAATAGAAGATATAGGTATTGTAGTTCTGGATAATAACAGAATTGTTATTACGCAAGGTGTTATTGACGCTTTGTTAGAGAACAGTTGCGCATTAATAACATGTAACAACAGCCGAATGCCTGCCGGGCTTATGTTACCACTTTATGGAAATACAACACAAAATGAGAGATTTCGTAGTCAGATAGATGCTTCGTTACCCTTACAAAAGCAGTTATGGCAACAAACTATACAGGCAAAGATTGCAAATCAAGCCGTTGTCCTTAAATGTAAAAGAGGTGCAGAAGTTGGTAATATGCTTGCATGGTCAAACGATGTTAAGAGTGGAGATACAGATAATATAGAGGCGCGTGCCGCTGCATATTATTGGCGGAATATGTTCCCCGATATAATTACGTTTACAAGAAATAGGGAAGGGGAGCCCCCTAATAATTTGTTGAATTATGGCTATGCCATATTGCGCGCCATTGTAGCAAGAGCACTTGTAATTAGCGGAATGTTACCAACATTAGGAATACATCACCATAACAGATATAATGCCTATTGCTTAGCCGATGATATAATGGAACCTTATCGCCCTTATATAGATGATTTGGTAATAGATATTATTAATAAAGGGTTCGCCTATAAAGAACTTACAAAAGATGTAAAAGCAGAATTGTTATCCATTTCTTCGATGGTTGTTAAAATTGACGGAAATCGTACTCCGCTAATGGTTGCTGTATCACAGACAACGGCATCTTTATATAAATGTTTTTCAGGAGAATCAAGAAGGATAATATATCCGCAAAAATAAGATGGGCAGTTTAAGTGAATATCGTATTATGTGGGTGTTAGTATTGTTTGATTTGCCGACAGAAACCAAAAAGCAGCAGCGTCATGCGGCATTATTTCGTAAGCGACTTATAGAAGACGGGTTTACGATGTTCCAGTTTTCCATATATATTCGTAACTGTCCAAGTAAAGAGAACGCTGAAGTTCATATAAAGCGTGTAAAATCATTCCTTTCAAAAGATGGAAAAGTTTGCATACTAACAATAACTGA
Source organism: Bacteroidales bacterium (assembly GCA_036656055.1). GTDB lineage: Bacteria > Bacteroidota > Bacteroidia > Bacteroidales > G3-4614 > Caccoplasma_A. The sequence continues at coordinate 44,522 of JAVVOY010000007.1, forward strand.
TAAGCAATTTGGCAATATGGAATTATTTTTTGGGGTAAAAGAGATGGAACCAGTAGCACCATATCAGCAATTAGAACTTTTTTAAATTATAAATCCCGTCATTATGACGGGATTTATAATTTAATACAACCTGATTTTTTAATCCTAAAACAAACTACAATGTGTTGTTTATCAGAATGTTGTTGACATTCAGGTTGTATTTAGTAACTCAAAGATACAAATTTGAAAGCAAATCACAACCTTATCCTGCTTACAGCCATACCGCAAACCGGTTGTATTTAGTAACTCAAAGATACAAATTTGAAAGCAAATCACAACGATTAAGGGACTTAAGCCAAGTGCAAATGGGGTTGTATTTAGTAACTCAAAGATACAAATTTGAAAGCAAATCACAACTTACCGCAGTGCGGACATATTACCATTCGAGGTTGTATTTAGTAACTCAAAGATACAAATTTGAAAGCAAATCACAACCATCTTTACGACATTAAAAAAGAAGCCTGTGGTTGTATTTAGTAACTCAAAGATACAAATTTGAAAGCAAATCACAACGGTATCATCATAGCTAAAGATGATCCTGAAGGTTGTATTTAGTAACTCAAAGATACAAATTTGAAAGCAAATCACAACCGCACCCATTACAATTACTTGTTTCCGATTGGTTGTATTTAGTAACTCAAAGATACAAATTTGAAAGCAAATCACAACTTGTATCTCTGCATATACCTTAGTTGTCTGGGTTGTATTTAGTAACTCAAAGATACAAATTTGAAAGCAAATCACAACATATTCCCATTTGCCACATTACTGGCACCAGGTTGTATTTAGTAACTCAAAGATACAAATTTGAAAGCAAATCACAACTTATCCTTTTACTTGTATTCATAACAGTAAGGTTGTATTTAGTAACTCAAAGATACAAATTTGAAAGCAAATCACAACTATTCTTCCTTTTAAAACTTTCAGCTTTCGGTTGTATTTAGTAACTCAAAGATACAAATTTGAAAGCAAATCACAACACTTAGCAAGACCTTGTTGAGCAATCGACAGGTTGTATTTAGTAACTCAAAGATACAAATTTGAAAGCAAATCACAACTTACGTATGCCCAAAGGCAAATTTCACAAGGGTTGTATTTAGTAACTCAAAGATACAAATTTGAAAGCAAATCACAACAACTCATCACGGTAAGAGTAAATTTATGAAGGTTGTATTTAGTAACTCAAAGATACAAATTTGAAAGCAAATCACAACATAGAGAATATTTGGGCGAATCATGGAGGGGGTTGTATTTAGTAACTCAAAGATACAAATTTGAAAGCAAATCACAACCGCAGGGGTAAGAACTCGCCAAACAAAGCCGGTTGTATTTAGTAACTCAAAGATACAAATTTGAAAGCAAATCACAACTAATTTCTGCAATAACATTATTTGGCGATAGGTTGTATTTAGTAACTCAAAGATACAAATTTGAAAGCAAATCACAACTTCGCTTAGTGCCGGAACATACCAGTGGTAGGTTGTATTTAGTAACTCAAAGATACAAATTTGAAAGCAAATCACAACTGGTAGGCTTAGTGAAATGAATATAGGTAAGGTTGTATTTAGTAACTCAAAGATACAAATTTGAAAGCAAATCACAACACTACGTTGGCAACAACTTGATTTTGTCATTGGGTTTGAGGTGCAACGGTCGAACCATGAACCACAATGCAAATGCACCGTATGCGAACGCCTTGTTGGTCGATACCCAAAGTATTTCAAATTCAAGGGCTGGCATCCGCAGTGCCGTTGTCACGCAGTGCCTATCCTTAAAACCATCGAGGAGCTAAAAGGCGACACCGAGCGGATAATCAACGGTGAACCAACCAACACCGATAGTGTGAACACCGTCAATCAAATGCCTGATAGTTTTACGAATTGGATAGAGGAGAACAAAGGGCGGTTTGGAGCAAATAATACACCGTACTTTATCCGTGATAATTTTAAGGACGGCAAAATAGCGGAGGGGTTAATCTTTGCATCAGGAATAGACAAACAAGTCGTCAATAACATCATTGTACCAAAACTCCTATCGATACAAGAACGTGCAGATATACGGCACCAAAACAGGACAGAGGAACAAGAAGGGGCGATACGTTCAGAGTGGAATGAGCGCAAGGCAACTGTAATTATGGGAGACAAGCCAATAGATTCAATCATAGAAGTTCAAGGAGTAATGGATAGGTTTTTTAAGATGTATCCTGAAGAGACTAACGCTAAGGCTATAACTGTTGGCATATATAAACAAGCATCAAAAAGAGGTTCCTTTTCAATAATGCACGCAAACTCACCGGCTGGGGTTATTGAGTTTAACAACATTTGCTATCCTCATTTAAAAGACTCTCCATATACACGACTTAAGGTAGCTCTCAATAAAATTAAGAATAAAGCAGAACTAACTTTTGATGAAGAATACTCAATCGAAAGTTTTTATCACGAAATTCTACACTGTAAAGCTAAGCAATGGGAACGGCTTAAGCCACACAACAAAGGGGACTATAAACGCACTGCTATGGAAGTTGTAAATCAATTTGTCTCTCGCCACGAATATAAGGGTTTTATTGAAAGATTGGGAGGAAAGGCGTTAAACCAACAACAAGTGCTTGATAATGGTATGGGTTATTCAAATTGGGTTGGCGGATTTAGAGACTTCATTAAAGCAGCAGGGTTAAAAGAGGCTGATGCTTGTGCTTACTTCAAAGATAAGTTGTTGAATAGTAAATATGGCGAACTCGATAATGTTTTGGCTGGTTTTATAAAACAAAACTCAGGTAATTTGCTATCTGGGTATTCGAAAAAGGGTATATTGGAATGTTTAGAGAGCGGTGGAAGTAAATGGGAATTTATTATAGACTTAGTCAAAGATAACAATAAACCTTAACTTAATTTGTAAGGCAAACATTCATCGTAAACCATACCAGCGGGCATATTGTCGTAAAAACCAGATAACATCTTATATTTTTCGCTTTGTTCAAAATCCCCACGATTTGCATACAATGCTGCTATATCACCATAAGCTATTTTAGTGTCTTTTATGGCGGTGATATAATCCTTGCGATTAAGATAAGAAGCCTCGTATTCTTTAAGCTCCTGTATTGTTATCTTGTGGTCAAATATGGTTTCCATCTTATTTTTACATTAAATTCTGTTTTATTAAGGGGTGGCGATTAACCGCCCTTTGATTACCCTTAAAGTTAATACTTTATTTTGATTTACAGCCTCGAAAGTGTTTGGCACGAAATAAGGCACGCAACCGCTTCACAAGCGGGATTTTGACACGCCCAATCTTTCAGGCGTGAATGTTGTTGAATATGGCTGCAATAGACCCGAAATAATGGTTGTCGTCGTCAAATTGGACGTGGTAAAGTGTATTTCCGTTCATGGTTAGTCTGTATTTGCATTTGAAAACTCCTTGTCCTTAAATAATGCAGCAAGTCCACTAATTTGCTTCAATCAGGTTAAATGTTAATTCGGCAAAAGTGAAGAAAAAAAAATTTTCATTTATTATATGGATATTTCTGATAAAGAATAATTAGTTAATGATTCTTTATCATACAAATCTCGCAGTCAAGAACAGAGGCTATTCGCATAAGTACATCTATACCTGTTGAGTGTTTCCCATTTTCTAAATTGTTAATATTTTGTTGTTTAATGCCGGCTTTTTCCCCTAATGCAGCCTGTGATAATCCAGCACTCCTACGCAATTCAGCTATTTGTTGGCAAAATTTTAATCTGTTGTCTATTTCTGCCATTTTATCGTAATCTTTATTTTTATATACCATATTAATCTATTTTTTCTAAACTATTAGAGGTTGTATTTAGTAACTCAAAGATACAAATTTGAAAGCAAATCACAACGGAACATAGTCTATTTGCTTAATAAAACTCATAATTTATTTTTTTAAATGTTTAATAATAGAAATAATAGTTTTGTAAATAAGAAAATAAAATAATCCAAAAAACAAAAGTGCTAAAACACTTTCAATGATAGGAACAGGTTCATATTCCATAAAATTAAAATTTAGGAGGGTTAATAAAATCCATAATATTATTACGCATCTATATATTTGAATGTACCAACATTTGTAGGCTCTATTACACAAATAATATTGCATTTTTAAAACATCTGTTGTATAATATACCTATAAAGGAATAAAACAATGGAATGTATTAACATCCCATTGTTAAATGATAAATTATTACTTAACCCGATTATTCTGACAGTTAATATGATATTGTGTTATTTCAGCCATAAGAATATGCAATTCCACAATATTCATTGTCAATAGTTTTGATTCTGATATATCGATTTCATATATAGAATTATCTATTATAATTTTCATTTGTTACCTCCTTTCTGTTCTTTAGTAAATGACACGATAACGCCATTATCGTGTCATTTTTTATTATGTGCCAACATTGACATGCATATTATACTACAAACATATACGATGAGTGTTAATATATTGTTAAAAACCTTAATTTAGACTTTATTTCACTGATATTCAGTATAAAAGTGATTATATATGAATTATATGATAAAATCATTGCACTTTTCGACATGAGTGTAGTATAATATCAATATCATATTAAATTTGATATTGGCATATGCTACAATTTGAGTCACTAATACATTTGATGGACACCTTGCATACCGAGGAGGAATGCAAGGTGTACTTGGAAGATGTCAGGTGGCAAGGACAGCCGGTTTGTCCTCATTGTGGTAGCATATCTGATATACATTGTGGTAAATTGCATTATAAGTTGAAGCAAGGCGATACTTTCAAGGGCTTATATAAATGTAAGGATTGCAGGGAGCGGTTTACGGTTACAGTAGGAACAATGTTTGAAAGTTCACATATTCCATTAAAAAAATGGTTCCTTGCAATATATCTATTCCTATCCCATAAGAAAGGGATAAGCAGTGTTCAATTGTCAAAGGATATAGGAGTTACTCAAAAGACTGCTTGGTTTATGCTTAGTCGGATAAGACATAACATTAAGAGCAAGAAAAAGCCTAAATTTGAAAATGAAACTCAGGTTGATGAAACTTATGTTGGAGGTAAAAATAGAAAAGGCGGTTCAAAGAAAAAGAAGACACAAGGTAGAAGTCTTAAAATAAAAGTGCCTGTAATGGGTTTGCTGTCAAATGGTAAAGTCTATACAGAGGTTATACCTGATGCAAGAGCAGTAACTTTAAAGACAATCATTTATAATATTGTACAGACAGGTTCTACCATTGTATCTGATGGATGGCAAGGTTATAAAGGATTGTCAAAAGATTATAGGCATGAAATAGTAGACCATAGCAAAGGCATATATGCAAAGAATGGTTTCCATACCAATTCGATTGAAGGTTTTTGGAGCCAATTAAAACGTGGAATATTGGGCATATACCATTTAGTAAGTCCTAAGCACTTAAATAAGTATTGTGATGAATTTTCATATCGATACAATACAAGGGATATTTCAGATGGAGAAAGATTTTACAAATTCCTGTGTTCAGCGGAACAAAGATTAAAGTATTGGGATTTGATATATCCGTATATAAATTACAGCTCATGTTTAGAATGTATTAGCTAAATAATGACTATATTTGTAGTGTCTCAAGAAATGAGACATATTATAGGAAGCGTTTAGCTTATTCCTCATTGATGAATCTGGACAATTCAATCTGAGTTGAAGGAATAAAGAAATACGTTCTCCTTTGGTTTGCATGGTGCACATTTGTGCTTATCATAACGACCAAAGGCGTGAGCTGTTTTTTTTATGTTCAACACGAGGTTTGTCCAGAACCTATCAATGGCGTAAGTTAACAGTCTTGCGCCTTTCTTATTTAAGAAAATTCCTTTTTGAGGCTGGAAGGAAACAAAAAATCAATTTTTATGAAAAGGAGAATTTATATGAGCATTTTTTGTATGCTTATTATATCATTTGCAATGGCTCAAGTGAAAACTGAAAAATGGCCAAATGGTAGAATTGCTAAACAGTATAGTCTTGATAAAAACGGCAATTACAATGGGTCTTATAAAGAGTGGACTTATGGTGGAAAAATGATTATGCAGTGTAACTATTTGCATGGTGACCTACATGGTAATTACGTTGAATATCTTGGAAATGGAACGCATGGAGAAGAGTCCGTTTATTATAAAGGTGTAAAAACAAGCCATAAAAAATATAGATATTTTGATGCAAAAAGATATCTGATGTATTCTGCTACATGGGATAAAGATGGCATTTTATTAACAGAAGGCAAAAGAGAATATAGTGATTATTCAGGTTTAGGAGAATGGTTTGACAATGCAGGTTTGCTGCCAAATGGAAAGGGCAAATGGGAAGCATACGGTTACGGTCTTATTGAAGATGCAGATTACACTGAAAAGTATGTAGGCAATGATACTATTTATGTTTGGTATGGCAAAGCGAAAAAGCAATTTAGAGGCAAGATAATAGAAAATAATAATGGCTATAAGAGTTATGTTTTAGAATATGATAAAGATGGCACGTTACTTAAAAGTCCAGAAAAGGACTTGGCTGAAAAAAGAGAAAAAGCAAGACAAGATTCAATTGCTGAAGCCAATAAACTTGCTGAGAAATTGAGAATTGAAAGAGAAATAAATGCAAGAAAAGATACAATAGCGAACTTAAAACGAGACCGTGAAATAGTTAGCAAAAAGTACAATACAACTAATTCATTATATAAAGATGCAATTAATAGATATGTTATTGGCAAAGATGAAGAATCATTGTATAAGTTTCTATGCAACTACTTAACCAAGAAAAAGAAAAAAGAGAAAGACGTAAGATTACAACAAATGATTGTTGATGTGTTAGGGATTGAGATGAATGTGATTCCTACAAAAGAAATTAAGTTGTATACTGATGGCAGTATAAGAATAACAAGAGATAATGGGCAGCAAGATACATTATTGACAAGTTACAAATGTAACTCGATTAATGAAAATGTTGAACTTGGAGAAAATAGATTCGGCACATTTTACATTTATAGTGTAGATGAAATTGCAGAAGACATTGATAAATACACAAGACAAAAGGGAGAATATTATTTACCTAAAGAATTTCAGAATGTGCTTCAGACTGTTTATGAAAAGCAAGTAAAATTATTAGATATTATGCGATATTGTAATGAAAACAAGATAACAATTGAAGGTGATAAAAAGAGTTGGTTTGATAGTGGTACAACAAGTAAAGGTCAATACAATATAGGAAGTGTTTTCTTTTAGGAAATCGCATTACAATATTAGATGTGAAAAAAATGGCTGGTCAATTCGACTAGCCATTTTTTGTAGGAGATAGAAATACAGTGTAACTTCATATACTATCTTTCTTTATTGTAATGTATGAGGATTTTGGAAATATCCAAGATAACTATACTAATTATTTTGAATTATTCCTAAGCCTAAGCCTCCAGTTTTAATTTGATATATGTACATAATACTACATGCTCTATTGCTTTGCAATTGCTTCAATGATAAAAAGCATCTTTGATAGAGCCTACAAATGTTGGTACATTCAAGTATATAGATGCGATAAATTTTAACAAAAAATATCCCGGACAAATTAGAGGGATTTATTCCTCTTTATTATTGTCCGGGATAATAAAGATTAATCAGAGGATTGGCATCCTCATCTATTTTTAGTCTATTTCATTTGCTCCAGTTTCAGCGTCTCGGTAGGTTGGTCGCATACCGATGATGGACCGAAATACTGTATTGGACCCGGATAAACGTAGCATGTGTTTTTAGCCCACTCGTTGCGTTGTGCCGCAAAGTGTCTGAACGGAGCCCCGTCCAGTTCTACAAGTGCCTTTCTGATAACCGGTTTCATCTCGCCGTGACGACGCTCCATGTTCATCATCATCGTAACCGGTACGCCACCGGCAATCCATTTGTCGGCCTCAGCTGTTGTGTTGCGGATAGACGACATATACCCTGTTTTCCCAGATCCTATAAGCATTGCTGCATTATAACCTAGTGAGTAGCAGTAGTCTGCGTCGAAATTAGACGGAGCAGCGCAACGTCCTTCATAACCAAAGAAGTGGTGTTGTGCTGCAAATTTTCCGGCGTATTTTCCACCTTTTTTCATTTCATTTAGGCGACGTCCAACCATCTCGCTGAGTAGTTTCTCCGTCTCAATCAGTGATACCTGTACGTTACCATGTGGGTCGCGGTCTAACGATAGTTGGCGAGCAACACCCTCAGGAAGACTCGAATAAATAGCAGCATTCTCTTTCGATAACTTACCTGCAATATAACCTATCTGATCCCCCTGCGGAACCTTTGCAAACTCTTCACCATTAGCGGCAAGGAAGTCGTTAAGTTCGGCAATCAGTTTCTTCATGGCTGGGATAAACTCTATCAGTCCTTCGGGTATTAGTACCGTCCCAAAGTTATTTCCTTCCGCCGCACGAGAAGCAACTATCTCTGCAATATAATCAACAACATCATTCAGAGTCTGTTTCTTAGCCTCAACCTCTTCAGATATTATACAGATGTTAGGCTGTGTCTGTAAAGCACATTCAAGGGCAATGTGCGAAGCCGAACGTCCCATAAGTTTTATAAAGTGCCAATATTTTTTCGCTGAATTGCAGTCGCGCTGTATATTCCCGATAACCTCAGAATACACTTTACAAGCAGTATCAAAACCAAAAGAAGTCTCTATCATTTCGTTTTTAAGGTCGCCGTCAATTGTTTTTGGACAACCTATAACCTGCACACCAGTATTATTTTGTTTATAGTATTCCGCCAGAACGCATGCATTTGTGTTTGAATCGTCACCACCTATTATAACTAAAGCACTTACCCCTAATTTATTGAGAATTTGCAACCCTTTGTCAAACTGTTCAGGAGTCTCTAACTTTGTACGTCCAGAACCTATTATATCAAATCCACCTGTATTACGGTATTCATCAATAATATCAGATGTCAGTTCAATATATTTGTGGTCTATTAACCCGGCAGGACCCAACAAGAATCCGTAGAGTTTTGAACCCTTGTTCATCGCCTTTATACCATCAAAAAGCCCTGCGATAACGTTGTGCCCGCCCGGAGCCTGTCCGCCCGACAATATAACACCTACATTAATAGCCGGATAAGAGACCTTCTCATTGCTCTCCACAAAAGAAAGAACAGGCATCCCGTAAGTATTAGGAAATAACTCTAATATGGCATCTTGGTCAGCAACCGATTTTGTGTCATCCCCCTCTTTAATAGAGAGACAGCCCTTCAACGCCTTAGGCAATTTCGGCTGATAAGCAGCGCGAGCCACTTGCAAAGCACTCTTTTTCATAATGATAAATAAGTTTTATGAATTAATAAATGGTTTATCCTATATCGTAAAAACGATACAAATTTCGCCATTTTTTTTAACATGGCAAAACAAGCGAATGCCAAAACGCTAAAGAGGTTGAATTTATGGCACTATTATGTGGCATATAATAAAAATTAAGAGGATTTATTGTTTTACAAACAAAAAACAGTCCATTTAAATTTTGTGTGAACCATGAATAATCAGTAACTTCGCACTCTGAAAGATAAGTTAAACTATATATAAACACAAAAGGAGCAGAACTTATGATTTATTCACACGAAGTAGAACACATGTGTGTTGTAAAAAAGGGCCCCAACCATGGAGCCGCCCCCATTCCTGAAGAGGGAAAATGGGTAAAAGCCAAAGAGATAAGTGATATATCAGGCTTGACTCACGGAATAGGATGGTGCGCACCCCAACAAGGAACATGCAAACTCACCCTTAACGTAAAAGACGGTATAATACAAGAGGCATTGATTGAGACCATTGGGTGCTCAGGCATGACCCACTCGGCAGCAATGGCATCTGAAATATTGCCGGGGAAAACCATCCTTGAGGCACTAAACACAGACCTCGTATGCGATGCAATAAACACCGCCATGCGCGAACTATTCCTTCAAATTGTTTATGGACGTACTCAATCGGCATTCTCAGAAGGAGGTCTTCCTATCGGTGCCGGTCTTGAAGATTTGGGCAAAGGTCTTCGCAGTCAGGTTGGGACAATGTTCGGTACACTCGCAAAAGGCACCCGCTATCTTGAGATGGCAGAAGGATATTGCACCCGTATGGCACTTGATAAAGAAGGAGAGGTAATAGGATACGAATTTATCCACCTTGGAAAATTTATGGACATGATAAAGAAAGGGATGGATGCCAATGAAGCTCTCGAAAAAGCCAAAGGAAATTACGGTCGTTTTAAAGAGGCAGTTAAATACATCGATCCGCGTCACGAATAATAATATTAACAACACAACAAAAAATAGATATGGCTTTATTTGAAAGTTACGAGCGCCGTATTAAACAGATAGATGCGGCCCTTAATAAATACGGTATCAAAAATATCGAAGAGGCAAAAAGCATCTGCGATAATTACGGTATCGATCCTTATAAGATGTGTGAAGAGACCCAACCTATTTGCTTTGAAAATGCAAAATGGGCTTACATAGTAGGCGCAGCAATAGCAATAAAGAAAGGTTGCAAAGATGCTGCCGAAGCAGCAGAGGCAATAGGAATAGGATTGCAAGCATTTTGCATTCCCGGTTCAGTGGCAGAAGACCGTAAAGTAGGTATAGGTCACGGAAACCTCGCTGCCCGCTTATTGCGCGAAGATACACAATGCTTTGCATTCCTTGCCGGACACGAATCATACGCCGCAGCCGAAGGAGCAATAAAAATTGCCGAAATGGCAAACAAAGTACGCAAATCACCGTTACGTGTAATCCTTAACGGTTTGGGAAAAGATGCAGCGATGATAATATCCCGCATAAACGGCTTTACATACGTTCAAACCCAATTTGATTACTATACAGGAGATCTGAAAGAGGTTAAGTCAATTGCATATAGCGAAGGGCTTCGTTCAAAAGTAAAATGTTACGGAGCCGATGATGTTCGCGAAGGCGTTGCAATTATGCGTGCCAATGGTGTTGATGTATCCATAACAGGTAACTCCACTAATCCCACACGTTTTCAGCACCCAGTTGCAGGAACATACAAAAAAGAGTGCATTGAGAACGGTAAAAAATACTTCTCTGTTGCATCAGGTGGAGGAACAGGCCGTACCCTACACCCAGACAACATGGCAGCAGGTCCGGCTTCTTATGGTATGACCGACACTATGGGACGTATGCACGGTGATGCACAATTTGCAGGATCATCATCAGTTCCGGCACACGTTGAAATGATGGGATTCCTCGGAATGGGAAATAATCCTATGGTAGGAGCAACCGTTGCAATTGCCGTAAGCGTTGAGCAGCACGCAAAATAAAAATAAAAGACATAAAGTCGCACCAAGGCGACATCATACAAAAAGAGCGTACTTATTTAAAGTACGCTCTTTTGTTATATACTTCCACGCCAAAGACATTTATAAATAAGAATCACTATATCTTATCTAAATAGAGTATGGCGCACGCACTAAATCCGACATTAGCAACCCATTATTTTAATACCTAGCTCTTGTATAAACTAAATTAATAGTTTACTTTTGTAAGTAAAAACATATATGTAGTTGTATGAAAGCAGAAGTAAAACACTGGACAGATACCTCGGATTACGATTTAGAGACGGCAAAAGCCATGCTTCTTACTAGCCGTTACCAATATGTAGGTCTTATGTGCCATCAGTCAATAGAGAAAATATTTAAGGCATATTGGTGTAACCGTTTAGAGAACATTCCATTAAAGATACACTGCCTTTCAAAACTTGCAGCCCGAGTGAACCTTAATGCTAATCTTTCAGAAAAGCAGATGAAGTTCATAAACAATCTTGAGCCAATGAATATCGAAGCACGCTATCCATCATACAAAGAAGATCACCCTAAAGAGTACAATAAAGCCACATGCGAACACCTTATAAAAGAGACAATAGAGTTGCAGCAGTGGATAAAAGAGGTAATCCATACAGAAAAGAATAAATCAAGCGAAGAGAAACATGCCCCATTGAGATTTATATATTTATATAGCGATTATTACCGAACAATTTACTCCGCCGACAATATAGTTAGTTTTTATCCCGAAGATAATATTTTGCAATTTATACACCGGCATAAAATGGATTTTTTTAGCAAACCCCCATAAATAACCCCTCCGATAGATTGTCGGATAACATTCATTATATGTTGATAACTATTTTGACCCGTACACTTCAAATTAATAGTATTAGTTTCTATATTTGCAAAAGCAAAGGTTCTGTAAGAAGCGTATTGCGCATTTTGAGGATTAAAAGGGAATGCCGTTAAAACCGGCAACAGTTCCCGCTGCTGTGAATTCCTGTTCCAACAAGGAACAAAAAAGATTTCGACAATCTTTGCCACTGGGGAATAACGATATAACCGGGAAGGCGCCGAAATAGGAATAAGTCAGAAGACCTGCCGTTTGCAATTACTGTTTTGTGGCTTTCGGGTAAAAGAGCCGACAAAAGTTTTGAACTTTTCCCTTTTTACGGTTTAAATCTTTTAGTGCCATCACTACCCATAAAAACAGTTATTATATAATTGACACATAAAAAATATAAAAAAAATATATGAGTAGTTCAGAAATTAAGATTGTAAAAAGAGATGGTAAAACAGAGCCCTTTTCAATTGAAAAAATCAAGAGTGCAATACGAAAAGCATTTCTCTCGGTAGGAGCATTCGCAACCGATGACGATATCACATCTATCCTCGGACGCGTACACATTGCCGAAGACATGAACGTAGAAGAGATACAAAATCAAGTAGAAGTAGCCCTTATGGCGGAGCGCTATTTTGCTGTGGCAAAATCCTATATGCACTACCGTCAGAGTCATTACGAAGACCGTGAGACAAGAGACAAATTAGATTTCCTGATAAATTACTGCAATGCTGAAAACCCGGCGACAGGGAGTAAATTTGATTCAAATGCAAACGTCGATCAGAAAAATATAGCAACCCTTATAGGCGAGTTGCCCAAACAGAATTTCATCCGTCTTAACCGGCGTCTTCTTACCGACAGATTAAAAGAGATGTACGGCAAAGAGTTTTCAGACAGATATATTGCTATGCTGAACAATCATTTCATATACAAGAATGATGAAACAAGCCTTGCTAATTACTGCGCCAGTGTTACTATGTATCCGTGGTTACTAAGCGGTACAATATCAATAGGAGGGAACTCAAAAGCCCCCACAAACCTCAAATCATTTTGCGGAGGATTTGTGAATATGGTATTTATCGTATCCAGCATGCTTAGCGGAGCATGCGCCACACCAGAGTTTCTCATGTATATGAATTATTTCATAGCAAAAGAATACGGAGAAGACTACTATCAACACAGCAGTGAAATAGTCGATCTTTCCGCTCGTCGTAGAACAATAGACAAGATGATTTGCGACTGTTTTGAACAGATTGTATACTCCATTAACCAACCCACAGGAGCAAGAAATTTTCAAGCAGTTTTTTGGAACATAGCATATTATGACAAGAACTATTTCTCCTCGCTTTTCGGAGAATTTCGCTTTCCGGACGGGTCGAGACCGGACTGGAGCGGTCTTGACTGGCTGCAGCGCCGTTTTATGAATTGGTTTAATACAGAGCGCACCAAAGCCATATTGACATTTCCCGTAGAGACAATGGCATTGCTTTCAGCAGACGGAGATGTTGCCGACAAAGAGTATGCCGACTTCACCGCCGAGATGTATGGAGCGGGACATTCATTTTTTACATATATGAGCGACAACGCCGACTCCCTTTCAAGCTGCTGCCGTCTAAGAAATGAGATACAGGACAATGGCTTCAGTTATACACTCGGTGCCGGAGGAGTATCCACAGGATCAAAAAGCGTACTTACCATCAATCTTAACCGCTGCATACAATATGCCGTAAAACAGAATATGCCGTATCTACGCTATCTTGATGACATAATAGATCTTGTACATAAAGTACAGACAGGATATAACGAGAATCTAAAAACACTATTCGACAAAGGGATGCTGCCACTATTTGATGCCGGTTACATAAACATCCGTCGACAGTATCTGACAATAGGTATAAACGGTCTTGTAGAAGCAGCAGAGTTCCTTGGAATATCAATAACCGACAATACCCAGTACGAAGAATTTGTAAAAAGTATTCTCTCGCTTATAGAGAAGTACAATAAAAAATACCGTACAAAAGAGCTGATGTTCAACTGTGAAATGATCCCCGCAGAAAACGTAGGTGTAAAACATGCCAAATGGGACAAAGAAGACGGATATATTGTGCCGAGAGACTGTTACAATAGTTATTTTTATGTAGTAGAGGACGATACCCTGAATATAATAGAGAAATTCCGTCTTCACGGTCGCCGTTATGTTGAGCATCTTACAGGAGGATCAGCCCTTCACCTTAACCTCGAAGAACACCTTTCCGCTGTTCAATACAGACAACTTTTGCGTGTTGCCGCCACCGAGGGATGTAACTATTTTACATTCAATATCCCCAATACAGTATGCAATGGCTGTGGACATATCGACAAACGTTATCTTAAAAACTGCCCCAAATGCGGAGGGGATAATGTCGATTACCTTACAAGAATAATAGGGTACATGAAACGCGTCAGCAACTTCTCAGCCGCACGTCAAAAAGAGGCAGCACTAAGGTACTATGCAAAAGAGAATAGCAAAGCACAATGATAAAATACTGTGATTACAGCATTGTATTTCAGGAGATACCGGACGAAGTAACACTCGCTGTCAACATATCGTGTTGTCCCAATCTTTGTCATGGCTGTCACAGTCCATGGCTCAGGGAAGACCACGGAGAACCACTAACTCACGAGAGTTTGCACGCCCTAATAAACAGATACAGCGGAGAGATAACCTGTATCTGTTTTATGGGTGGCGATGGTGACCCCTATAATATAGAATCCCTTTCGCTATACGCAAAAGACAGTTTTCCGGAAATAAAAACAGCATGGTACTCAGGTCGTGACACATTAGCAGTCAACGTGAAACCCGCCTCATTCAATTATATCAAACTTGGAGCAT
>JAVVOY010000008.1:0-36562 GCA_036656055.1 Bacteroidales bacterium
CATTACTTATATGGCAATCGTAGCACCCTCACTCCTATCGGCAGATTTCGGTAATCTGGCAGCATCAATAGATATGGTAAACCACAGTAAGGCCGAATGGCTGCATATTGATGTTATGGACGGCGTATTTGTACCTAATATATCGTTTGGTTTTCCTGTTTTGGAGTATGTAAAAAGATTATCCCAAAAGCCACTCGATGTACATCTCATGATAGTTGAACCGACTAAATTCGTAAAGGAGGTAAAAGAGTGCGGTGCATATATGATGAATATCCATTATGAAACATCTTCACATCTACACCGATCGATACAGCAGATAAAAGAGGCAGGCATGAAAGCGGCTGTAACTCTTAATCCGCATACTCCGGTTATGTTGCTTGAAGATATAGCAGCAGACATAGATATGGTTCTGCTTATGTCGGTAAATCCCGGTTTCGGCGGGCAGAAGTTTATACAAAACACAGTACACAAAGTGTCTACGTTAAAGGAGCTGCTTTTAAGGAAGAACTCTGGTGCACTGATTGAAGTTGATGGCGGGATAAACCTCCAGACAGGTAAGTTAGTTACAGATGCCGGTGCCGATGTACTTGTTGCCGGAAACTCAGTATTCAAAGCTGATGACCCAGCCGCAATGATAGCCATGTTATCAATGTTATAAATAACACAACATACAAGATGGAAAATAAAGAGGGGTTTCTGAGCATATCTGAAGCCCCTTTTCTGCGTATTTTACTTCCATTCTTAACCGGAATAATTTTGCAATATACCGTAGGCGGATATTACCTTCCTATAATATCCGGTGCGTTTGCAATATATTTCACAATAAGGTATTATTCTGCACGTACCCCGCGCACAAAGTTTTCGCGCACAAAAAATTTCGGATATGCCGTATTTGCCGTATTCATGCTATTCGGAACGGTTGAGATGTTTTTATTAGCACATCGTGAATCGGCAACTCCTCCACAATATGTAAAAACAGCCATTGCAAGAGTGACAAATGATATAGAAATAAAAGATCATGTTATAAGTTGCAAAGCGGAGGTATTATGTTTTAACAACAATCGAGGAGGATCAGAAACCACGGGAATGCCCATAATATTATATCTATATCCTGACAAGAACGCAAAACAACTTATAAAAGGAAATATAATAATTTTCAGACAACATCTGCAACCTATAAAATCACGACAGAATCCTGAGAGTTACGACCATGCTTCAGCCATGCGGCACAAAGGATTTATATATTCGCAGTACTTATCATCAAATGGGTGGAAACGCATAGGATATAAGGAACCGGAAGGAATCCGCGACAAAGCCCTACTTATAAGAGCCGAGATAATATCACAAATAAACAGCAGTTCACTATCTTGTGATTCTAAGAATTTACTTAAAGCCATCTTAGCAGGAGATACAAGTGGGGTAACAACTGAAATGCGTGCAAGTTATTCTACTGCGGGTTTATCACATATATTAGCCGTCAGCGGACTTCATGTAGGTATAATAGCTATCATAATATATCTCATTTTATCGCCCCTTAAATATATTGGGCTGAAACGATTCAGACCATTTATAACCATTGTAGCCATTATAGGATATGTATTTATAACAGGCATGTCTCCATCGGCAATCAGAGCAGGGATAATGGCAATATTTGTGCTTGCCGGAGAGCTCTTCGGACGCAAAGGAAGAACAGTAAATTCACTTATGGCTGCCGCTTTTTTTATGATACTGTATAATCCGTACTATATATTCAACATCAGTTTTCAACTCAGTTTTACGGCAGTATTTGCAATATTCTATCTATATCCGTTAATCTTCGGAGTATTACCTCAAAACAGACGCATAACATACCATATAAGCTCTGTTATAGCCGTAACCGTAGCTGCACAGATAGGTACGCTTCCTTTGACTGTATATTATTTTCACCAGATACCGCTTCTTGGTATATTTTCAAATTTAATTGTAATCCCGCTACTACCCTATGTTATTTTCATGGCAATAATTACCCTGATACTACAATATCAGTTTATGGAAAATATTCTCAACCTATCATTAAACGGAATAAATACGATAGCAGAAAATATCTCCTCTCTCCCTTTATCTTCGCTGCAAAACATATATATGTCGCCACAATATATGATTTTCTGGTTTATTGTAATATTTACTGCTTTTTGGGCGATACGTACAAAACGCAGTGAAATTATTGTTGCGATTCTTGCTTTTTCTTTGATATTCATTGCTGTGGATAAACTGACAGATAAAAAAAACTATGAAAACACTCTGGTCATATATGACGATAACCATTTAACGGCAATAAATTTAGTCTCACAACGGTATAATTATGTAATAACTCCCGATACGGTTAGAGCAGATAGTGCAGTAAATGTGACAGCACAAAATTTCTGGATGAAAAACGCAATGCCTGAAGCTAAATTCATCAAGGATTCAATCTGCAGTGACGGACTGCGCATTACTCTGCCATATATCATATTTAACGGAAATAAAATATTGGTATTGAATTCAGATATTTTTGACGGCAAAGTTAGCCACAAAAAACTCTACATACACAAAGTTATAATATGCAGGGGATTTTCAGGAAACATAAGCCAGATGCTAGCACTATTCGTCTTTGGTGAAGTTATAATATCTTCTGATGTGAACCACTTTAAGCGCAAAACTATAATAAAAGAGTGCGAAGTGCTTGATATTCCATGTCACGATATAAAAAGCCAAGGGGCTTACATAATGGAGTGGTAATATATAAATATTCTTTACCTATCAAAAGTTTACAGTAAGCTTCACATTAAACTGGCGGCGAGTAAGATAATTTGGAACAGCACTCTGCTGATTATATATATCTGTAACCCAATAATAAGAGTTTACATTACTGAAATCAAATAGGTTAAATACATCTAAGCCAAGCCAGATACTTTTTAAGTCACGGAAAAACTTACGTTTCATAACCCTGTCGTTACCTCCGGCAAGCATGCAGTATGCACCTATATCTATACGTTTGTATGAAGGTGGACGAAACCATCCCTGATCGCGTCCTTTACGTGGTGCTGATTGAGGTAATCCATCGGCAAAAACACCACGGAGACTGACTTTAAATCTGGGAAAACGCGGTATATAATCTTGAAAATATATCGTAAAGCTGTAACGCTGGTCAGTTGGGCGCGGGACCTTCACCCCTTTTATAAACTCCTGTGTACTCATAAGCGAAAATCCTATCCACGAATCCACCCCCGGAACAAACTCTCCGAACAGTTTAAGGTCGAGACCGGTTGCATACCCATGCGATGAATTACCGTCATGATACCATATGCGCACATTATCCACTTCGTACGGTATCAATCTATTAAGTATTTTATAATATGCCTCGGCAGTAAATTTGAACGGGCGATTTGCAAATTTAAATGTAAAGTCGCTCCCAAGTATAAAGTGTATCGACTGTTGCGATTTTATATTTCTATCGAGTTGGACTATAATATTATTATTTGCATCGCGTACCGTATCGCGCAACTCCTTATAAAACGGCGACTGATAATACAGACCGGTAGCAAATCTAAAAGTAAGGCGTTCTTCAAACGATGGGATATAAGCAAGCGACGCACGTGGACTGACAATAAACTCTTTGTTGAAGTCCCAATACGATCCACGCAACCCTGCCGTCAGCGTGAAACGTCCAGCCTTGCAACTCCATTTATATGTATCCTGCACATAAAACGACAATCTGTTTGATGCCATATCCTGCTTAGATGCAAGACTATAAATAAGATCTATTCCATTGCCCGTATGTGGCAGGGTGTACCCTGCCGAATCGCGTGTCTCCCACTCCCGTACATGATCCTTAATTCTTTCGTACTGATAATTTATGCCATAATGGAGTTCATTGTTCTTTTTTAGTTGAGTAACCCCCTTTACAGCAACTGAATAAACAGCTGCATTGAGTTTATTATTTGCATGCTCGCGAGAGGATCCATATCCAAGTGTCCCTGCCGACGCGGCATCTCCACCATTAACAGCTGCATCAAGTTCACTAAGCCAATATTCTCCGCTTATATCATATTTTATAATTTCATTGGTTGTAAATAGAGACAACTGTGTATTTTTAGCCGGTTTGTAATTTAGCGTCAAAGCGCCAAAATAAGATTGAAATTTATCGTGTTCGGCTCCATCAAAAAAGACCTTAAACTGTGTGAGTTTTGCATAAGTTCCGTAACTCGTAGTACGTTCATGCGGAGTAAATTTGTATATATTATGTGAAATATTACCCAATAAAGAAACTGACCACTTTTCGTTGAATTTATATGTCATGTAGGTTTGGTAATCAATAAACGATGGGTCGTACTCCCCTTTGGTATCAAGCGAACTTAGCAGTGATGAATTTGTTTTATAACGAAATCCGTGCAATTGCGTAAAATTTTTTATTTTGCTTCCAAGTGCAACACTTGCTCCGAGAAAACTTCCTGACACGGAACCCTCTATTAACTTTTCAGGTAGTTTGTATGTAATATCTAATACTGAAGACATCTTATCACCATACTCAGCAGCAAAACCGCCGGATGAGAACCCAACTGATCCCACCATATCCGGATTTATTATACTCAATCCCTCCTGTTGACCTGAGCGAACCGTAAGCGGACGGTAAACCTCTATCCCGTTTATATATACGAGATTTTCATCATAATTCCCGCCACGGACAGAGTATTGTGTACTAAGTTCATTATTAGAATGCACTCCCGGCATAGTTGTAAGCAGTGCCTCAATGCTCCCACCTGTGGCATCTGGCATAAGCTGAAGATCTTTTGTATCTATTATCTCCAATGTAGACGTCTGTTTACGAAACTCCGAAACCGAAACCTCGTCCAAAGATCTGTCCTTATGATAAAGCCTCATGTTAAACTTAAGATTACCTTCAGGGGCAACAAGTTTGCGTGTCTCCGTCCGATAGCCAATATATGAGAATACTATATCCACAGTATCTTTGCTTGCAGAATTTATTGAATAATCCCCTTTTTCATTTGTCAAAATTCCGTTTATAGTACCGGCAATTCTGACAGAAACAAATTCCAATGGTTCATTATTGGCATCAATAACTCGTCCTGAAATATTGAATCGTTGTGCATATACAGTAATACACAAAAACGAGAATATGAGAGTGATATATTTCTTTAATCCTATCATGCAATTAATATAACGAAAGAATAGGCATTTGCGTATATTTAATACTAATTTTATTTGTATATTTTTCACTCCATCTGAAGAGTTGCAGACAAAGAATAATTATTATATCTTCGCGTATTGTAATTATTAATAATTATTTTATGGAAAATTTTCACGAGCTTCTTCTAAATCGCAGAAGTATACGTCGGTATACCGATCAAGATCTTACTCCTAATGAAGTAAAACTGTTACTTGAAGCAGCACTTATCTCTCCATCTTCCAAAAGCACGATGGGATGGGAATTCATAGTTGTTGAAGAGCGTGAACAACTTGAAAAACTTTCGCTATGTAAAGAATCCGGGGCAAAACCTATTGCCGGAGCAAAAATAGCCATTATAGTTACTGCCGACCCAACAAAGAGCGATGTATGGATTGAAGATGCCTCAATTGCTTCCATTATTATACAGTTACAGGCTGCCGACCTCGGTTTAGGCAGTTGTTGGATTCAGATTCGTGGAAGATTTCGGCAGGACGGTATTTCAGCAGAAGAGTATATTCGTGAAATGTTCAGTATCCCCGAACAGATTGCGATACTGTCAATCATAACAATAGGGCATAAAGGCGAAGAGCGTAACCCATACGACCAAGAGAAAACAAAATGGGAGAAAGTACACATAGGTAAATGGTAAGTTGCGGTAATGATAAATAGTGCGGTAATAATAGGTTCTGGAAACGTTGCGACACACCTTTCCGTTGCACTTAAAAATGCAGGCGTGCATATAGCTTGCGTATGCTCACCAAATAAGACACACGCCGCAGCACTTGCTGAAAAACTTGGAACAAATTTTGTATGCAACGTACATGATATAAATTGCGATGCCGATATATTTATATTTTCAGTTAAGGATAGCATACTGCAAAGTGTAATTAATGAAACCAGACCATCACGTTCAATCTGGGTACATACATCAGGGAGCATGGCAATGGATTTATTTAAAGGTAAGACTGACAGATATGGAGTAATATATCCATTACAAACATTCTCAAAAGAGTGCAATATAGACTTCCGTAACGTACCGCTATTTATTGAAGGAAACGACACAGAGACACTTCAAGAAGTACGCAAATTAGCAATACGGTTATCGGAAAATATAAACGAAGCCAGCTCACAACAGCGTAAAGCGCTACACTTATCGGCAGTATTTGCATGTAATTTTGTAAACCATCTCTATGATATCGCCTCCGAGACACTCAAAACCTCAAATTTACCTTTCTCCGTCCTTTTGCCACTGATTGAAGAGACAGCACACAAAGTAAAAGCTATGTCACCTCGAAAAGCACAGACAGGTCCGGCAGTAAGATACGACACAAATGTAATCAGTTCGCACCTTGCACTTATTGAAAATGAGAGTATAAAAAATATATATTCCCTACTTAGCGAAAACATACATAAATTAAACGCTGATAAATAAATTAAATAGTTATATTACAGATATGAGCAAAATAAATTACGATCTGACAAAAATAAAAGGGTTTGCTTTTGATGTAGACGGTGTACTTTCACCTGAAACTATAACGCTGCACCCCAAAGGCGATCCTATGCGGATGGTAAACATCAAAGACGGATATGCAATACAACTTGCCGTAAAATTGGGATACCATATATCAATAATAACCGGAGGACACACAAGATCGGTATATGAACGCTTCAGCACTCTCGGTGTAAAATATATCTATATGTCAATACACCGCAAAATAGATACATACAAAGAGTGGCGCGATGGGTTCAACCTTAAAGACGAAGAGATTGCCTTTATGGGAGACGATATACCCGATTATGAAGTAATGAAGATTGTAGGTCTTCCTTGTTGCCCGGCTGATGCCGTAGCGGAGATAAAATCAGCAGCAACATTCATATCGTCAAAGAACGGAGGACAAGGTTGTGCTAGGGAACTAATAGAAGAGGTCCTTAAGGCACAAGGTAAATGGATGAACAACGAAGCATTCGGATGGTAAAAAACATGCTCGAAAATCTTAACAAATACGATATATTACTGGCGAGCAATTCACCGCGTCGCAGAGAGTTATTAAGTGGTCTGGGAATAATATTTAGCGTAACTGCCCTACCCGACATCGACGAATCATATCCGCCAAAGTTACAGGGAGGCGATATACCGGCCTATATCTCACAGCAAAAGGCCTGTTCTTATAAGCCACTGATGAAAGAAAATACATTGTTGATAACAGCCGATACTATCGTATGGTTAAATGATAAAGTATATGGCAAGCCACATGATAAAGCGTCGGCAAAAGCTATGCTGAAAGATCTATCCGGCAACACACACACAGTTTTTACGGGGGTAACAATATGTACAAAAGAGACAGAAAAGACTTTCATCGCCAAATCTGAGGTAAAATTCGCAAAGTTAGATGCTAATGAAATAGATTATTACGTAGAGAATTTTATACCATTGGATAAGGCTGGCGCTTACGGAGTACAGGAGTGGATAGGCTATGTTGGAGTGGAGTCGATAACCGGATCATATTTCAATGTTATGGGACTGCCCGTACACAAGTTGTACAAAGAACTAAGCCTACTTTAAACTCTCATTAGAGTGCAACAATATTTTTGTCAAAAAAAAATACTAATTTACAGTTTTTTTAGGCACAACTAACCTATAATAACCTCAGCTCTATAATTGGTATTTTCGCTTACAGAGGCAAGAGAGAGGTATCCTGAAACTACTCGACCATCACACATTTTCAAAGGAAAATTACGGAGTTTATTTAAATGATCCGCAAATACATCTTTGCCGTCACGCATATACGAAACTTTAAATTCGCCCTTTTTACCGTAACCTACATATTTATCATAAAATAACCTCGCTACTGCCCCCATATTCATCCTAATGTTCAACTCAACACATGGATTAATAAAAAAATGTTCCTCATGACGGTAAATCATCATATCCACACCTAAATAGCCTATATAATTACTGCCTATTATATCACTTAATATCAGCAGCAAATTATCACGTATATAACTCAATTCTGAAGACGATACATAACTTAGCAATATCTCTTCTATAACAGTATCAGAAGCAAGCATATTACCACAATAGACGCCATTATTTGTACTGAAGAGTGAGTATCCGGCAAAGCTAATCTTTGCTCCGTCAGAATAAAACTCCATTGCAAAATCGCGGATATTTTCAAGATATTTTTCACAAATAGCACCACCCTGTCGTTTTACTATCCCTCGGCAAAGACACTCCACAGAAGTTTCATGGTATCCCCTGCCCCACACTAACCCTTTGCCACTACCTGACCACGGAGCCTTTATTACAGAACGTGGCATGCTCAAAATAAAATGTTCAACGTCATCGGCAGATGTAATATATTTAGGTAGAGGATATGGTATTCTAACACCGGCTTCATCTAAACGCGAAAGTATATCTATAACAGTTCTCCGGTGCGATATTTCACGATACCTTTCTATTACCTTATCAGATGGCAATATATTGTCTTCTATGCCAATATCTTTAAAGCGTTTTATTATCTGCGGACTCCATCCCCAAGGAGTACAGGTAGTGATTTCTCCCTTAAATCCGGCAGTAACAGGTTCGGCTGTTATATTAAAATCATTAATTGTAGTAGTATGATAATCGGTAAAACGCATGTCGGGAAGAAGAACTTTATCTCCAGCCGAAGCGTACCAAAGAGGGAGAGAAGCTAAATCAAAGGCAATTTTACGAGCTTTAGGTGGCGCACAATATGTATTACTTCCGTTGGCAAGTGCAAGATCGTTTTCAGGATTAAAGATATACAGAACTGACACCTTATTACATATTATTTAAAATTAGCAGAAAAGTTATGCTATCGTTTTATTCTTAGCCTTTTTCCTTATTTTATAGGCAATAGTGACATATGCAATGAGGGCTGCAATATTAATGATTATACCGAAAAAGCTGCCTATATTTACTGAATGCTCGCAGGTATTTACTATTTCAAATTTGGTCCACGGAGACTTCTTACCTATCGAAGATAAGTCCATATTCGTCTATGAAGAGAATACATCGCCCTGCAATTCAGGCAAAGTAGTAGATTCTATACATATACTTTTTATCTTCCGGCATTCTGAAAACGCATTCTCGGAAATTGTCTTCAAATTGCTACCTAATGATATTTTCTCCAACGAACTACAATTGAAAAATGCCGAAGCCCCTATTTTACTTACCTTGTCAGGAATATTTAACTCCGCAATCGCGGAACAACCGTAAAATGCATAATCAGGGATAACCCTCACGTCTTTACCTATATTTATTACCGAGACTGCATTATCATCATCAAATACCGTGGCAAGGTAATTTCCCATATAATTACAGTTAATTGCATTAAATTTTACCGTAGTAAGTGTTGAACACCCTCTGAATGCATACCACCCAATATATTTAATTCCTGCCGGAATTGTTATACTCTTTAAAGAAGTACATTCTGAAAATGCCAAATTCCCAATAGATTGCAAAGAGTCAGGCATATTTACGGAAGTAAGAGAACGGCATCCAATAAAAGCATAATTATCAATCTCTTTTATTGATGAAGGAATAGTATAGCTCCCAGACCGTCCAACAGGATAACATATCAACCTTGTGCCTTTTTTATCAATAAGTACGCCTTGAGCCGAAGCATAAATAGGGTTCTCTCCGGCAACTTCTATCATATTAAACATGTCACAATCCACAGCAATAGGAATACCTATGTTTATTACTGTTTTAGGAACTATTATTGATTTGATTTTATTATTAAAAGAAAATACATTTTCATCAATTTCCGTAACTTTATACACTAAGCCTTTATAAGTAACACTTTCGGGGATTATTACTGTGCCCAGAACATGAGTAGATTGTTGTGAATTATTATCATTACATGTTACAGCAACAGTTCTGGTAGTATTACTTTTACATATACGAAAAAACAGATAATTACCATTACTGTCCTGAGACTTAAAATCATAGCCATAAGCAATTGAGTGTAGTAATAAAAATGATAAAATCATTATTCTTGATTTCAAATTTATTCTTCTGTGTATTCTTCTTATATTAATACAAAACATATAAATTACTTTTGTTTCATTCATATTCAAGAACAGCAATATAAAAAAGCGTGGGACATATTCTGCTTATTAATGTAGAGGTATCGCCAAACACCTTCTTCGAAATAAACAGATTCCCACGCATACCAGATATTGCACTCTCGTGCAAGTCTGACAAGCATAGGCGTTCTTTAATCTGTTTATCCCTCGATGAAAAAAAATTGGCGATTTTCTACATTAGGATAAAATAAAACGC
Source organism: Bacteroidales bacterium (assembly GCA_036656055.1). GTDB lineage: Bacteria > Bacteroidota > Bacteroidia > Bacteroidales > G3-4614 > Caccoplasma_A. The sequence continues at coordinate 10,515 of JAVVOY010000008.1, forward strand.
TTTTTAGTATAAATTAATCCTGCTTTTTGCCACTGCAAAACAGCATGGAAGATGTTCTCTGTATAGTTTAAATAAATTCAGCAAACAGACTGCAAAAATATATCTTTTTTTTTGAAACGCAACACTTCAAAAAAAATAAACATATTTTTTTATATAATTAAACAAAAATAGGATTAATAAATTAATCCTATTTTCATTTAATTTTGAGGTTACTTCTTAAAAAAACGGTTGTAAAGCGCCTCAAATACCCGCCCATGGCGTGCTTCATCTTTGCACATCTCATGTACAGTGTCGTGTATTGCATCAAGATTCTGCTGTTTTGCCAATGTTGCAATACGCTTTTTATCTTCACAAGCGCCACATTCTGCATCCATTCGCATTTTAAGATTCTTTTCGGTATTCCATACACATTCGCCCAGTAACTCTGCAAACTTAGATGCATGCTCTGCTTCTTCCCATGCGATACGTTTATATGCCTCAGCGACCTCAGGATAACCTTCTCGATCAGCCTGACGACTCATGGCTAAATACATCCCTACTTCAGTACATTCTCCGTTAAAGTGCGCGCGCAATCCATCTATGATAGCACTATCAACACCCTGTGCTACTCCAATTACGTGTTCATCGGCAAAAATCATTTTACCATCGTTTTCAAGCAATTCTTTAAATTTACTTTTAGGTTGTTTACACTGAGGGCATATTTCTGGAGCTTCATCACCTTCATGAACATATCCACAAACTGTACAAATCCATTTCTTCTTCATCTTTTCTTTATTTTAAAAGGTTCGTAAAATATTAATTATCATTTTCAACTCCTAAGTATTTATTATTATCTACGGTACACTTTGGGCAATAACCGTATAGATATAATTCAGTATCAAGTATAATGCAGTTATCTAAATAATTGTCCTTAATCTTAGATGGCGCTACCGGTAAATCTTTTATATCTCCACAAGCTACACAACGGAAATGTGAGTGCGGCTCAATACCTGCGTCATAGCGGCAATTTTTTTCATCAATAGTCAGTGCTAATATTGCTGCTTTCTCAGAAAGCAGTTTCAACGTATTATAAACCGTTGTCCGAGACAATGTTGGCATCAATTTACTGAGATCGTTAAAAATAGAATCTGCCGTAGGGTGTGTACGATGAATAATAAGATAATTTATAACAGCCAGACGCTGTACAGAGGGCTTTATGCCATGTTCCATCAAGCGTTTATAACCTAAATTATCTATTAACTTACTATTCATATTGTTCAATTTTAAAACTATTACATTTTTGTAATGATTACAAAAGTACGTATCTTATCTTTACTGACAAAATATTCAATGGATTATTTGTTACAAATTTATTAACATACTGATTATATGATAAATATTTTTCACATATATGATATTTATTATCATGAGATAGGTTTTATCTGAATTTTATTCACAATTCCACTGTAAAAGCGTAATTTTGGCGCAATTTAGATGTAGTATATTATGGATATAAAAAAAGTGCTTGATGAACAGGTAAATCTTATAAATACCAAAGATTTTATAAAAAATGACCCAGTACAGTTTCCTCACCGCTTTAAATCTCTTCAGGATATAGAGATAACAGCTTTTACAACAGCTACAATAGCATGGGGAAAGCGTGAGATGATACTACGCAGTGCCGATCGGATGTTAGCACTTATGGGTAACACTCCATACGACTTCGTAATGAACCGCGGATATGAAACTTTAGAAAAAGCAAATGTACATCGTACATTTTTCCAGCCCGACCTCGCTTATATGTTACGTGGCTTTAACAACATATACACTAAGTACGGAAGCATTGACAATATGATATCTCAAAAAGGTATCGCCAACAGCAACTCTCCGGCATGGGATCTTTGCTGCGCACTCAGAAGCGAAACAGCATCAGCTAACGGAGATTGTAACAATCCGCAATGCTTTCCGGCAAACTTCACTAAGTCAGCCCTTAAAAGGATCAACCTTGCCGTCAGATGGCTTGTGCGTAACGATGGCATCGTTGATCTCGGCGTATGGCACTCTATTACCCCTGATAAACTATATATACCTCTTGATCTTCACGTTGGCAACACAGCCCGCAAACTCGGAATTTTAACACGCAAGAGCAACGACAGGCGTGCAGTTGAAGAACTCACATCCGTACTTCGCACATATAACAGCAAAGATCCGATAATTTACGACTTTGCCCTATTTGGGATAGGAATTAATAAAATAGATACAGAATAAGAGAAAAATGAAAACAGATAATGTTGTTATAAGTATGTCCGGAGGGTTAGATTCCACATGTCTTGCTCTTTATATGCTAAGCAAAAGATATAGACTTAAAATATACTCTTTCCGTTATGGACAGCGACATTCTGTTGAGCTAAAAAAACTAAAACTAAACGTTAAATTCCTATCACGTAAATTTCCAGAACAGATTTTATCATACGATGAAATTGATCTTACTCCTGTTTTCAGCGACAGCGTTTCGTCTCTCAGCATATTTTCAGACGATACAATTCCGTCAGGCCATTATGACAGCAAGAGTATGAAATCCACAGTCATCGAAAACCGCAATATAATATTTGCAAGCATAATTTACGGGAAAGCCCTATCGTGGAGCAAAAAGAGCGGAAAAGAGACACAAATAACGCTGGGCATACACACAGGAGACCATACTATTTATCCCGACTGCACCGTGCAGTCACAAAAGGCTGCCGAACGGGCATTCAAAATATCTAATTGGGGCAGCGAAAAGGTGAGCTATATAGCTCCGTTCAACAAAACAGACAAAAGCGGAATATTAACAGCCGGAATAACGGCAATGCACCGACTAGGATTATCAGAGCGAGAGATTATATACGTACTTAAAAACACTCATACATGCTACAATCCTGATTCAAAAGGGAGATCATGTGGCATATGCGGCTCATGTCGCGAACGTGCGGAGGCTTTTGCTGCCAACGGCATAAAAGATCCAACAGAAAATCATTTAACCAAAAAAATATAATGAGTCTTTAATATCACCCCCACAATACAGCTATTTCAGTTGTACTGACAATATTACGCCCATGACATTTGGGACATAATATATCCTCCCCACAACGCTTGAATTTACCACCACAGAAGCACTCTCCGTGAACAGATACTCCGTCAACTCCGCTACCCTTAACGATACGTTTTTTCCCACAACGGTCACAATAATAGACCTGTAATACAGAATCCGATTTTTGAGAAGAGAGCCACTCTTTTCCACAATCTGTACATTTTAAATAATTTATTGTTTCCATAACAGAGATAAATTTTAGATATTATGTTACAAAAATAGCTTCTTGATGTGCCATATTTATGCACATCTTTATCACCATATAGAAATAAAAATAAAAGGCTAAAATAAACAAGTAATATTTTTAATTAAAAATATATATCAGCATGCTATATGCAATAAAAAACGATTACTTTTACTTTTAAATTTTTTTAGTTTCCAAACAGTAAACACAAACATTTAAATAACTTAAGAATGAAGAAACTTTTACTATCCATTTTATTACTAAGTTTACCTCTTGCAACATTTGCACAGCAATATTGCACGGAACTTGGTAGAAGTACAAAAACAGACAGGGAATGGTTCGGTATTGAAATTATCTCGTCAGGAGAGCAGAATAATATTGATGCCTATCTTCATAGTCGCACTGATGGAGACTGTTACCGCGGAGTTCTTAACACGGGAAATCCGATAGTAGTATATCCCGGTAAAACAGTAAATTTGTTACTGAACGGTTATATGAATTGGACATTCGTACACCTTTTTGCAGACTGGAACAGCGACAAGGATTTTGACGACAATGGCGAATATATTGAGATGCAACCTACGTCAAAAGATTTTTTCCCATACGGAGAAGGAGCAGATGCAAACTCACGTACATTTAATTTTACTGTGCCGACAGATGCAACAAAAGGATCCACCCGCCTGCGCTTAATAATGGCATACGGAATTAATGGTGCATGTACCCTTATACGCACAAACGATGCAGCAATAGCGGCAGACATTGAGATGATAATTACCAGCACCGACTTGGACGTCTCACGAACAGTAAAAGTGGAAAGTGCTGACGTGGCGCAGGGAAGTGCAGTAATTACAGGAACAGCATCTGATGAAATATCATCAAACAAAGTATTTATATCTGTTTCGGCAACTCCATCGTTAGGCTACTCTTTCAAAGAGTGGAGAGATAAAGCCAGTGGCAAGGTTGTAAGCATATCAAATCCCTACAATTATGCCGGCACAGAGAGTACAACGCTTATTGCCTGCTTTCAAGAAAAATATGTTCAACTGACAGATATTCCAACAATATTCATAAACACCGAGAATGGGACAGAAATAAACAGTAAAGAAAATTATATAAAAGCCACAGTAACTGTGCGTGGTGCAGCCAAAAGTAAAGACAATATAACAGATATTACAGCAGAGATAAAAGGACGCGGAAATTCGACATGGGGAATGGCTAAAAAACCGTACCGACTTAAATTCAACTCAAAATTACAATTTATAGGTAATAATGCAAAAGCTAAAAACTGGGTTCTTCTGGCTAACTATTGCGACAAAACTCTTATGAGGAACGCCCTTGCTCTTGAGACGGCTCGTAATATATTTAATTTTGGATTCACCCCATCTGTAACATTTGTAGATGTAGTACTTAACGGGAAGAATATTGGATCTTATACACTTACAGATCAGATTGAGCAGGATGAGAATCGCGTAAATATAAAAAAACAAGCCCTAACAACAACTGCGAGCGATCCCGAAATAACCGGAGGTTATCTTGTTGAAGTTGACGGATTTGCCGATAGCGAAATTTCATGGTTCAAGACAGAGAGAGAGATGAAGGTTACTATAAAATACCCTAAAGATGATGAAATAAATAAGGATCAGTCAGCATATATAACAAAATACACGCAGGATATGGAAAATGCCATATTCTCCAATAATTCCGCCGATTCACAGAAAGGATGGCGCAAATATATTGACGAAGCATCACTTACTGACTGGTACATTACATGCGAGTTGTTCGGCAACTCAGACTCATGGTGGAGCACATATATGTATAAAGACAGAGATGCTGTTTACAAATTAGGACCCCTCTGGGACTTCGATATTGCATTCAACAACGACAACCGCCTTGGCGATGCAACAGAGAAAATGATGCGCATATATGCACATAATCCTAAAACATGGATAGCCCAATGGTGTAAAGATGCCGATTTTATAAGAAGCGTTGAAAATCGATGGAAAGAACTGCGCAAAAGCGGGCTTGAAAAATACATGACAGAATATATAGATAATACAGCCAGAGTATTAGAAAAATCGCAGAAAAACAACTTTTCAGTATGGAACATACTAAACAGCCGCGTACATCTCGAACTTACCGCACGAGGATCGTATTCAGCAGAAGTATCGTTTCTCAAGAACTATGTAATTAGTCGCATTAATTACCTTGATACTCAATTTAATCTCCCGTCAGGCATTGAAGATGCAACGGCACAAACAGATGGCTTTATAATAGCCCCTAATCCGGTTCAGTCAGGCAGCGACGTCATCATTTGCCTGTCAGAATCAGAAGCATGCAATATAACAGTTGCTATTAATTCAATAGACGGAAAAATAGTTATGCTGCAAGATTTAAGATACAATGGTGGAGGAAGATTAACTATAAGCGGAACAAACTTTGCTCCGGGAATATATGTACTAAATGTAGCCGGAGAGAAAGGAGTTATAGGTCATGGTCGCCTTTTGATAAAATAACGTACCTCCGCTCTTACAGTAATTTTATTAAATCTGTATAAAAAAGAGCCACACCTACTATTTTATTTTGAACTGCACCCCGAAAGTTTAACAAACAAACGGAGTGCAGTTTTTATTTAAAAAAAGCCACTTATGTATGCTTTTAGAGGATGAAATATGTAAATAATGGAAGTAGTTATTTTCTATATAGATTTTTCTATATTCCAGACAAATGCCCTTAAACCGAGTTTAGGCCTTTTTTCATCAAGTACTTTAATAGAAGAGAGAAGCGGATTCAACACCTCTTCGTCAACTATTGTTATTATTGCGCTGTTTGTAGATGGCCACGAATGACTTCCGTAATGAGGTTCTCCGCTCTTTGATCCACGTCCGGATATTCCATCCCAACGCGAAAACCCACGGCAGTTATAGCGGTCAAGAATAAACATTATATCTTCAATATGTGCTTGGTCAAATGCTATAAATACAGCTTTCATATATTTTTCAGTTTTAGTTTTCTATCGAGCGCATCTTTGCCATTTTATGGCGATGACGTATAACCCCATTTTTTGCAAATATACAGTATATGGTAGGAACTATCAGCAGTGTTATTAATGTTGAGAGAGAGAGCCCCCATGCAACAGCAAGTCCCATAGACTGCCATAACTCTGAACCTTCGCCCATGCCAACTGCAAGAGGGACCATTCCAAGAACGGTTGTCAGCGTTGTCATAAGTACTGGACGCAAACGCGAACGACCGGCATGCAATACGGCACGCGTTATAGATAACCCTCGTTCGCGGTTAAGTATCGTATAGTCAATAAGCACAATACCGTTCTTTACGACTATACCTGCAAGCATTATAACCCCTATCATAGCCATAACACCCAACGGCGTACCAGTAACCAATAATCCAATAAAGACTCCTGTAAAAGCAAACGGCAAAGAGAACATTATGATGAACGGATCAGTCAAAGACTCAAACTGCGATGCCAATACTATAAATACAAGTATTATTATAAGCACTCCCAACATTGTGAGATCACCGAACGTATCTTTCTGATCTTCATATGTTCCCCCAATATTAATGGAGATATCAGATGGGATATTTGTTTTGTCCAATTTCTTCTGCACATCACCAACAAGATCACCAAGCGCATAACCTTTAGCAACATAACCTGACACGATAACGATCCTCTCTCTATCCTTACGTTCAATTGTTGGTGGTGTCATAAGTTCTCTTACTTTACCTAATTCACGTATCCGTATCCCCTCCCCTTTTGAGTTGTAAACCACAATATTTTCTACATCCTCTATCGACTGACGAAACTCCGGCGCATACCGCACCGTTATATCATACTCATCACCGTCTTCTCTATAATATGATGCCCTTGTGCCGTTTATTCTATTTCTTAAAAAAGATGCAGCCATAGCTGTATTTAATCCGTTAAGAGCTAATTTTTCGCGATCAAAGTCCACCTGATACTCTGGAATATAATCCGAACGAGATATATGTACACCAGAACAACTTTTCATATCACGCATGTGTGAAGCTAATTCATTGGCAATTTTATCAGTATTTTCAAAATCATATCCATAAACCTCAACATCTGCCGTAGCCTGTCCGCTCATACCTGAACTTCCACCTGCAATTACGGTAAATGTTTTTATTTCAGGATATTTATCCAGATCCTTTCGTATAAGATCCGATATTTCGATAATACCGCGTTTACGCTCCCCTACACTTGTAAGTCGTATGTTATATGATATCAAGTGCGTCCCATTATCCTGAATGGCACTCCACGCATCATCCGTATCAGATTGACCTACGGTAAAGTTGGTAACAAGTATTTCAGGATATTTCTGTCGCAACTGCCTATCTATATCCAAAGCAAGGTTGCGCGATTTTTCTACTCTCGTCCCAACAGGCAATTCTATATTCATACTTATCCGTCCGTTGTCTTGAGTTGGAAAAAACTCGGTAGATATATATTTTGTCATAAATAACGACATAATAAATATAGCTATATAACCAGTTACCACTACCGTACGGTGATGAATAGCCCAAGCAAGGAGCTTTACATAACCATTATCGAGCGAATTAAGAAATTTCTCTATCGGCGTAAAGAGTTTCTTGTGCAACTTGCTCTCTTTGGTATTAATACGTAACCATTGCGAACAGAGCATAGGTGTAAGGGATAGGGCACATACAGTGGAGATTATCATTATTATACTTACTATCCATCCTAACTGACGAAATAGTATTCCAGCCATACCGGTTATCATAGTAAGAGGAAGAAATACGGCAAGCATAGTCAACGTAGAAGCTATGACAGAGATACCAACTTCATTTGTTCCGTGTACAGCAGCCTGTTTAGGGTCACTGCCGCGCTCAATATGATTAGTGACATTTTCAAGTACAACAATGGCATCGTCCACAACCATACCTATTGCTATGCTAAGCGAACTTAATGATATTATGTTAAGCGTATTGCCTGAAAGCAATAAATATATAAAAGCAGAAATAAGCGATATAGGTATTGTTATTATTATTATTATTGTTGCCCGCCAGCGTCCTAAGAAGAACAACACAACAAGCATTACTATAAAGAATGTCAGAAATATAGTATCTGATAGCGACTTAATTGTATTTTCTATACTTATTGATGTATTCATTATCTCTCCTATCTTAACATCTGAAGGGAGTGATTTCTGTATCTCAGGTAATTTTGCTTTTACCGCATTGGCAATCTGCACAGAGTTTGCACCGGACTGCTTCTGAATCACAATCATGCCACCCTTACCACCATTTGTATATGCCTCCTGTTGACGTTCTTTTATCGTATCGTTTATACGTGCTACATCATGGAGGTAAATTACCTTGCCTTCGTATGTTCCAAGAACTATATCTTTCATCTGGTACGCATCACTAAACTCACCCTGTACACGCAGCGAATATGTACTTGAGCCAAGATCAATGTTCCCTCCCGGAACATTTCTGTTCTCTTGTGCAATAGTTGAGGCAATGCTCTCAATTGTCATCTTGTATGCCTCAAGTTTCTGAGGATCGCAATACACCTGTATTTCGCGCTCCGGAGCGCCACTAATAGATACAGATCCTACGCCTGAAATACGTTTCAGAGGGTTTGCCACTTTGTCATCTATAATCTTATAGAGTGCCGGCATGCTCTCTTCAGCCGTAACTGATAGCAGAATAATAGGGATATCATCACTTCCAAATTTATAGATAAGAGGATTCTCTACATTATCAGGCAAAGCAGATTTCACAATATCCAACCTATCCCTGACATCGTTAGTTGCAACATCTATATCTGTCCCATATTCAAATTCAAGAGTTACAACCGACATATTTTCTTTAGAATCGGATTTTATATGCTTAAGGTTATTAACCGTATTAAGCGTATTCTCCATCGGTTTTGTAACGTTAGTCTCGATATCTGCGGCACTTGCACCTGGATATGCCGTTATGACCATTATTGCATTGGTCTCAATATGCGGAAGAAGGTCAATAGAGAGGCGTGAAAGGGAAAAAAGCCCAACGATAACAACCGCCAGAAATATAAGCGCCGTTGAGATTGGTTTTTTTACAGATGTAGAATATATGCTCATTTTATCATTTTTTTAATGTGCTTATTTATTTTACTGCTGTTGTATCAACCTTCACAACTATTCCGTTAGAAAGCCTACTCTGACCTGCTACAACTACGTCAGCACCGTCTTCAAGCCCGGAGATAAGTTCATAAGCCGCATCAATGCGTCGTCCCATTTCAACCTTTTCGTAAGATACAGTACTGTCTTTATAAACATATACGTAGCGGTCTCCCGATCCAGACTGCTTAATTACAGCCATATCAGGAACCACCACATGCTGTTTCATCCCAAAGTTTATAGTTACTCTTGAAAACATTCCGGGGCGAACTTTGCGATTATTATTAGGCAATTTTACTTCTACGGTAAATGTACGTGTATTAGGGTCTATGGTTGGATATATGAGAGATACCTTTCCGTCAAATACATCCCCTTCGAATGCCTCAACTGATATTTTTACCGGCATACCCTCTTTTACCTGTTGATAAAAACTCTCCGATACATTTATTTTTAGTTTTAAAGGAACGATCTCTTCTACTGTCAATATGGGCTTACTCCCCACCATATCTCCATTATCATAATTACGAGCAGTGACTACTCCACTGATAGGAGCTATCAGTCGTGTGTTTTCTGATAGCTGTTTATATGCTGCTTCCGCAACATCGAGTTGTGTTTTACGACTGTCCAACGACTGCTTTGATATTCCGCCAACCTTATACAATTCAGCTTCACGCGTGTAATCAACCCTCAAGTTTTCAAGTTGCGTATGAGATTGCATCAGATTTGAATTATCCATCTGCACTAAAACATCTCCTCTGCTTACCCTGTCGCCAACCTCCACCTTAATGGATTGTATACGCAAAGGCATTGATGATGATATATTATTTACAGTATTAGCCTCAACCGTAGCGGTAAAATCCTGTATCTGTTCCACCGGCTGGCGGTAAACCCTTGCTATCTTCACCAATGGAGCCTCTTTATTCTCCACCTCGATATTTTTTTTACCTGTACACGAGGCAAAAACTGCAAGTATAATAACCGCTGAAATCTTTAAAACCGATTTAATTCTCATAATTTAGACTTATTTGTTTTTTCATACTTTGATATATCTGCCGATCCTAATATCTCCTCAAGATTGGCTTCGCCTACAAGGTAGTCGTGGATGGCCTCATAAAAAGCTAACCTAGAATTAGTAAGAGCATCGTTAGCATCATTAAGTTCAACAAATGTTGCATTTCCCACCTCAAAACGCTTATTCATTATAAGATATGCCTTTTCTGCCTGACGCACACCTTCACGGCTGGATGCTATCTGCTTAACGGAAGCCATAATATTATCTACGGCCGAAGATGTCCTCCATGTAAGATTACGGATAAGATCATCGCGATTATACTTCATCTGGTCTACCGATAACTGTGCTTTTTTCTTATTAAAAAATTTGTTACCACCTTGAAGAATAGGGACAGATAACGACAACCCTATCATGGAACTCGGAATCCATTGAAACTGATTAAAAACCCCGCCGTCCGACATCGAAGAGTAAGCATAATTTGCAAATGCGCTTAATGTAGGAGAAAAAGCCGCTTTTTGTGCTCTAATTGTTTCAGTTCTGTATTGTTTTCTAAAGAAAGATTTACAGACTCACTCTTCGAATACATATTAAGTTCATAATCTGTAAGGCGATTGGTAATCTTAAGTTCAGTACTCTCGCTAATTCCGATAAGGACCTTCAGCCACAGATAAGAGAGATTCACTGCATTCTCAGCAGCCAACAATCCGGGTTCAATAGTTCTAACCTGAACCTCTGCACGAAGGGCATCATACTCCGAAGCTACACCTTGTTCATATTTATTACGATACTGCAATGCGTTATATTGCGCATTATCATAACTCTGTTTTAATACAGAATATGAATCTTCGGCCATCATTATGGCATAATATGCCCGTTTAACCTGATTTATCATAGATATACGCGAGGCGTGAGCCGCCTCGAGCGAAATAGCAATATCAGAATGTGTGAGTTGAACCGTTTTCCAGAGTGAGGGAGCTATTATGGGTAAAGAGATTGAGACCTTAGCTGTATAAGAATTATCTCTTCCCACTTTTACGCCATCGCTTCCACCACCAAAACCATCAAAATACATAACTGGAATTTTTATATATCTCGAGTATTCGGCAGATGCTGATATCGTAGGATACAAGTTTCCTACTGCGCTCTTACGCGAATAATCGGTTTTTATTATCTCCATATCGGCAACCATTATCGACGGAGCCTCGTTAAGAGCTATCATCAAAGCCTCTTCAAGGGATAATGACAGCACATTCTCCGCCGCCAACACTCTGCCATTTTGTAAAAGAGCAGCAAGCAACAGAATAATACATATCGAGAACTTTCTGTTTTTCATCTATTTTTAATTCAAAATTAATTTTTATATTTCTTATGCAGGTTACATTTACTATTCATTGGCAATATCAACCATAAAATCATCAATAAACTTAACGCCATCCTGAGTTGCTATACCACGTATGAAATTAGTAAAGACCGTTTCATAGACATCAATAAATGTAAACTTACCAGATGCAATATCATCAGAATTAAGCAAATAATTTATCTGTGAAGTTATCAATGCAGCAACAACTTCATTTTTAAGATCCTTTCGTATCATCCCCTCCTCTTTGCCTCGTTCCAGAAACAGAGCACACTCTTTTTGTCGCTTTTCATGTTCGCGCTGTGAAACGTTGAAAACGTCAGGGTAATAACGCTTCATATCCAAAAAATAGTTACGGTTTATAAATTGCATCTTTTTAAAAGAGCGACGATATATACGTAACATTGCTTCAAGCGTATTCTTTGATTTGGAAATCTCCTCTTTTGCTTGCACATCATGCTCACTGTTTATTACATCTGCAACAGCAAGGCAAAGTTCGTCCTTATCCTTGAAATTTTCATACAAAGTACGTTTTGAAATACCAATCTCTGAAGCAACCTGATCCATCGTAACACTCTTTATTCCATTACGACAAAACAGAGTAACAGCTTTCGCTACAATCCTATTTTGCAGATTATTATTCATTATATACACCCTATTTTTTAAAATAAAAAGTATTCATGTTCACATGATATAATTGTGTTGTACATCTTACACGACAAAAATACGTGAAAACTCTGAAAACTAAAAAAGTTTTTCTGTTTATTTTTCAGCGTTAAGCTAAATTAACCTATGTCACAGAGATACGGTAGCAAAGTAGCGTGCATAAACCAAAAGTCGCATATTTTAATAAAATTATATTTGATTGATTTGCTCCTTTCGCAGATATTTTATTACTTTTGCATTGGCTAAATAGTATATTTATAATATAGGAGAAAATAAGATTATGTCGAAAATAACAAAAGAGGCCGCATTGGAATATCATCGTCAGGGAAAACCCGGAAAAATAGAGGTAGTACCAACAAAACCTTACAGTACACAAACTGATTTATCACTTGCATATTCCCCAGGCGTTGCAGAGCCATGCCTAGAAATTGAAAAAAATCCACAGGATGCATACGAATACACAGCAAAAGGCAATCTGGTAGCAGTAATATCAAACGGGACAGCAGTACTTGGGCTCGGAGACATAGGAGCACTTGCAGGAAAACCTGTTATGGAAGGAAAAGGATTATTATTTAAAATATTTGCAGGCATAGATGTTTTTGACATTGAAGTAGACGAAAAAGATCCAGAGAAATTCATACAAGCCGTCAAAGCAATATCACCAACATTCGGTGGGATAAACCTTGAAGACATAAAAGCTCCGGAATGCTTTGAAATAGAAAAAAGGCTAAAAAGTGAGCTCAACATTCCTGTTATGCATGACGACCAACACGGAACAGCTATCATTTCAAGTGCCGGACTAATAAATGCCATTGAAATTCAAGGTAAAAAAATTGAAGAGACACGCCTTGTTGTAAATGGAGCCGGAGCATCGGCCATTTCTTGCACACGCCTTTATATGAGTTTAGGCATAAGGCGCGAAAACATTGTAATGGTAGACAGCAAAGGTGTTATAAACAGCAAACGCGAGAACCTTACAGCAGAAAAAAAAGAGTTCGTTACATCACGTGATATCTCCACATTAGCAGAAGCCATGGTTGGAGCTGATGTATTCCTTGGATTATCAAGAGCAGATATTCTTACCGAAGAGATGGTATGCACTATGAACAACAAACCAATCGTTTTTGCACTTGCAAACCCAAATCCAGAGATATCTTACGATAAAGCAAAAGCATCACGTCCCGATCTTATATTCGCGACAGGACGTTCAGACTATCCAAACCAGATAAACAACGTATTAGGTTTTCCCTATATATTCCGCGGAGCACTTGATGTACGTGCATCTCAAATAAATGAAGAGATGAAACTTGCAGCTGTTCATGCAATAGCAAATTTGGCAAAAGAGAGGGTTCCGGATGTAGTTAACGCTGCATACAATATAAAAATGATAAGTTTCGGTCCTGAATACATAATACCCAAAGCATTAGATCCAAGGCTGCTAACCTGCGTTGCTCCGGCAGTAGCAAAAGCTGCAATAGAATCCGGCGTAGCTTCAAGTAAGATAACCGACTGGGAAGCATACAAGAGCCAGTTATCCGCAATGATGGGATACGATAACAAACTGATACGCGGTCTTACTGACACAGCTAAGCAGAATCCCAAACGCGTAGTATTTGCCGAAGCCAATCATGTAAACATGCTTACAGCCGCCGTAACCGCATACAAAGAAGGCATCTGCATTCCAATCCTTTTGGGCAACAATGAGATGATAGCAAAAACGGCAACACAAAACAATCTAAACATCGACGGAATTGACATAGTAAATCTGCGACACGATGACGAATATGAAAAACGTTGTAAATATGCAGAGACACTGACAAAAAAACGCCAACGCGAAGGAATAACATACGCTGAGGCATACGAGAAGATGTTCGACCGCAATTATTTCGGTATGATGATGGTTGAAAACGGTGATGCCGATGCGTTTATAACCGGAACATACACAAATTACACAGATGCCATAGAGATTGCAAAGGATGTTATCGGCATTCGCCCTGAATACAAACACTTCGGTGCAATGCATATTGTATCCACAAAGAAAGGGACATTCTTCCTTGCCGACACGCTTATAAACAATCATCCCGATGACGATACATTGGTAGACATAGCAAGACTATCAGTACACACGGTTAAATTCTTTGCCAACAATCCGGTTATGGCAATGATATCGTATTCCAACTTCGGAGCAAATAAAGATGGAAGTCCTTCAAAAGTTCACAGTGCAATCAACAAGCTACACACCAACTATCCTGAAATTATAATAGACGGAGAGATGCAGCTTAATTTTGCTCTCAATAAAGAGTTACGCGACAAAACATTCCCATTCAATAAACTCATCGGGCAAGATGTTAACACACTTATATTTCCGAACCTAAATTCAGCAAATATAGCATACAAGTTAATCTTAGATATGGGTGTAAATGACTCTGTCGGTCCAATACAAATGGGACTTAACAAACCCATCCACTTTACAGACATAGAGAGTTCTTCACGCGACATACTCAACCTTACTACTGTTGCTGTAATTGACGCAATAGTTATGGACGAAATCAGAAAGAACAAAAAGTAACCAAAACAAACATACAAAACATTTAAATATCCGAACATCAACAGATGATTTCGGATATTTTTGTTAATAACACATTATAACCGTCATTAAAACGACACTCATTACATAAAAACTACTCATATTTTACATTAAATTTGTACATTTGAGAAACAGTACCTTTCAATAGAAAAAATATTAATTTTTACATTATATAAATAACCTCAAAAATGAAACACAACCTTTTACTTCTACTCTGCATTACCAGTTCAATGCTGCTACATGCAAAGGATATAAAGTTAGACATAATATATATAGGAAACAGCATTACTCAAGGAGCATTATTGGCAACTCCAGAATTAGATGCTCCACCTGCACAATCAAGTATGTGGCTACAAAAACAATCAGATATTGATTCGGTAAAATGGTCTAACCAAGGGATTAGCGGAGCCACCACGGTAGATTTTCTTCCAGTAAGCCAAACCTACTTTCCAAAAGTAATACAAGCAGTCAAACCATATAAAACAGATCAACACAAAACACTTATATTCTCTGTTATGCTTGGAACTAACGACAGTGCCGTTAAAGGCACCAACGGCGCCCCGGTATCGCCGGAGCAATACTACACAAATATGAAAGCTATTTTAGACGATCTCATATCATTATATCCTAATTGCCTTATAATACTCCATCGACCAATATGGTATAGCCCAAATACTTACAACTCAGCTATATATCTTAAAGATGGTCTTGAACGACTGACAAACTACCTACCAAAATTAGAACTATTAGTAGAAAAATACCAAATAAGCAATCCAAACCGCATATTCATTGGCGATACCGATGCATTTGACTATTATAAAAATAATTACTTAACCGATTTTACTCCTGAGGACGGAAATGCCGGTACATTTTACCTACACCCCAACAAAAAAGGAGCTGCAAAATTAGGAGAATTCTGGGGAAAAGCTATTTATAAGATAGTTGAGAACAGGATAAAAAAGTAAAATAAAGGAAGTTTTTATAGAGGCTATTCCGCCTGTGCATATCATTCAATTCCTGCTGCAATTCTAGAATTTGTAATATAAACGACAATATCTGATTCTGCTCTTGTCTCCGTAAGATATACACTAACATCAGTTGCGCCAAAATTATTGGGGATATAAACACAACCACAATCAACATCAGCCACAGTACGGATATCCGTAATATAAACACTAAGATCAGCCCCTACACGAGTATCTGTAAGACAGACAATAATATCTGCCGAAGCTTTAAAATTAGTTATATATACAGTCCCATGCAATGGAAAAGTTTTACCATATTTTGTAATAGAACAACGATTCTTATTTATAACAACATCGGCAGCAAAAGTTGTAACAGAAAACAACAATGCCAACATGATTAATAAATGTTTCATAATAGACCTTATATATATTTGCTATTTGTAGACAACAACAAACATTATAGTAAAAAGTTCAAAGTCAGATTAAAATTTATGCTAAACTTTAATCCGTCCATTATGACAGAAAATAATAATCTGTTAATATCCTATAAAAAAGGCTTAATATAAAAATCTTTTACCAACGATATATATTCGTCAGAATAAATCCCGGGAGATTTCTCAATCTCCAATTTACCCATTATGCAATCCGATGCAACACCACCCCACTCTGATAAGATACGTTTAGGTCTACATCCGGCTCTTGATATGACATAGGTAGAACGTGTAAGATAAAGCGAGTTATCCAAGGCTATGCGAGACACGTCATTATAACAATCAGCAGGAGTTATCATGGAAAACTTCCCCGTCGGAGACAATAACCTTGCAACACAACAAAACAACTCATCATACCCCAATGATGCAGTATGACGCGCAATTATTCTACCAGATTTTTCAGGCAATAAAGAATTACAGAAATATGGAGGATTAGATAAGATAGCCTCATATTTTATAGAAGATGAAGTAGCAAAAGTTCTGAAATCGTCACAATAAATATTCAGTCTATTTCTCCATGGAGAAACATCAAAATTATCTTTTGCATCATTTACAGCACCCTTATCTATTTCAACAGCATCAACTATTACATTTTCAGAACTCCTTTGCGCTGACATAAGGGCTATAAGTCCTGAGCCACAACCCACATCCAGCAGGCGACCGTTAGAAGGAATTCCTCCCCATGCACCCAATAATACACCGTCAGTCCCCACCTTCATTGCAGTGCGTCCGTCTTCCACAAAAAATTGTTTAAATCTAAATGACATGCTGCAAAAATATGCTATTTCAATCATATAACAATGGTTTTGTATTCTCAAATAACAATCTTCTCATTACTTATGAGTAACTTTGGCACAATAATTGCTTTATTATAAATAGCATTTATACTTAGCATATAACTTATGTTACTGACAAATTGATAAACATTATATATGAAAAACTATTTAGATAAAGAAGAAGAGATTTCGTTTGCGCCCATAATAACTAATATCGAAGGTAATCCTGATATAGACTGCCCCGATATCTCAAACGAAAATTTACCAATTTTGCCACTGCGAAATATGATCCTTTTTCCCGGCGTCACACTTCCGGTCCTTGTTGGTCGTACCTCGTCACTCGCCCTTATCAAAGAGGCATATAACAATAAACATTATATAGGTGTCACTTGCCAGAAAAAGGTAGAGATGGACGATCCGGGATTTAAAGACCTATTCCAGACAGGCTCAATTGCCGAAATAGTAAAAATTCTTGATATGCCGGATGGCAATACAACCGTTATAATACAGGGTAAGCGGAGATTCAACCTTAAAACTATAACCCAACATTATCCGTATCTGAGAGGGGAAGTTGGATTATTAGACGAGATAAACCCTAAAAAAAATGACAAAGAGTTTGACGGACTTGTTTCTGCGCTTAAAGATCTTACCAGCGAGTTTCTGAAGAATATCGGCGACCAATCGCGCGAATTAATGTTCGCACTACGTAACATCGAAAACACAGCCTTCCTTATAAATTTTCTATGTGCCAACCTTCCTATTGCCATTGAGCAGAAAGAGGCTCTCTTGATGAAAGAGTCGGTTAAAGCAAGAGGATTACAGCTATACACCGATCTCAGCAAAGAGTCACAATTAATGGAGATAAAAGCACAGATACAGTCTAAAACCCGCGAAGATATTTCACAGCAACAGCGCGAACACTTCTTGCAACAACAGATAAAAACCATACAGGAGGAACTCGGTGACACACAAGACAAAGATATAATTGAATTGGCAGAAAAGGGAGAAAAGAAAAAATGGAGCAAAGAGATAAAATCAGTTTTTGATAAAGAGTTGCGTAAATTGCAACGACTTTATCCCCAATCGCCCGATTTTTCAGTACAATATAACTATCTTGATACGCTAACCGATTTACCTTGGGGTAAATACACAAAAGATAACTTCGATCTTAAAAATGCACAAAGACAGTTAGATAAAGACCACTACGGTTTAGAGAAGGTTAAAGAGCGTATAATAGAACACCTTGCAGTACTTAAACTGCGAGGCGATATGAAATCGCCCATAATATGTCTTTACGGTCCTCCGGGAGTAGGGAAAACATCATTAGGCAGATCAATAGCAAAAGCCCTGAATCGCAAATACATACGCATGTCACTCGGAGGACTTCACGATGAAGCAGAGATACGAGGACACCGTCGCACATACATAGGAGCAATGCCGGGACGCATAATACAGAATATCCAGAAAGCCGGTGCTGCAAATCCGGTATTTGTCTTAGATGAAATAGACAAAATAGGCAACGATTTTAAAGGAGATCCATCATCTGCATTACTTGAGGTATTGGATCCTGAACAGAATAACGCATTCCACGACAACTACCTAGATGTTGATTTCGATTTATCAAAAGTCATGTTCATTGCCACAGCCAATAACCTCTCAACAATATCACAGCCATTGTTAGACCGCATGGAACTAATAGACGTTTCAGGTTATATAATGGAAGAGAAAGTAGAGATAGGACGACGTCATCTACTTCACAAACAGCTGGCAGAGCACGGCCTCAAAAAAGGCGATATTGATATTCCCAAAAAAGCGATGGAAGCCATTGTAGAAGGTTACACGAGAGAATCAGGTGTTCGTGAGTTAGATAAAAAGATAGCAAAAATAATGCGTCGTATAGCCCGTAAAAAAGGGAATAACGAAGAGTATTTAAAAAAACTCACAATATCAGATATTAGGGAATATCTTGGTGTATGTGAATATACACATGAAAATTACGAAAGTAATGAATATGCAGGAGTAGTTACCGGATTGGCTTGGACAGCCGTAGGCGGCGAAATACTCTTCATAGAATCCAGCCTTAGCAAAGGCAAAGGAGAAAAACTGACACTGACTGGAAATCTCGGAGATGTCATGAAAGAATCTGCTGTTATTGCACTACAATATATAAAGTCGCACGCAGACACGCTAAATATTCCCGAAGAGGTTTTTGAGAAATGGAATCTTCATATTCATGTTCCTGAAGGTGCTATTCCAAAAGACGGTCCCTCGGCCGGCATAACCATGGCTACATCAATAGCCTCAGCCTTTACACAATCTAAAGTAA
The DNA here is from genome assembly GCA_036656055.1 of Bacteroidales bacterium. Taxonomy (GTDB): domain Bacteria; phylum Bacteroidota; class Bacteroidia; order Bacteroidales; family G3-4614; genus Caccoplasma_A. The sequence goes on from JAVVOY010000008.1 coordinate 30,149, forward strand.
AAGCAAATCTTGCCATGACAGGAGAAATAACACTACGCGGAAGAGTTCTTCCGGTAGGTGGTATAAAAGAAAAAATACTTGCAGCAAAACGAGCCGGTATTAAAGAGATAATACTTTGTGAGGATAATAAAAAGGATATAGACGAAATACAACCTATTTACTTGACTGGATTAAATTTCCATTATGTCCGTAATATTTCAGAAGTTCTTAATATAGCACTTACAAAAAAACAGGTGAGTCATCCCCTTTCACTTAATTACGTTTCCCCAATACAACAATCAGGAGAAGCGGCACAGGCATAAAAGTCAACAGCCCCAATAGCTGATATAAAATGCACCCAAGTATTCATTCCGATACTTGGGTGCATTTCATATATAATTACAATAAGGTTAAATTAAAATTATATATATCAGTTCATTGTTGAAAATCAGGCAAAAACAAATCATTTATAAATAAATGCTTACACCTTATAATATAGTCAAAGACACTAATATTATAAAAATACACATACCAATACATATATAGGATATTGATACAATCTTGTAAAACACCTTTAAAGTAGCTATTCTCGTTTTTAATATGATAATTAGAGTGGCTAATTGTACCGTGTATTATGCCATTATTTTACGTTTATTTTGTCCCTTGATTAAACATTTTTAGATGCAATATCCACGATTAATAATTTGAGAGTTGACTAATGAAAAAGCGCCTATACCTTTTAAATATTTACATATAATAAAAGAGACCCACACATATTAGATGTGTGGGTCTCTTAATATAATAATAAGAAAAATGAGTTTACTGTTTTATTAGCTTCATTGCCTTAAACAGTGTAGTGTCATTCTTAACTTTTACAAAATATACTCCCGGAGCTCCGTTAACCTGAATATTAACCATTCCTCCAGTCTCAACTGCAACATTACGCGAACTTACCTGACGACCTGCATTGTCAAAAATATCCACAGTATAATTACCTCCATTTTCAAAACGGACGTAAACCTCATCTATAAATGGATTAGGGAATGCACGCATCTCATCTAATGTTACATTCTCAATTCCGGTAGTAACACTTATGTATTTTATAGTCTTTGAATCACTTCCCCAACTATTCTCAAGAGTAAGCGTTGCAGAATAATTGCCTGCTTCAACATAATTTACTCGTGAACTTCCTGCAGATGCATTGCCCTCAGAACTTTCAACTGTTGCCCCTTTATATGTCCATTTGGGCAATGTGGTTATCTTATAAACATCTCCGGATATAAATGGAGCACCTGGAGCAAAAGAGAATGGTTGCGATTTGAAATCAGACTCTGACTCACTCAACATAATAACCTCATATATACCAGCTATTAAATCTTTGTTGCTTCCGGTACTCTTCATTGTATAATCAGCCATAGGAGTTGATTCAAAATCCCAATATCCAATAAGAGGAGACGCTGGAGCTATATCTGTTTGATGCTTCATAGATGCTTCAACCTCTGCCGCAGATAGAGCTTTATTGTAAAATTGTAATTCATCAATATATCCATCCAATCCAGAACGGTTCGCTGCTTTACCACCTATCAGAAGTTGGTTTTCATACTTCCATGCCGGACTTGTTCCTGATTTTGTACCAATGAATTTACCGTTTATATATCCATGAATATCTCTCTGTGAGCTATAGTCGAATACATAAGCAAGGTGATACCATGCTCCGGGTTTGAATTCAAAGCCAGGTTTAAAAACGCCATCGGAATCTTTAATACCTAGGTGATATTGTGAATCTGCATTTATATCACACCACATGTATCCCCAGTTATTAGCTGGCCAACCATCCTTACAGTAACGTATTTGCAATAACGTGGTACCTTCAAACTCCGGAGTAAGACTGTTTATATACAGCCAGAAGGAGACTGTGAATATTGACCTGTTATTAATACCAGGAATTTGTGACATAGAGAATCCGCAACCGTTTCCACCTAATGATACTCCGCGAGAAACTTTTCCATCTGCATCTGCTCTGCCGGTATAGTTAAATTCAACTGAGGCACCCTCTTTTATAGATATATTATCTTCATGCCCATTACCTGTAAAAGAATTAATTTTTGGCATAGCACCAACCTCAGCCGGTGAAATCTGTATCATACCGCGGTAAACATCCGTTTTTCCGTTCATTGTCAAATAAAGGTCATATAGGCCCTCTTCCGTCAATTGCATAGTAAAATCATGAACTGTACCACTATATTTAAGTGCATCGTCCTTTGAATATTTAACCTGCCATTCTGCCGCAGGATGATTTGGATCGTTGAAAGATACGGTGAAATCTTCACCAGCTTTGATTATCGATTTACTTACAGAAAAGCCTTCAACTACCGTAGCGGCAGGAACAGAAAGCCATTCGCCCCAAGTTACATTTGATTCTGAATTACCATCAAGACTTACAGCCGACACACCTATACGAACTCTGCCACCTAAAGCTTTATCATACGGTACACCTACTAAATAGGATGCCCATGATGTAGTAGTCGTACACATTATCTCTGTGCTGCCCTCCTGTTGTGCATAAACTTTAAAGAACCATGTCTTTACGTCTTTATTGTACACAGGAATATCTGGTTGTGAAGAAGAAGAGTTCATCTTGAAGATAACTTTAAGGTCTACACCTTTATAGTTACTGGCAAGGGCACGACTCTTAACGATAACTGGTGCAGCCGGAGTCTCCGAGGCTTCACGTACAAGAGACATCTCGCCTATAAGTACTTTAAAATCAGATGTGGTATTTGAAAATTTTAATCCTATCTGAGCCAATATGGCATCTTGCACTTTAAGACCACTACGGGAGTTTGCTATTTGTATGCGCGATTTCACCCATGTGCCAGTTGGTACTGCATTATTCTTTATTGTTTGTGAAACCGCAGTCGTTGGAGCATCTTCAGTTGAACAAGCCCAAGCCATAGATCCTGTACCGGAAAGTACTTTGTATCTTATCGTGATATAGTCTCCTGATATGGCTGTTTGGTATTTTGTCTTAAAGAGTTGCAAGTATACATCTGATGTTGTTCCACCGGATATCTGTAAACATGAGCCACCGAACCATGCATCGTTCCATGTAAACTCAGCCGTAAGTGTTTTGGTTGCATCTGAAGTGCTTTTACCCATATATTTTGATGTCCACCACCAACGCCATGTTGGAAGGTAATCCTGCATTCCTATGTTATACCACTCATGATTAAATGTAGTCTCACCATCTATTTTAAAGAAAGTTCCGTTACCAAGATTAAAATAAGTAACAAAAGGATCTTGTGCTAGATCGGCGCAAGTCAGCGAACTGCGCGCTGTTATAAAGCTCGAAAATCCGTGGAAATTAGTTGCCTTTGACGTATGGGAAAGATTGTTTTTTATCTCAGGTGTATTTACCGGATTATAACTTGATCCGGTAAAAGAATTTTCACTTATAAGCTGATAGCTCTTTTGTTGTTGTGGTATTGAAGAACCATTCTCTCCACGGACTTCATATAGCATATTTACGTTATGTGCTCCCCAAAGACCAAAAGATATATCGTAATTCTTTAATGATGTCCAGTCAACATTTCCTCCACCCTGATAATTCATTCCGGCATATACATCAAATGATGAACGCCCGGGAAAATTTCTAGCAGTAGTCTGCGAGGTATAAAGTGCACTGTTTCCCCAGTTATAGTTCAAAAAATACACTGACGATACTGTTTTACCACCATAGTTAAACCAATCGCTACAACCGGTATTAAGAACACTATAGTCACCATAACCGCCACTATTTGAAGTGAAAGAATACCATGCGTTATTAAACAATGGTACACCAGCCGATGCTGCTTTTGCATAACAGTCACCCATAAGGTTTCTAAATTTGGGCATGTTTAGATTTCTCCATGAAAACTCTGAGTTCCACCCTACTCCATCTATACCATAATAACGAAGGAATTTAAGCAGTTTATCTGATCCACCTTTTTCGCTATCATACAATGTAGAGATCAATTGTCCGTTTCCACCGTCTCCCTCTGAAGGGCTCGCTCCAAATGGGACTCCGGCTACTACACCTGCGGCAACACCATTCTTATGGCAAACATCAAGAAAAGCTCCAGCTGCCTGTATCATCGGTGACGTCCAGTTACCGTATATATCCACATAACTCCACATTGAAAACACCTCACTACCATAGAAGTAATTTGGTACAGCATTCCATTCTCCTACCCCTAATGGACACCACCATAAAAGTTTACGGGCAGGATTCAAAGACTCCTTTACCTGAGTCTTAGTAAATGTAAAACGTTCACGTGGTTTAACACGTGAAATAAAGAAGTTCTCGTTTTCAGCGGCTTCGGCATCGCCTTCATATAATGCACGTTTACCTATTTCAGTGCCATCTTTTCCAAGTCTACTATATGCCTCAAACCATTTAATTGTAGAAGATCCCAACGGCACATACTTTGTATGCGACGGGGCTGTTTGTGCTAATACACCGAATGAAAACAGTGCAAGCAACGCTGTGATAATGTAATACTTTCTCATATTGATTTTATTTGTATGTAAAATTATATTTGCAAAAATACAAAAAAAGACTGAATGTCATAAAAAAACAGTGCTAAAAAAAATAAAATTACGACAATATATCTGCCGTAAAAATAATTTATATCTTAAATATCACATTAACTAAATAATAAACTACGATATCACATCGTAACTACTACTACTTTTTTTTAATTTGATAATTATATTTTTATTGCCATAGCTAAATATCTGCCAAAAGTTTATTTACGTAGTCATCAAGTTCATTACACATCTTCTCAACCATGTTGTCCTGTATGCAAATATTATCTTTATCGTATGTAATAAGTTCCATTAGTTCTTTACCATCTTCGTCAATAAGTATAACAGAGACAGGATACGAATATCCTAGAGACTCAAATTTTTCTTTCACTGTTTTTGAAGATAAAACCTCTTTTATAGAGTCTGCCGCAATTGCTTCATAATTGTCATTATCTCTAATTGTCTGCCAGCCTGAAATTGTTTCAATATCTAATACACCATCGTTATCATCATAAACGGTAATTTGCATAGTATTGTAATTTACATCTATATAAAGGTCTGTTACGTTTATATTCTCTACTTTAATTTTATCTATAACATTTAAGAACAAGGATAGTATATCGGGTTCCATTTTATCTGTATCAGTATTCATAGTTTTTAAGTTTGTTTCCTATTTTGTGCGAAGGTAAAAATATTTAATGAGAATCAGTTAAAAAAAACGAAAAAATATTTGTGCATTAAATTTTTCTACATAACTTTGTGGCGTCAAAATAAACAGACAAATAGTATGACAACTTTTATCTCTGGCTACGCATTTTTTTATTACTACTTTTACTTTAGCAAAAAGTAAGAGCGGGGTTTAGTGCAGGTACAAAGAGATATATAAGATATAAAATTTTACTTGAATCCCGTTCTTAGAAAAGGACGGGATTTTTTTATTTTTTAATATAAAAAGAGATGGATAAATGTACTGATAACAGAATTGATATATCTCCAGCAAGGAGAGTTAGTAATGTAAGCGAATACTATTTTTCAAAAAAGCTTAAAGAGATTGCGGACATGAATGCACGCGGACTTGACATTATAAGCCTCGGCATAGGGAGTCCTGACCAACCGCCACATAGCGATGTAATAGCGGCACTTACTGAGGATGCGGCAAGACCAGACACACACGGATACCAGCCTTATGTCGGAATAGCCCAGCTAAGGGAGGCTTTTGCAGAATGGTATGCAAAATGGTTTGGCGTAAAACTTAACCCGTCTAAAGAGATACAACCACTTATAGGTTCAAAAGAGGGCGTTTTACATGTATCGCTTGCCTTTCTAAATCCGGGAGACGGAGTTCTTGTTCCTAATCCTGGCTATCCCACTTACAACTCAGTAAGCAGCCTTGTTGAAGCAAATATAATTACATATAACCTTAAAGAGAAAAACGATTGGCTACCTGATTTTGAAGAGATAGAGAAAAACGATCTCTCAGGCGTAAAACTTATGTGGGTCAACTATCCCAATATGCCTACCGGACGAATTGCAACCTTAAAACTATTTGAAGATTTGGTTTCATTCGGCAAACGACACAACATAGTTATCGTGAACGATAATCCATATAGCTTCATCCTCAACGATGAACAACTAAGCATTTTGTCAGTTCCGGGAGCAAAAGATATCTGTATAGAATTGAATTCTATGAGTAAATCACATAACATGCCCGGGTGGAGAGTTGGCATGCTTGCATCAAATGCCGATTTTGTAGCATGGGTACTACGCGTTAAGAGTAATATAGACTCCGGGACCTTCCACTCCATGCAAATAGCAGCAGTAAAGGCGCTTGCCGCAGATGAATCATGGTATAAAGAGATTAACAATATT
>JAVVOY010000008.1:36572-57618 GCA_036656055.1 Bacteroidales bacterium
ATTTACCGTACGCGTCGTTTGCTTGCCGAAGAGATAGCTACTGCCATCGGATGCCGGTTTGATCCTACACAGCGCGGAATGTTTCTATGGGCTAAAATACAGGATAATTATGAAAACGGTGTCGCCCTTGCCGATAAGATACTTTATGAAGCACACGTATTTATAACTCCAGGCATTATATTCGGTTCAGAAGGGGACAAATTTGTCCGCATATCGCTCTGCGCAACAGAGAATAAATTAAGAGAGGCTCTTGAGAGAATAAAACAAGTATTATAATAACAATATAAAACTATCACAACAATGGAGATGGATATCAAACCTATTTCACTGCCGGGCTTGGACACAAAACGTCCAATAATAATTGCAGGTCCGTGCAGCGCAGAAACAGAACAACAAGTACTTGAAACAGCTCATGGACTTGCCGAGCACGGAATAAAGATATTCCGCGCAGGAATATGGAAACCACGTACCAAACCAGGGGGTTTTGAAGGAGTTGGCAGTGAAGGACTCGTATGGTTGAAGCGGGTTAAACAGGAGACAGGAATGTACGTTGCTACCGAGGTTGCCAACCAATATCACGTCCTTGAAGCCCTTAAACACGGAATAGATATACTCTGGATAGGGGCACGTACAACCACCAACCCATTTGCAATGCAAGAGATTGCAGATGCACTGAAGGGTGCCGATATTCCTATACTTATCAAAAACCCTGTAAACCCGGATATTGAACTCTGGATAGGCGGAATAGAACGTATCTACAATGCCGGACTGCACCGAATATGTGCGATACATCGTGGTTTTGGCAGCTATGATGAAAAAGTCTTTCGCAATGCTCCACAATGGCATATACCAATTGAGTTACGTCGCCGTCTGCCCAATCTGCCGATATTCTGTGACCCCAGCCATATAGGTGGGAGAAGAGATATAATAGCACAACTTTCACAACAAGCTATGGATCTTGGAGCAGATGGACTGATAATAGAATCACACTGCACTCCTGATTATGCGTGGAGCGATAAAAACCAACAAATTACCCCTGAAACTTTAGATCAGATAATCAAAACTCTTGTTATCAGGGAAGTTCATACTACGGAAGATATCACCGATCTTCGTAAACAGATAGACTCTTTGGATAACGATCTGATAGACCTTCTGGCAAAACGAATGCGCGTATCGCGAGAAATAGGGCAGTTTAAAAAAGAGCACGGCATGACAGTTCTTCAGGCAGCCCGCTATGACGAGATACTTAACAAACGTGTCGAACAGGCAGTTTCAGCAGGAATGAATGACGATTTTATGAAAACCGTAATGCAGGCCATACACGAAGAATCTGTAAGACAACAGATTGATGTTCTGCAAAAATAACACAAGGAGAAGGAATATGAAGATTTTAATAATGGGTGCCGGCAAAATGGGCGCATTTTTTTCAGACGTGCTTAGTTTTGACCACGAGGTGGCAATGTTCGACAATAATCCTCAACGCCTACGCTTTACATATAATACATACCGTCTTTCAAAACTTGACGAGGTAAGAGAGTTTGCTCCTGAACTTGTTATAAACGCCGTTACAGTAAAGTACACAATAGATGCTTTCAAACAGATACTCCCCTACCTTCCTGAACGTTGTATAATATCCGATATTGCATCGGTAAAAACAGGATTGCCGGAGTTTTACAAGGAGGTAGGACGACCATTCGTATCGACACACCCAATGTTCGGTCCTACATTTGCAAACCTTAGCGACCTGAGCACACAGAACACAATAATAATATCGGAGTCAGACCATCTTGGCAAGACATTTTTCCGCGATCTTTACAGTAACCTTCGCCTTAATATTTTTGAATACACATTCAAAGAGCATGACGAAACAATAGCTTATTCGCTCTCTATTCCGTTTGCATCAACGCTTGTATTTGCATCTATAATGAAGCATCAGGATGCGCCCGGAACCACATTCAAGAAACACATGGACATTGCACGCGGATTGCTTTCTGAAGATGATTTTCTTCTGACAGAAATACTCTTTAATCCCCATACACCAGAACAGCTAACTAATATACAAAAACAACTTTCAGGGTTGATAGAACTTATCAGTAAGCGCGATGGGAAAGGGATGATACAATATATTAATGGCATCCGCGAAAAACTGAAGTAACCATTATAATATTTAGCTATAAGCGTAGCAGAAAGATTTTCTGCTGCGCTTTCTTTTTATTATCTTCGCACCCTGAAAACAGACTTCTATGGGCAATAACACTTTACTTGATAAACTTGAAACACTTAAGTTTCGTTTCGATGAAATTTCAACCCTTATTACCGATCCTGATATAATATCCGACCAGAAGAGATACATAAAACTCGCAAAAGAGTATAAGGATATGGAAAAGATCGTTAAGACTAAGCTGGAATACGAGCAGCATCTAAATATAATAAACGAGGCAAAATTGATATTAGAGAACGATAACGATCCCGAAATGCGTCAAATTGCTCGTGATGAACTTGATGCAAGTACAACTGAGATTCCTAAAATTGAAGCTCGTATAAAACTACTTCTCGTGCCTGGAGATCCTCAAGATGATAAAAATGCAATTCTTGAGATACGTGGTGGAACAGGCGGAGATGAAGCTGCAATTTTTGCCGGTGACCTCTTCAGAATGTACTCTAAATATTGCGAAAATAAAGGGTGGAAGCTTGAAGTTTCAAGTATAAGCGAAGGGGCAAGCGGAGGCTTTAAGGAGATTATATGCTCTGTATCGGGCGATAAAGTTTATGGAACACTAAAATACGAGTCGGGGGTTCATCGCGTACAGCGCGTGCCAACTACCGAGACACAGGGCAGAGTACATACATCCGCAGCTTCAATTGCTGTCCTTCCTGAGGCCGAACAATTTGATGTAGAGATAAACGAAGGAGAGATAAAATGGGACACATTCCGGTCAGGAGGCGCAGGTGGTCAGAATGTCAACAAAGTGGAGTCAGGCGTCCGTTTACGCTACAATTGGAAAAATCCAAGTACCGGCGTTGCAGAAGAGATTCTTATAGAGTGTACCGAAACCAGAGACCAACCTAAAAATAAAGAACGCGCACTAACACGCCTAAGAACTTTTATCTATGACAAAGAGCACCAAAAATATTTAGACGAAATTGCCAGCAAACGTAAAACGATGGTATCAACAGGCGATCGCTCAGCAAAAATACGCACATATAACTATCCACAAGGGCGTATAACAGACCACCGCATAAATTACACAATATATAACCTTACCGCTTTTATGGACGGAGATATACAAGACTGCATTGACCACCTAATGATTGCCGAAAATGCAGAAAGGCTGAAAGAGAGCGAATTATAAATCACATACATATGAACAGGACAGAACTTCTAGAAAATATTAAATGCAAACGATCTTTCCTTTGCGTAGGACTTGATACAGATATAAACAAAATACCACCGCATATTTTAAATACAGAAGAACCAATATTTGAATTTAATAAAGCTATTATAGATGCAACAGCAAAATATAGTATCGCATATAAACCCAACCTCGCTTTTTACGAAAGTCTTGGGCTTAAAGGATGGGAAGCCTTTGAAAAAAGTGTCCGTTATATCAAAGAAAACTATCCGGATATATTCATAATCGCCGATGCAAAACGTGGAGACATAGGCAATACGTCAGAGATGTATGCCAGATCGTTTTTCGGGCACATGGATATTGATGCCGTAACCGTTGCCCCATATATGGGGGAAGACAGCGTAAAACCGTTTCTGGGATATGACGGAAAATGGGTTATACTCCTCGCTCTTACATCAAACAAAGGTTCGGCAGATTTTCAACTTACAAAAGATGTCGCAGGAGAAGCATTGTTTGAAAAAGTTATACGTACGGCACAAAGTTGGGGTGGCGATGATTCACTTATGTTTGTTGTTGGAGCCACACAGGGAGAGCGTTTCAGAGATATACGTAAAATTGCGCCATCTTCATTCCTACTCGTCCCCGGCGTAGGAGCTCAAGGAGGAAGCCTTCAGGATGTAGCTCGCTACGGAATGACTGCTGATTGCGGTTTGATAGTTAATTCATCACGCGCAATAATATACGCATCCAACGGCAAAGATTTTGCAACTGCAGCCGCAGTCGCAGCCAAAGAGGTACAATTAGAGATGGAAAAAATATTACAGTCAAAAGGGATCATTTAATATGCTCGTATTTTATTAAAAAAATAAAATCTACTTACTCAAAAAAGGTTACAAGATCTGAAGATATTTTCTTCAGATCTTTTTTATTTATATTATCCAACCATCTGATATTAAATATTTAGATCATAGATTTATGCCCTAAATATGATCATATAATTATATAAATATAATTACATAAAATGATAAATATTTAGTAACTTTGCGTTTAAAGTGAAAAATTAGTCGTTATATAAATATATCAAACTATGAATAGAATATTATTCTTATCATGTATTTTACTGTTTTTTACATTGTCTGCGTATGCAACAAAAGAACATCTACTTCCCTTACCGCAAAAGAGTAATTTCGATGAAAACGTGTCATTCAATATCAAACGTGATATTAAACTAACCGTACCTGAAACAGGTGAAAATGATCCTGCCATAGTAGAAGAAATTACATCGCTTATTACATCCTACGGCGGAAATATAGTACCAACGTCAAGAACAAAAATAAATGTTATTATTGTTCCGGAAGTTTCTGGAGCAGAGTTTCAGTCAGAATCCTACTCTATTGATGTTAACACATCAAATATAACAATCCGTGCAACTACATTTCGCGGTGCATATTGGGCAGTACAAACTTTGTGGCAACTTTCAGAAGGTAACGATGGTAAGATTCAGGGGTGTAACATAACAGACTGGGCTGCATTCAGTCTCAGGGGCTATATGCACGATGTAGGACGAGGATTTATTGAATTTGAAGAACTCAAAAAAGAAATAATAAAGTTATCACGATATAAAATAAATACATTCCATTGGCATCTTACCGATAATCAAGGGTGGAGACTTGAAAGCAAAGTTTATCCACAACTTAATGCAAACAGCAGTTTCTCACGTCTTCCCGGCAAATACTACACAATACTCCAAGCAAAAGAACTTGTCGCACTAGCCAACAAGCACGGGATAACCGTCATACCTGAAATAGATATGCCGGGGCATAGCCTTTCATTTCGTAAAGCCATGGGGCACAGCATGCTGACACCTCAAGGACTTGAAGAAATGAAGGCTCTTATGACAGAAGCATGCAAAATATTCTCAGGCACAGAGTGGATACATATAGGTACAGATGAAGTTCGTAATGACGACCTCGGGAGTATTGATTGGACAGTATTTGTTCCACAAATTGTTTCACATATCCGTTCTTGTGGAAAAAAGGTTGCGTCATGGAGTCCGGGGTACAATTACACATCTTCCGGAATAGATATGACTCAGATGTGGAGCAGTGGAGGATCTATACTTCCAGGAGTTCCTGCAATAGATTCACGTTATCATTATGCAAACCATTATGATAATTACGCCGATATAGTAAGCCTTTATAACAGTACAATAGCAGAACAGACTAAAGGTAGCTCACAATATGCCGGACTTATTGTTGCTATTTGGAACGACCGCTTCCTCCCTTCCGATGAAGCAATCATAAAACAAAACAGCCTTTATCCTGCTATACTTGCAGCGGCAGAACGCTCATGGCTTGGCGGTGGAAAAGGATATTTTCCAAACATTGGAACTACACTTGATTCTAACGACATGGGGTTTATAAATTGGGAAGAACGATTCCTTTATCATAAAAATAATTACCTTAAAGAAGAGCCTATTGCATACGTTAAGCAGAGTAATGTAAGATGGAAAATAACAGATGCCTTTCCCAACAGCGGTAATTTGTTACAATCATTTCCACCCGAAAATGGGATAGCCGACAGTTATACATATAACGGAAAGACATACCATTCTAAAAGTGCTCTCGGCGCCGGAATATACCTACGTCATGTATGGGGAACACTAATACCTACATTTTACAGCAATCCACAACCTAACAGCACGGCATACGCGTACACTTATGTATATTCTCCTGAAAATAAGCAGGTAGGCGTAATGCTTGAATTCCAAAATTATGGGCGTTCCGAGGCTGATCTAGCTCCCGCTCAGGGTAAATGGGACTACAAAGAGAGCCGTATATGGATAAACGATAAAGAGATACTTCCACCTGTATGGGAAAATACACATACAACACGTAGCAATGAAATTACATTAAAAAATGAAAACTCAGCAGCCAGACCACCTATTAATGTTACCCTAAATAAAGGGTGGAATAAAGTATTTATGAAATTGCCCGTCGGACAATTCACCGTTCCACAAGTAAGGCTTTTAAAATGGATGTTTATGTGCGTATTCACTACACTTGACGGAAAAAACGCAGTTGATGGCATAATATATTCTCCTGATAAAAATATGAATCCATCTTTAGAGCTACTTATTGATGCAATTTCCAAAGCCAATTCCCTCAAAAGCGCTGCAATAAAAGGAGACAATCCCGGAGAATACTTAACTTCAACCGTAAATAATTTCTCATCTCAAATAGACGATGCAGTACTAATACGCAACCAAAATAATTTGCCTGACGAGACTTACAAAGCAACAGCAGCAACTCTTATTAAACAGACTAATATATTTAAAAACTCTTATAACACACCCAAAGAATCTGTTTTAGGAGATACCTATTGGTACTCAATGATTGCCTCAGAAAGAAATAATAATGCAAATAATAGCCTTTCATACAAAGGAGATAATGCCAACATTATAGGTGAGACATATTCAAATAATGCTTATAGAATGCAATGGAAGCTTATAAAAAACACAGATAACAGCTACAATATCGTTAACAGATCTGCCGACAGCCATATAAGCCCAAACTCAGCAAGTAATACCTCTTTAAAGGCTCAATCCGGAATACCGATTTCAGGAGGGTGGAATTTTGTCTTTACAAGTACTAAAAATTACTTTGCAATAACCAGTGGCACGGCGCAGATTAATCAAACAAATGCAGGATTAAATTATAAGGTTTATAATTGGGGCGGAGGTACAAATACAACTGATACAGGTTGCCTCTACCAGATTGCATTACGTGAACACATTACAACAGGTGTTGAAAATAATTTTATTGAATCAGGGATAAGCGTATCTGTAAACGGAATGCAAATAGTAGTTTCAGATTGCAGAAACTCCAGAATCTCATTATCTGATCTTTCCGGACATATTCTATATGATATTGTATGCAATGAAGATAGATGCTCTTTTACCGTTATTTCAGCCGGAATATACATAATAACCTCCGGAGGAAAATCAATAAAAGTAACTGTAAGATAATTTTATATATATATGTCAAAGAATAATTGATATACAACAATATCTACTATTGTTACAAAACCAAAAACTCTCAATATAAAAAATGTACTAACTTAAAACTGATTATTATGATTAAAAAAAATTTACTCTTATCAATTTTAGTGCTATTTGGGACTATTATTGTATTTGCGACTCCAACTAAGTCGCTAACATTCAATGGAACAAATCAATATGTAAGAATCCCAAACTCAGCTGATTTCAGAATGAATTCATCAGAAAATCTATCAATCTCATTCTGGGTAAAAACTTCAACTCCTGCATTTTCCTCATATCCACGAGTCATAGGTTATCGTTTGGGTAATGACACCGAAACTGCATATGAAATTTACACAATATCCGGGAAAGGTTACGCATGTACAGCAACAGGAATTGCCAACGGCGGTGCAGCAGGAAGACTAATGGATATAGGGTTCGGCGGAACAGCCGCAACATGGAATCATATAGCCATAGTTTTTGACCGTACAGGAGGGAGTAGCCATGTTTACATAAATGGGGTTGAAAATAAGGACGCATCAAAGGATATTACAACTGCCAAAAGTTTCGCAAGCACCACAGATATATTACTTGGGGCAGGATGGAATACATCAAGGGCAATATATAGTTATTTTTCCGGAGCAATAGCCAACGTCCGTTTCTATAAAAAATCACTGACGGTCGCTCAAGTAACTACCGATATGAATACCAATAACTTCACAGCACTCGAAAGTTCAATAAAGAGTAGTTGTGTTGCAGCATACGAACCTAATGACGACTTCACATCTATGACTTTGACCGATTTAAGCGGAAAAGGGAACAACGGGGTACTTAATAATTATCTGCTTCCGGTAGGTGATGGCACGATAACAAATGTCACGGTAACACAGAATACCGACTTTACAGGTCGTAACAATGCAACCGATCCAATATTACGCGCAGCAGTAGATTTTACGGGAAAACCAGCTGCACTTAATTCAATAAAAATAACTCTTAATGGAACAACCAATATCTCAGATTACCGTAAAATTAAGATTTACAGCACAAAAACATCTTCAGCATTTGACGAGCGCAAAGCCTACGGTGCTACATTATTAGGAGAATTAAATCCGGCAACAGGAACGATGATATGCCCACTCACGAGTTCAAATTTAGTTAATGGAACCAACTATCTTTGGATAGTTGCCGATGTCGCTCCAAATGCAGTTGAAGGGAATAAACTTGACGCAACAATTGAATCATTGATTACGGCAAATGAAACATATGCTGTCACATCTGGCTCTCCTGCCGGGAATCGCGAAATACTCATTGCCCGCAAACTTCTTTATGCTCCGGGCGATGGAGGATCGGCAGGTTACCGCATCCCATCGATGGTAATAATGCCAAACGGTAATCTTGTAACGGCAATAGACCGCCGTTGGTTCAATGAAAATGATTTACCAAATAAGATAGACATAATAACTAACACAAGCGAGGACGGAGGTTATACTTGGAGTAATGAATATCCGCTCTCAATTGCAACAAACACAAGCAACGGGCGTGGTGACTGTGCTATGGTTGTTGCTCCAAACGGTGATATATTAGCCGCTTTTGTCGGTGATAACGGGCTATTCCAATCAACAGCCTCAAACCCCATAAGCTCTTATATTAGCCGCTCCTCAGACGGTGGAAAAACATGGTCGCCCGTAATAAAAGGCGGACAAGGCGACATAACAAAGCAAATATGGGGAGCAACATGCGGAGGAGATGCCACAAGGATAAACGGAACAGGAGCATTTTTTGGCTCAGGTCGCGGATTATGCCTTACAAGACAGACAGGAGCTAATGTATCAAAAAACGGACGCGTAATGTTCGTAACCGCAATAAGGAGCAGCGGAAACCTTCAAAATTATGTAGTATATTCAGACGATAACGGTACGACATGGAAAGTATCATCAAAGGCTTTTGCTGGAGGAGATGAAGCCAAAGTTGCCGAACTCAACGATGGAACAATACTTATGAGCATACGCCGCAACGGTCAACGCGGATATAACAGATCAACAGACGGCGGTGAGACATGGGGCACGCAAGGGACATGGAGCGAATTAAGCACTAATGCATGTAACGGCGACATACTTGAATACACTGCCATTAGCGATGGATATGAAAAAAATCGCACGTTGCAATCACTCCCTATCAATGACGGAACAAACGTCCGCAAACAGGTTTGCGTATATTTAAGTTACGATGAAGGAATGACTTGGACACGCAAGAAACAGATGTTCCCTAGCTCAGCAGCCTACTCAACAATGGTAATGTTTGAGGACGGCACTATCGGCATGTATGCTGAAGATATTCAAAGTGGAACACGTAACTACTTCATGCGCTTCTCTTTAGAATGGCTAACCGATGGAGCTGATAAATTTACACCGATAAAAAACCGCGCAAAGGCTCCATCTTTCAATCCTGTTTCAGGGACAATATTTAAAGACGGAGAGACCGGCATTGTTAATATATCATGCGAAACTGCCAATAGCAAAATATATTATACAACAGATAATAGCACTCCTACCCCTGAAAGTGCAATGCTATACGAAAAGCCAATAAATGTAACCCAAGCCGTTACAATAAAGGCTATTGCCACAGCCGATAAAATTGAGAACAGTATTGTAAGCACAGCTGTTTACAAATTTCCAGAATATTGTACCACAGGTAGTCTTAGAAGCACACATGATCAGACATCTCCGAGAATACTTCACGGCATAACTTTTACTGGAGGAGAACAACCATTTAGCATAACAGATATTGAAACAGATTATAATCATATAATATATCACGATCTTACAAATAAAATATTAAACGTAAGACAGGGAGCAACAGTTAATCCATCATTAAATTGGACTGGTCAATGGATGCATGCATATATCTATATCGACTTCAACAATGATAAAATATTTACACCATTGTTTAAGTCAGATGCCACTCCAAAAGAAGGGAGCGAACTTATATCTTATTCATACTATGCTTTTGGGGCAACTGCTCCTGCTACTGGTAAAAACTCTCTTGGAGCAGATGTCTCATACAGTGCAGGAATCACTCTAACCAATGTTCCCCATTTTGTAATTCCAGCATCATTACCAATCGGCCTATACAGAATGCGAGTTAAGATTGACTGGTGTAATGCTGATGCCTGCGGAGAGAACCAGATTGAAAACAACAAATTGGAGCAGAACGGTGCAAGTATAGTTGATTTAACGGTCAATGTCACTGATGGCAGCGGTGTTAATGAGGCAGATTGTGAAAATATGAATATCATTGGAACAACCGGTAAGATTATAATTTCAGGTGCAGAAAATACAGTTGTTCAGATTTACAACAATACAGGACGTCTCGTAAAATCAGAACTTATTTCAGGGAACAGTGAGATTAAAGTTGAAAATGGATTTTATATAGTACGTATTAACGGAATCACCAAAAAAGTTATAGTAAAATAATACGATAAATTTTACGCATCTATATGTTTGCAATGTATTGTAAACATATAGATGCGCGAAATTATTAGCACGAAAAACGTCAATCTACACATGATGCTAAAATAGCCGGTTTGGAGGAAATGATTGAAATTTGTAGAAGGTATCTTTCTACGTTGAGTGATTCTCTGTTAATATCAGATACACATCCTTCGCAACATCCTATTACAGAGACATGCATCACTTAAATGTGATAGGCGCTAATTATTTCTGCAAGCATATAAAAGAAAATGGGATGAAGATGGAGTATTTGATTGATTATGTGCTGAAATTAATATTTGCTTATAATATATTTAAAACGCCGTTCTCTATAACAACTTTATAACTTTTCCCTTTAGTAGTCTTAAATGAAATTGTTTTATCACCATATCTTATCTCGCAAGGCTCTCCTGCATTAGACAATATAACAGCCTCTTTCAACTTATTATCCTTCCATGAAATATTGACTTTAAAATTTCCTTTTGCCTTGAGCCCTTCTACCGTACCCTCTCTCCAAGCGTCAGGTAAGGCTGGTAACAACTGAATAAAGTTCATATGACTCTGCATAAGCATCTCTGTGATACCTGCCGTTCCGCCAAAGTTACCGTCAATTTGAAATGGCGGATGGGTATCCCATAAATTATCCATAGTACCGTTCTTTAAAAGATTACCGAATAATTTATACGCATGGTTTCCGTCTTGCAGGCGCGCCCATTGATTAAGTTTCCAACCCATACTCCAGCCTGTTGCTCCATCTCCGCGATGCTCCAATACCACTTTGGCAGCCTGCGACAGTATTGGTGTAGTTATAGGTGATATGGAGTGACCTGGATGTAAACCGAATAGATGGTTTACATGGCGGTGAGTATCTTCAGGATCATCTATATCAGCCGACCACTCCATTAGTTGACCGTAGCGTCCTATTTTATATGGTACCAATTTATTTAGAACACTTTTCCACTGTTTGCGCTCTTTAGCATCAACACACAAGACCTCGCTTGCCTCTATCGCATCAAGAAGAATTTCGCGTATAACAGCGTGTGCATATGTAGTACCCTGATCAACGCCACCATGTTCAGGGGATGTAGATGGGGCCGCTGTATATATACCGTCAGGTCTTTTCCATAAATAGTCCACTGCGAAATTGGCACTATTTTTTATCAGCTCATACCCAACATCCTTAAGAAATTTTTTATCGCGTGTATAATCATAATATTCCCAAATATGAGTTGCCAACCATGGTCCTGCAACCGGATTAAGGTTCCAGTTCATTGCTTCGCTTGATAGAGGAGATGTAAATCCGAAAATATTAGCAGAAATTGATGCTGTCCAACCACGTGCCGCGAAATAGGCTTGTGCGGTCTTTTCTCCCGGTTTCTCAAGTCCTCTTATAAAGTCTATCATAGGTATCATACATTCATCAAGATTAGTCTGGCAAGCAGGCCAATAGTTCATCTGTATGTTTATGTTATTGTGATAATCAATGCGCCAAGGACCATTAAGGTTATTATGCCACATACCTTGTAGATTAGCCGGCATATTACCAGGACGCGAACTGGCTATCAACAAGTAACGTCCGAACTGATAATATAACTCTTCAAGGTTAAAATCCTGATTTCCTTTACGGTAACGTTCCAAACGTCTATAAGTAGGAAGATCTGTAACCGCAGGGAATTGTAATGTCATAGGGGCATGTGGATTTAATTTAATTTTCACCCTATCAAAAAGATTTGAATAATCTTCTCTGTGACGTCTATAAAGAGTTTCGTAACTTTTAGAAGAAGCATTTTGCATCATTGCAAACGTTGTCATTTCAGGGTCATTGCCGACATAAGTTTTAGTATCTTTGAAATCAGGATTAAAATTCATCTTATAGTCCGTATCTGCTGTAATGAGAAACACAACTTCATCCGCTCCGGTTACAATCAGTTTGCCGTCATTTGTAGTCAATGTTCCGCCTTTATTGATGGCTTTAATGCGAATGGCAAATTTCATATTATTGTTATTCAACAAGGCCGTATAAACAAGAGCGCTATCTCCATCTTCTCTCATACTGCCAGTTGCTTCAGAGTTGGGAGCATAACTAAAAATAATGTTCTGCTTCTTCTGTTTATCGGCAGAAAACTTCATAACCATCACACTGTCAGGGTACGAAATGAAGTATTCGCGTAGGTATGATGTTCCATCTTTATCAAATGAGACAGCAGCAACAGCCGAGTCTAATGATAATGCACGTTTGTAATTACTCATCCCTATTTCGCTTAATCCTGTCTCAAGATAAATCTCTCCCATAGTTGTAAAAGACCCAAAGCGAAACGGAGATTCATCACTCTCTTCATACTCAGCCAACCCATTGAAGTTTTTACATGTAAGCATTTCTGCCCTCTTGTGGTCTCCATCTATAAAAGCCTTGCGTATCTCTGGTAGAAGTGATGCCGACGGCTTGTTTACATTCCAATAATAATCTGCGCCACCGGAAGTATTCGGACCTCCTTTCCACAAAGTTTTTTCGTTCAACGTGATACGTTCTGCCGCTACCGAACCCATTATATTAGCACCTAAACTACCGTTTCCAATAGGAAGAGAACTTGTCTCCCATTTTGTGTCAACAGGAATGCTTGATCCATTAGAACCTATTAAAGTTTTGTTTATCCATACAGCCAGTCCATCAAGATTATTGGGTGTATCAAACCAGATACTTAAACCTTTTGTGTAATCAGTACTTTGCGCTTGCACTGAAATGGAAAACAGAATAAGAATGTAGAGCCAAATTCGCTTCATATTTATAATATATTGATTAATCTAATTAAACGGAAGCAAAGATAAAATTAATTTTGTCTTTGTCAAAGGATATTTTGTAACCTTGACATAAACATATTCTCAACGTAGAATAGTTGAAACATAAAAATAGAGTTTTAGTGATCACGTTTCAAATATATTTTATTAACTTCGCGGTCGGTTAAATAAAATAAAAACAACCTTTAAAACAGAAGATATGCAGACGATTGACAAATTCAACTTTGCCGGAAAAAAGGCATTTGTACGTGTTGACTTCAACGTACCATTAGACGAAAATCTAAATATTACCGATGACACGCGTATGCGTGCGGCACTTCCTACTATTAAAAAAATTATTGCCGATGGAGGTATTGTTATAATAGGTTCACACTTGGGTCGTCCCAAAAAAGGGCCAGAGAAAAAATTCTCTTTACAGTGTATTGTTAAACACCTTTCTGACCTGATAGAACAACCTGTACAGTTTGTAGATGATTGTATTGGTGATAAAGTTACTGCGGCTGTTGCGGCTTTAAAACCAAAAGATGTATTGGTTCTTGAAAATCTTAGATTCTATGCCGAGGAAGAAGGTAAACCGCGCGGTTTGGCAGACGATACAAGTGACGAGGAAAAAGCATCTGCAAAAAAAGCCGTTAAGGAGAGCCAAAAAATATTTACAAAGAAGTTAGCAGCACTTGCCGATGTTTATGTTAATGATGCATTCGGTACCGCACACCGTGCACATGCTTCCACTGCCCTTATCGCCGACTCATTCACACCGGAAAACAAAATGTTCGGTTACCTTATGGAAAAAGAGGTTATTGCTGTTGAGAAGGTTATGAAAGACATTAATCGCCCGTTTACTGCAATAATGGGAGGATCTAAAGTCTCTTCTAAAATAGAGATTATAGAGAACCTTCTAAACAAAGTAGACAACCTTATAGTTACCGGCGGAATGACATATACTTTCACAAAGGCAAAAGGAGGAAATATAGGAAATTCAATATGTGAGAACGACAAACTCGATCTTGCACTTGATATTCTAAAACAAGCTAAAGAAAAAGGTGTCAACATTGTATTGGCAGTAGATGCAAAAATTGCAAACGAATTCAGCAACGATGCACAGACAAAATTCTGTTCTGTATCTGAGATACCTGATGGATGGGAAGGTTTGGATATAGGTCCGGAATCGGAAAAAATATTCGCCGATGTTATCAAAAAGTCAAAAACCATACTATGGAACGGTCCGACAGGTGTATTTGAATTTGACAATTTCACACATGGTTCACGTACGGTAGGTGAAGCTATTGCCGAAGCAACAAAGGCCGGTGCATTTTCACTTGTAGGTGGTGGTGATTCTGTTGCATGCGTTAATAAATTTGGTCTTGCCGACAAAGTATCTTATGTTTCAACAGGTGGTGGTGCATTGCTCGAAGCAATAGAGGGCAAAACTCTACCGGGAATAAAAGCAATACAGGGATAATTTATTCCTAATTATTGATGTAAAATAAATAATATTGTTTTACGGTCATCAAATAGCCAAAAAAGAGGTGTAGCTTATAATAGCTACACCTCTTCTTTTGTTGGAGAAATACCCTTAGAGAGCAGGTTTCCTCCAATTATTGAAGAAAAGAATTATTTGATCTTTTCAGCATCGGGTGCAATAAGTTTATAACCTTTGCCATGGATATTTATGATCTCTATCATTGGATCATCTTTCAGTAATTTACGCAATTTAGTTATATATACATCCATACTGCGTGCATTGAAATAGTTGTCGTCTATCCAGATGCTCTTTAGTGCAAAATTACGTTCAAGTATCTCATTCATGTGAGTACATAGTAGAGAAAGTAATTCAGACTCTTTAGTCGTCAATTTTGTGATTTTATCTGATATTGTAAGGGTCTGTTTCTGTGTATCGAAAATGAATTCGCCCAACTTGTAATTAGTGGCTTCTTTCATCTTTTTCCCTTTTACGCGACGTAAGATGGCTTCTATTCTGAATACAAGTTCTTCCATGCTGAACGGTTTTGTTATATAATCGTCAGCACCGAGTTTAAACCCTTCGAGAATATCCTCTTTCAACGCTTTAGCTGTAAGGAAAATAATTGGTACTTCTCCATTTGCTACGCGTATTTCCTGAGCCAGAGTAAATCCGTCTTTTTTAGGCATCATCACATCCAATATACAGAGGTCATAGTTACCTTTTATGAAGGCTTTATAGCCACTTTCACCATCTGCAAGAAGATCAGTGGCATAACCTTTTGCTTGTAAGTATTCTCTTAAAAGCATGCCAAGATTTTCGTCATCTTCGCATAATAAAATTCTCAATTTTTCGTCCATAATCAATCAGTTTTTATTAAAGGTAAAACAATTATAAATTTAGTTCCAATATTAAGTTCGCTCTCTGCATGTATGTTCCCGTCTAAATCTTCTATTATCTTTTGTACATACGCAAGTCCTAAACCAAACCCTTTTACATTATGAAGATTTCCGGTAGAGACGCGATAGAACTTGTCAAATATCTTTTTCAAATCCTCTTTTTTTATTCCAACACCGTTGTCTTCTATTTCAATCTCCACATTATCGCCTTTAATACGCGTTGCGATAAGTAGTCTTAATGATCGCCCTTCGTATGCGTATTTAACAGCGTTATCAAGTAAGTTAAAAATAACGTTCGTAAAATGCATCTCGTCAACTCTTATCCATGCGTCTTCATTGCAGAGATGCGCATCTATATGCCCTCCAAGTTGTTCTACTTTAAGCTTAAAGGTGTTTATGACTCCTTGTATTATAGTGTTTGCATTCACTATTGTCAGACGTAACATAACCTTATGTTTGTCGAGCAATGACATCTGCAACACTTTGTCAACCTGAAAACGCAATCTGCTTGATTCATCATTTATAACAGTTGCTATATGCTCTGACATGGCTGGATTTTTTATTACAGATTTGTCTTTAAGCATCTGCGCTGCTAATGATATTGTAGAGATAGGTGTTTTAAACTCATGTGTCATGTTGTTTATAAAGTCTGTCTTCATCTCCGTTAATTTCTTCTGCCTAAATGCTATAACAATAGTGAAAATGAACGTAAGTAACATTATTATAGTAAAGATCAACGATGGCACCATAAACTCCACAGACTTTAATATAAACTGACTTTGAGTAGGAAAATAAATCTTTATATAGTTGAGTTTATTGGGTGGGTCATTAGGAAATATAATTTGTGAAAACAGAGTGTTTTCATCAGTCGGAGCATAATCCTGCATGCAGTAAGCTATATCTCCGTGCCCGTCAACTATAGCATATCTAAATGGGATGTTCAGACCGTTACTTTGTAACTCCGATTTCAAATAACTCTCCACCTGACGCGAATCTACCCTCTCAAGTATTGGTTGTTCGCTTGCTGTGCTTAATATCTTAAGTATTACTTCTTCGAGCAGCCCTTTTTGGTAAAGATACTGTCTCTTAAGTAATTCCTGCATTCCTTTGTAGGTGCGTGTGACACTATTGTTGTCTCTGTTCAGGTTGGCAGCTTTACCTGATAGTGGTGATATTGAACTTTTTGATTTTGACTCCCACTTGTAATTTGATGGTATTGTATCTGGATTTATCCCCGGATATCTCCCTCCTATAATATTATTTGATGTCTTATATCCGCTGCGTCCATATTCAAAAGATATCAGCCTCCGCTGATTCTCTTCAATCCCCTCTTCAATATAGCGTCTGGTTTCATCCTGCTCCATCGATGCCGAAACGCCGTATAAACTTCGTTTTGCTGCATCGTAGAACTGTTCTTTACGCATTTTTATTATATCCTCAATATAACTTATCTGCAAATACAGCAATCCTATAAATGTTATTGCCATAATACCTGCCAAGAGCCATATTGTAGACTTTCTCATAAGAACTAAAATTCAGTAACATTTGCGTTTATATAATTTTATATTCTAAAGAATTACATTATATAAACAATACTCTCTTATTATTGTTTAATGAATACTTTTTAGCATTTGACCATTTAACAACTCGACGCAAAGTTAACATTAAAACGTTAAATACGCAAGCTTATGATACTAAATATCTGCATTTTTATAACAAATTAACAAAATGCCAATTGGTAAAATTACTAAAAAAGAATGGGCAAAAGTAATTTTACCCATTCTTTTTTAATAATAAACATTTATATTTCTATACGATGACTATTCTTCTTTTTGTGTTTCTTCGTATGCTTTCAGTAGTTTTTCCTGGACATCGGCAGGAACAAGTTCGTAGGATGAATATTTCATTGTAAATGATGAGCGTCCTCCGGTAATTGAACTTAGTGCGGTTGAATATGATGCCATCTCTTTTAACGGAACTTTAACGGTTATTTTTTCAAATCCATTTTCACTGTTCATACCCATTATTACGGCTCGTCTTCCCTGTAAATCGCTAATTACATCGCCCATCTTGTCCGATGGGACAAGGACCTCAACATCGTATACCGGTTCAAGAATTTTAGGTCCTGCACTCTTAAATGCTTCACTGAAAGCATTTCTACCGGCAAGGCGGAATGATATTTCATTTGAATCCACAGGATGCATCTTACCATCGTATATACATACGCGTACGTCCCTTGCATAAGATCCCGTTAGAGGACCTTGTTCCATACGATCCATTAGTCCTTTCAATATTGCCGGTATAAAACGTGCATCTATTGCTCCACCGACAATACAGTTGTTCACAACTAATTTTCCTCCCCATTCAAGATTTATTACTTGGGTATCGCGTATGCTCATCTTAAATTCTTGTCCGTTAAAACGATATATTTCCGGGGATGGCATCCCTTCGTAGTACGGTTCTATAATGAGATGAACTTCACCGAACTGTCCGGCACCTCCCGACTGTTTTTTGTGTCGATAATCAGCACGTGCTGCTTTTGTTATTGTTTCACGGTATGGGATTCGCGGTTCTAAAAACTCTATATTTATCTTGTCGTTATTCTCTATTCTCCATTTAAGTGTGCGTAGGTGAAATTCACCCTGACTCGAAATTATGGTCTGCTTCAACTCTTTCGATTGTACGATAATCCATGTTGGATCTTCTTCGTGCATTCTTGTAAGTATTTCACTCAATTTTTCAGCATCAGCTTCAACTAAGGGTCTTATTGCCCGCAGGAATTTAGGTTCGGGATATTTAACTAATTTGTTGAAGGTATATTCATGCCCCTTTGCATTTAGCGTATTCCCTGTTCGTACATCTTTTAGCTTAACTGTTGCACCTATATCTCCGGCCATTATCTTCTCTACTTTGGTACGTATCTGCCCACATACGCAGAAAAGCTGTGCTAAACGTTCTTTGGTTCCACGGTCTGTATTCTGAAGATCTTCACCTTCCGAAACCGTTCCGGACATTACTTTAAAATATGTAACTTCACCTATATGTGGCTCTACGGTAGTCTTAAAACAGTATAGGCTTGCCGGTGCAGATACATCGGTTTTAACAACCTCTCCGTCGTCACTTACAGGCATAGGCATTTCAGATACGAACGGAACAACATTGCCTAAGAATTCCATCATCCTGCGCACGCCCATATCTTTTAATGCGCTTACGCAGAAAACAGGGAATATACTGCGCGTTATTAATCCTTTTCTTATCCCTTCTCTCATCTCGTCCTCAGAAAGTTTTCCCTGATCGAAGAATTTCTCCATTAGGCTTTCATCGTTCTCTGCTGCCGCCTCAACAAGCCTTTGGTGCAACTCCTCAGCCTTTGGTAGTTCTTCGGAAGGTATTTCTGATATTTCAGGTATCCCTCCCTCTGGCTTCCATTTGTACATCTTCATCAAAAGCACGTCAATCATAGCATTAAATGCTGGACCTGCGTTAATAGGATATTGTATTGCAGTAACTTTACTGCCAAAATGCTCTTTCAACTGCTCAAAACTGTTATCAAAGTCTGCCTTTTCTCCATCAAGTTGATTCATTGCGAATATAACCGGCTTTTTTAGCTTTTCAGTGTCGCGGAATATATTCTGTGTTCCAACTTCAACACCGTACTGAGAATCAATCACTATCACGCCTGTATCAGTAACTGTCATGGCGGTTATTGCACTCCCTATGAAATCGTCAGAACCGGGACAGTCTATTACATTAAGTTTTTTACCATTAAATTCGGCATATAAGACAGTAGAGAATACCGAATATCCATGTTCGTGCTCAACTGGGAAATAGTCAGATACAGTGTTTTTAGCTTCAATAGTACCCCTACGTTTTATAACCCCACACTCATAGAGCATCGACTCCGCAAGTGTGGTTTTCCCCGAACCTTTGCTACCTATAATGGCAACATTTTTGATTTCATTAGATTGATATACTTTCATATTATGCTAATTTATTGTTAAACAATGAATTTACAACTCTCGTACAGGTTAATGAACCGTTTGCAAAGTATGAAATTTAATTTATAAAAGCTAATCGCAACAGCATGTTATAAAACATACTGATGCCTATTGCCGGAGATACGATCTTATATATTATCTTAGCAACAAAATAGAGGAGATGTCATCAGTTTACATTCATATACCATTTTGCGCAAGCAGATGTCTGTATTGCGATTTTTATTCTACTACTACCAAATCGGATATTCAGGAGAGTTATCTTAATGCGCTGAAGGTAGAATTTCGACAGCGCATCAGCGAATTAGGAGGAGAGATGCCGAATACTATATATATAGGCGGAGGGACTCCATCGCAATTTAAGGGGCATTTGCTGCTGTCGTTGTTTGATGATTTGTCCAAGAACTTTGATATTTCAGCTTGCCGCGAAATAACCATAGAGGTTAATCCCGATGATATTAACCCAGAATATATAAATACACTTGCTGCCACACCTGTAAATCGCATTAGCATGGGAGTACAGAGTTTTTGTGATGCAGAACTGAATTTTCTCGGTCGACGTCATGATTCGGCCGGAGCGATTAATGCCTTTAATCTATTGCGTAATGCAGGATATAAAAATATTAGTATCGATCTTATTTTTTCGCTACCGGGGCAAACCACCGATATATGGAATGCGAATCTTCAGCAAGCTATAAACTTAAATCCGGAACATATTTCGGCCTATAACCTCAGCTACGAGGCAGGTACACGCATTACCGGCATGCTTGAAGCTGGAGTTATTACTGAGTGTGATGAAGAGAGGTCATTTGCGATGTATAATTCGCTAATAGATATTTTGGCTTCCGGAGGGTATGAACAGTATGAAATATCTAATTTTGCAAAGTCCGGTTTAAGGTCGTATCACAATAGTGGGTATTGGAGTGGGGTTCATTATCTTGGCATTGGTGCTGCCGCGCATAGGTATGATGGTAATGTTCGTCGTGCCAATATCAATGATATTACGGCATATAT
>JAVVOY010000009.1:0-57146 GCA_036656055.1 Bacteroidales bacterium
AGATAGAAAATATCTTGAATAATAGACCACGTAAAAAACTCGGTTCCCTCACGCCAAACGAAAAATTTAACCAAATTATTAACCAGAATCAAGTTGCATTTGCAGGTTGAATTCAGCAGATAAAATCTACGAATTTTTAAAAATATGGTTTATAATTTAGTGCTACTACTACCATGCTCCATCTGTTTGATTGGAGCTGCCTGGTTAATTTGCAAGAGGGAACGTAATACCTTTTCTCAAAATATTTTAGTGCTCGGATTTTTCATTTCAGCACTATTCTTTCTCTGTACGGCTAACTATATTGCCGGACATCTCGATAGGGCAACGTTTATGTGGTGGGACATAATTGATAGTTTTGCTGCCATGCTTGCAATTCCTACCATGTATCTCTACTTCCGCTCGATGATACATGAGGAGAGATTTACATGGAAAGAGTATATTTGGTTTGTTCCGGCATTGGTCGTGGGTGTAGGCACCACCGGCCTTTATTTGATGATGGATAAAATAGAAATGGAAGGTTATATTCAATCAGTTTTGATTGAGAGGAAAGAAGGTAGCAACTATTCTGATGTTATTTACAAGTTGCATCAATTCATAGGTGTAAAAATCTATAATCTTACAGCCCTGGTTCAGATTGTAGGTCTAAGTATATTTGCTATTCTTGGAGTGCAGAAGTACCATAAACGATTGTGCGAGTTTTACTCAGATGCGGATGATAAGTCGATCAATACAAATAATAGGCTTTTACGCTGGTTTTTATTTACTATTCCGTTGTCGCTGGCTTTAATCGTTCCGGATATTAAATTCTGGATTGAATCACCTCTGTTTTCATCAGTCTTGTTTATTGCCTGGGCGGCTGTTTATTTTGCCTTGTTCCATTACGGTAGCCAGAAAGGGCATACAGTTGATAACTTTGTAGAAGATTTGCAGCAGGCAGATTTTGAGGAGAAGTGTTATTGTGGAGCAACGGAAGAGGAGGTCGAAGAGTCGAATATAGACGGCAAAGAGATACAGGACATACAAATATCTCCTGAGGTGTGTCAGCGATTAGTGATACTACTCACTAAGTTGATTGACGAGGAGAAGGTTTATTTAAAGAGAGACTTGCGATTAGACGAAGTGGCACAACGAATATTTACCAATCGAGCGTATGTATCAAAGGTTATTAAGGAAAAATATCAATGTTCATTCTCTGATTACATCAATCGTAAGCGAATTGATTTTTCAATGGAACTTATGCGTTTGAACCCTAATCTGACTCAAGATAAAATAGCTGAAAAATCAGGGTTTGTAAGCGCTCAGTCCTATTCCCGAACTTTTAAAAAAATAATTGGTATACCACCCAAAGAATGGTTAAATCGCAATATACACCAATCCTAATTTGTTATTTGATAAAAGATGCTGATTTGATAAAAAAATCCTCATCTGACAAAAACTTCTTTTAAATATGGTAAAAGGTTAAGGGCTGGTATATTATAACTTTGCATTCAGAGCGAAACGGTGAAGTTGGGTGGTTACAAAATCGTGATCTATTCTTGTTTTAAGAGTTTGTAATATTCTCATTATCAGAAAGTTGCCTATTAGGCATAATGCCATTTTAGTAGTCTATTTATTATACCTTATGTAGTTCTCAATATTATTCAGTAAAAACTGAATGTACGGTCTGTCTTTTGCTATTCCATCAGTAGATAGATAATTTTTTGACGGAATAAAATATTTAGCTATAATTGAATCGCGTTTGGTTTTAAGAGGTGTGTTAATATAATTGTGTCTTTCCGTATGCAGAGAATACTCTTTTGGCGGCAACATATCATATAGCTTCTTCCCTTCCAAAAAATAATAATTTCCAAGGAACAAAATAGCCTCCTCCTCCTCAGGAGAATTTTTAAGCACATCTTTCATGCAAGTGGCTGCCTCATCATTCCTTCCTGAGTCAGTAAGAATTCTTGCCTTATTTATCATTATATCTATGTTGGATGGGGCAAGACTTAATATTTCATCTGCAATTTCGAGAGCCATGCCATTCTCTTTACGAACGATGTAATACTTCAAAAGATAATTATTTACTATTTTTTGGAACCAAGGTTGTTTCTCTTTTACTGTTATCAGCATCTTTTCGTAAATGCCAGTGTCATCTATTTTCATGCTCAATGCGAACGTATTTACAAATAGCGAATCCAGTGGAATGCCGCTATTCTCCGACAATTCCACAAAAGAGATCATCTTATCATAATCCTTAATCTTTCCGCAAGAGATTATAACCGGAGGGTATAATTGCCCATAGGTAGGCATCTCCATTAGCAATATCTCGTACATGGACAAAGCCTCCTTCCATTCATGATTATTAAAATGGTCATTAGCCTTACGGCTTAGTTTTGTATTTGTAACCTGTGCCATACAACAAACCATAACAAACAGCAAAAGAAAAGAAGTAAGTAGGTATTTATACATTATACGCAATGAATTAAGCAATATAAAAGGATTAACATAAAGAAATTTCATCCCAATTGTGAGGCACGAAGTTAATAAAAAAACAATAAAATATCATTCTAACGCGTATATATAATATGAGGAGCAGATATCATATTCTGATATACAGAATAAAAAAATAATGTATTCGTATGAAAGTTCAACGAAAATGGTTAATTTTGACCGAATAAACAGAATTTCTCAATATGAATATAAAATACAAAAGGATATTGTTGAAACTCAGTGGAGAATCGCTGATGGGTGATAAGGGGTACGGAATAGACGAAAACCGTCTAATGCTTTATGCTATACAAATAAAAGAGGTGTCGGATATGGGGATAGAGATAGGGATTGTAATTGGCGGAGGCAATATATTTCGTGGACTTAGTGGTACGGATAAAGGTTTTGACCGTGTGCGCGGCGATCAGATGGGTATGTTAGCAACAGTAATAAACAGCCTTGCATTACAATCAGCGTTAGCAAATGTTGGAAAAGAGGCATTACTCCTTACTGCGGTAAATATGTTTCCGATAGGCGAACATTATGGTAAACAGCGGGCAGTAGAAGCGATGAAATGCGGTAAGATAGCCATTCTTGCAGGAGGCACCGGGAATCCATATTTTACCACCGATACGGCATCAGCCTTGCGTGGGGTAGAGATAGAGGCAGATGTAATGCTCAAAGGGACTCGTGTTGATGGCATATATACGGCAGATCCAGAAAAAGACAAGAGTGCCGTTAAGTTCGATAAGATAACATACGATGAAATATACAATCGTAACCTTCGTGTTATGGATATGACAGCCACCACATTATGCCGAGAGAACAATCTGCCGATAATAGTATTTGACATGGATACTGTCGGTAATCTAAAAAAAGTGCTTTCAGGAGAAAACATCGGAACATTGGTATATCAAGAAAAAAAATAATAAACATAAAAACATTAATATTTTATGGCAGAAGTAAAAGATATTCTTAACGGCGCTCAAGAGAAGATGGAGATGAGCGTTGCATTTTTAGACGAAACATTGGCTACCATACGTGCCGGAAAAGCTTCAGCACGTTTATTAGACCCAGTAAGAGTAGATTATTACGGTTCAGCCGTTCCTATATCGCAGGTTGCAACAATAGTAGTGCCAGATGCCAAGACGATAATGGTGCAACCGTGGGAGAAGAGTATGCTCAAAGAGATAGAAAAAGCAATACAGAACTCCAATGTTGGAATCACCCCCGAAAATAACGGAGAACATATCCGCCTTGGAATCCCCCCTATAACCGAAGAACGTCGTCGCGAACTTGTAAAAAAAGCCAAGCAAGAGGCAGAAAATGCAAAAGTGTCCGTCCGCAGTTCACGACGCGATGCAATAGAAACACTTAAAAAGGCGCAGAAAGACGGTATGCCCGAAGACGTTGTTAAAGACGGAGAAGAGAATGTACAAAAGCTGCACGACAAGTTTATAAAGCGTGTTGACGATCTGTTTTTCGCAAAAGAAAAAGAGATCCTTACAGTTTAATAAATATACCCGATACCCAAGCATACTTATACGTATCGTGTAAACTCTAACAGTATATAAAATACAACATTGGCAGGATTGGTAATAAAAAACACAGGAAGTGGTTATTGGGTACGTTTGCCTGATGATAGAGTTGTGATATGCAAAGTAAAAGGTAATTTCAGATTGAAAGGGATACGTACAACCAATCCCGTAGCAGTTGGAGACAGAGTAGAGATTGAAGATAACGGAGACGAAACATCCTATATCAGTAAAATAGAGCAGCGCGATAATTATATAATACGCAAGTCGTCCAACCTCTCAAAAGAGGCACATATACTTGCAGCAAATATATCACAAGCCTTGCTGGTGGTAACCGTTTCCAATCCTGTGACGAATCCAGTTTTTATAGATCGTTTTTTGGCAACATCCGAAGCGTATTCCGTTCCAGCACTACTGCTTTTCAATAAAACGGACATATACAATAACGAAGATAGCGAACTTATGGAGGCATTTATAAACCTATACGAAACGATAGGTTACCGTTGTCTTAGAATATCGGTAAAAACAAGATACGGAATAGATGCTCTAAAACCTATGCTATCCGACAAAATAACACTCTTGTCCGGTAATTCAGGCGTTGGAAAATCCAGCCTTATAAATGCGCTGCTTCCCGATCTTTCACTTAAAACAGGAGACATATCCGTATCGCACCATAAAGGTATGCATACCACAACATTCTCCGAAATGTATCAACTCCCGGAAGGCGGATACATAGTTGATACACCCGGAATAAAAGGATTCGGGACAATAGATTTTGATGAAAAAGAGGTAGCACACTATTTCCCTGAAATATTCAAGGCTTCAATCGGGTGTCGGTTTAATAATTGCACACACCGTAACGAACCAGGATGCGCAGTATTGAAAGCTTTAGAAGAACATAAAATAAGTGAGTCGCGGTACACCTCATACTTAAGTATCATTGAAGACATAGGAGACGGAAAGTACCGTGCAGGTTATTAACTAAGATAAATTATATGCGACAATATCTTGATTTATTACAGAGAGTGCTTGATGAAGGTACCAAAAAAAGTGACCGAACAGGTACCGGTACAATATCCGTTTTCGGACATCAGATGCGCTTCAAGATGGAAGATGGCTTTCCGATGCTTACGACTAAGAAATTACATCTTAAATCCATAATATACGAGTTGCTTTGGTTTCTTAATGGAGATACCAACATAAAGTATTTGCAGGAAAACGGAGTAAGAATATGGAACGAATGGGCATCACCAAGTGGAGATCTCGGACATATCTACGGCTATCAATGGCGTTCGTGGCCTGATTATAACGGAGGACACATTGATCAGATAGGCGATGTTGTGAAGACAATAAAAGAGAACCCCGATTCACGTCGTATAATAGTCAGTTCATGGAACGTAGCAGATCTTCCCAATATGAATCTACCTCCGTGTCATGCCTTTTTCCAGTTTTATGTAGCAGACGGCAAACTATCACTGCAACTCTATCAGCGCAGTGCCGACATATTTCTTGGCGTGCCATTCAATATAGCCTCTTATGCCCTTCTTCTTAAAATGATGGCACAAGTAACAGGGCTCAAAGAGGGCGATTTCGTACATACGTTTGGGGACGCTCATATATACAAAAACCATATAGATCAGGTTAAATTACAACTTTCGCGGGAGCCACGAGATTTACCACAGTTGAAAATAAATCCCGATGTAAAAAGTATATTTGATTTCAAATATGAAGATTTTGAATTAATCGATTACAATCCATACCCGCACATAAAAGCAGAAGTATCAGTATAATCCATGCCAAAGATTTCAATTATAGCAGCCGTTGCAAAAGGAGGGGCAATAGGACGAAACAATGGTCTCCTATGCCATCTTTCCGGTGACCTCCAGTATTTCAAAGCACTTACATTAGGACACACCATAATAATGGGAAAGAATACATATCTCTCCTTGCCCAAAGGCGCCCTGCCCGGACGTAAGAATATAGTAATAACACACGCTAATACCCAATACGAAAATACAACTGTGTGTAACAATCTTCAAGACGCATTAAAAGCAGAGATAGGAGAGGAAGAGTTGTTCTTTATAGGAGGCGAACAGATATACCGCCAATCCATTAAAATTGCCGACCGTCTTTATATAACCGAAATAGACCAAGAATTTAAAGATGCCGACCGTTTTTTCCCTGAAATAGACAACACAATATGGCGTGAACTCTCACGCAAGGAGAACAATGCCGATGAAAAGAACAGCTATCCATATGCATTTGTAGTTTACGAGCGAAAGAAAGCCCTATAATAATTTTAATTAGTATTCAGAATCTGAAATTATATATCCGTTGTTGTCAAATTTTATTATGATATCAGGTCTCGTATTAAGTATGATATTATATCCATGAGAACTTTTCCATACAGAAATAGCACCAGTGTCAGAATGGTTACCAATTAGATATGCTATTATGTTACTTGGTAATAGATTATTCAGAAGATGCAAAGATAAAACCTCATTAGGACGTTCGACTTTTTGCCAATCCCCATCCTTATAAAACCATATCATTATATCATTTATAAGCCTTACTCTGTATCTTGGTTCTCCTCTAAGTTTTTCAACCGTATTTATCTTTGTATCACTGAAATTATTCTCAATAAAACGTTGCGATACAGCAGGTAGCTCATCTAATTCAATTAGCACAATTCTTTCACACGCTGTTGTTATTACAAGCGCTATTATTATAAGGATGTAAGTTGTAAGTTTCATTTGCAATTCATATCAATCACAAATGTAGTGATATGAAAAGTTTACACAAATTTATTTACAAATAAATTTATGCTGATTATTGAATTTGTACTTATACTTCACTTTGTCCCATAAATATGTTTAAAAAAGAATTTGAATCATAAAAAAAAACAGACGTGATATACGGCTGTTTCTAAAAAAACATACAAATTTATTGTAGATTTAAAATAAACACCTATCTTTGCCCCGCAATATTAATAACTAAACAACAGAACGAATGTATTTAACTTCTGAGAAAAAGAGGGAAATCTTCGAGAAGTACGGAAAGTCCAATACTGATACTGGCTCACCTGAAGCGCAGATAGCATTATTTTCATACCGTATATCTCATTTGACTGAACACTTAAAGTCAAATCACAAAGATTATAGCACAGAGAGATCTTTAAAAATGTTAGTAGGAAAACGCCGTCGTCTTTTAGATTATTTAATCAAGATGGACATAGAGCGTTACCGTTTCGTTATCAAAGAACTCGCTATCAGAAAATAAAGAATACCGAAACGGTATTTCTTTATATCTAAAAACAGCAGGGTGTCGCATTTGCGGCACCCTGCTATTTTATTCGCCATTTATAATCAGCATAAATTTAACAGCTTTTACCCCTGCAAATAACTGTATATATAGCATTTAAAATTAATTTATTGTTTTTTGGGAAGTTAGGTCTCAATAATTTACTACCTTTGCACCACTTTTTAAAAAGAAGAGAATGCAGCAGAATATAAGAAACATAGCAATAATAGCACACGTCGATCACGGGAAAACAACACTTGTAGATAAGATGTTACTTGCCGGAAAGTTATTTAGGGAGAACCAAAACTCCGGAGAGTTAATCCTCGATAACAATGATCTTGAGCGAGAGCGGGGTATAACGATTCTCTCAAAGAACGTATCCATAAGATATAAAGATTGCAAGATAAATATTATAGACACTCCCGGGCACGCTGATTTTGGTGGTGAAGTGGAGCGTGTATTGAATATGGCCGACGGATGTTTGCTACTTGTAGATGCTTTTGAAGGACCTATGCCACAGACCCGTTTCGTTTTGCAGAAAGCGATAGAAATGGGATTGAAGCCTATTGTGGTAGTAAATAAAGTAGACAAACCCAACTGTCGTCCCGACGAAGTTCAAGAGATGGTCTTCGACCTTATGTATAACCTTAATGCAACAGAAGATCAGCTTAATTTTCCGACTATATTCGGATCAGCAAAACAGAGTTGGATGTCCACCGATTGGCGCAATCCCACCGAAGATATTACAGCACTCTTAGATGCAATTCTAGAAAACATCCCAGCACCAACCGCACTTGAAGGCACCCCACAGATGCTTATCACGTCATTGGATTTTTCGTCCTATGTTGGACGTATTGCTGTTGGACGAATACATCGTGGTACGCTGAAAGAGGGGATGGATATTGCCCTCAGTAAACGCGACGGCTCGATAGTAAAGCAACGCATCAAAGAGTTGCATGTATTTGAGGGGTTAGGGCGCAACAAAATAGCAGAAGCCTCATCAGGTGAAATATGCGCACTTGTAGGTATCGAAGGTTTTGAGATAGGCGATTCTATAACCGACATTGTTAAACCCGAACCACTGAAACGCATAACAATCGATGAACCAACAATGTCGATGACATTTACCAATAACGACTCCCCATTCTTCGGAAAAGACGGAAAATTTGTAACATCACGCCATATTTCCGATCGTTTAGCAAAAGAGCTCGATCGCAATCTTGCACTTAAAGTAGAGAAGGCTGTTAATGCCGACGTCTGGACTGTTTTCGGTCGCGGAGTACTTCATTTATCGATACTCATAGAGACCATGCGTCGCGAAGGATATGAGTTACAAGTTGGTCAGCCACAGGTAATAGTAAAAGAGATTAACGGTGTAAAATGCGAGCCGGTAGAGCAGCTTACCATAAACGTAACCGAAATATATTCCAGCAAGATAATAGATATGGTAACCCGCCGTAAAGGCGACCTTACCGCAATGGATAATCAGGGCGAGCGCGTGCACATGGAGTTTAGTATCCCCTCTCGCGGAATAATAGGGCTCAGGAACAATGTTCTTACTGCATCTGCCGGAGAGGCGATAATGGCACATCGTTTCTTAGAATACCAGCCATGGAAAGGAGATATAGAGCGTCGCACAAACGGTTCACTTATAGCCATGGAAGGAGGAGCTGCATTTGCCTATGCAATAGACAAATTACAAGATCGCGGAAGATTCTTTATCTATCCCCAAGATGATGTCTATTCCGGGCAGGTAGTTGGCGAAAATGCCAAAGAGGGTGATATTGTAGTGAACGTTACAAAATCCAAGAAACTTACCAATATGCGCGCATCAGGGTCTGACGACAAAGCGCGCATAATACCTCCGGTTGTTTTCAGCCTCGAAGAAGCCCTAGAATACATAAAAGAGGACGAATATGTTGAAGTCACACCACATCATCTGCGCATTCGGAAGATTATTCTCGATGAAAACGAGAGAAAACGCCAGAATAAATAATCATACAAATTAATATCTTATAATCAGACCGAGTAAAATTTATTTTACTCGGTCTGATTGGTTATAAGCGTCCATTCTTGAGACTATTTTTCGAGATAAATTTTTAAAATTCATAATATGTTATAGAATTAGATGTAATCATAAAGTTCATAATAATGAAAATTTATTTGTAACTTTATCCGGATAAATTAGGAAAAACAAGTCGGAAATGAGGATCAAATTACTATTATTAGTCTCTTTTATTGTATCCGCAATACAAATTACGGCTCAAAATATCGATTATATTCCGCTTATAAATCCCCCTGCATCAGGTTCAGTACATAGCATAATATATAAAGCAGCCACAGAAGTGTTGGAAAAAGTCACACCCGGTAAATTCCTTATTCCAATTGTAGAGGAGGGTTATAACAAAATAATAAAAGGGATAGTAGATGAGTCGAAGAGGCATATAGGCACCCCGTACCGTTCAGGATGTATAGGTAAGGGATATTTCGATTGCTCCGGTTTTATGAAGTTTCTTTTCGGACATATAGGGATAAAGATGAATGCGTCATCATCAGAGCAATACCGCCAAGGAAAATCAGTTCGGTATAAAGACCTAAAAGTAGGAGATCTCGTTTTTTTCAAAGGGAGTGATTATGATAGCAAGAGAATAGGTCATGTAGGCATGGTAGTGGAAGTAGATGAAATATTTAAAAGTTTTAAATTCATACATGCCACTGTTTCATACGGAGTTATGATAGACAAATACCCTGATGGCGGTTACTATTCTGCCCGTTATGTCGGTGCCCGCCGTATAATATTCCCTGTTATGTAAAAGTACTAACCAATATGGATACAATTACGAATTAACAAAAGATGATTTCATTGCCCGCAAAAAAGTAATAATCATTTCATCTAATAGGTGTAAAATAAGCTTGTAGTTATTTCGTATCTTTGCCGTTCTATTTCATTTTAAATTAAATATATGGTTAGCTACCTTCAGATAGATAAACTGACTAAGAGCTTTGGCGACTTAGTCCTTTTCGAAGATATTACGTTCGGAATTTCGCAAGGGCAAAAGATAGGATTAATTGCTAAAAATGGCTCAGGAAAAACTACTCTACTAAATATTATCAGCGGCAAAGAAGATTATGACTCAGGTAATGTGATATTCCGTAGTGGCTTACGGGTAGGATATCTCGAGCAATCCCCTTCATATCCCGAAGAGTTGACCGTTTTGCAAGCATGCTTTTACTCACAAAACGAAACAGTCAGTCTTATTGCCGAGTATGAAGATGCAATGGAGAAAGGCGATCATTCCAATCTGGAAAGTATTCTTAGCCGTATGGATGAATTAAAAGCGTGGGATTACGAGCAAAAAGCAAAACAGATTCTTGGAGAGTTGAAGATACGTAACTTCGACCAAAAAATAAAAGAACTCTCTGGCGGACAGTTGAAACGTGTCGCCCTAGCAAATGTATTGATTACCGATCCAGAACTTATTATATTAGATGAACCCACCAATCATCTCGATCTTGAGATGACCGAATGGTTAGAAGATTACCTGAGTAGAGCCAATATCAGTATATTAATGGTTACGCACGATCGTTATTTTCTTGACCATGTATGCAACGATGTAATAGAGATAGATAACAAACAGATATATTCATATAAAGGCAATTACAGTTATTACCTTGAGAAACGTCAAGAGCGAGTTGAAGCTAATAACGCCGAGTTAGATCGTACTAACAACCTCCTCCGCAAAGAATTGGATTGGATGCGTCGTCAACCGCAGGCACGTGCCGGAAAGGCTAAATACCGCATAAACTCTTTCTATGAATTAGAGAAAAAGGCGCGACAACAGCGCGACAATGGAACTGTGACTCTTGATGTTAAGGCCTCCTATATAGGCTCAAAAATATTCGAAGCAGTAAATGTAAGCAAGCGTTTCGACACCCTTAAGATTACCGAAGATTTCAATTACACATTCGCCCGTTACGATAAAATGGGCATTGTAGGAAATAACGGAACAGGAAAATCAACCTTTATAAAGATGCTTATTGGCAAGTCATCTCCCGATAGCGGTCATTTCGATGTAGGCGAGACTGTACGTTTCGGCTATTACAGTCAGGACGGGTTGCGCTTCAATGAACAGATGAAAGTCATCGACGTTGTACAGGATATCGCCGAGTATATCGATCTTGGAAACGGTCAAAAGATGGGCGTTTCACAATTTCTCAATTATTTCCTGTTTACCCCAGACAAACAGCACAGTTATGTTTATAAACTCAGCGGAGGAGAGAAACGCCGCCTCTATTTATGTACAGTACTGATGCGTAGCCCCAACTTTCTGGTATTAGATGAGCCTACCAATGATCTTGATATTGTCACGCTAAACGTTCTTGAGGAGTACCTATCTAACTTCAAAGGTTGCGTGATAGTGGTCTCACACGACCGTTACTTTATGGATAAAGTGGTAGACCATGTATTGGTATTTCGTGGCAATGCCGATATCAGAGACTTCCCAGGTAACTACACCCAATATCGTGAATGGAAAGAGACACAAGAGCAGATAGAAAAAGACGAAGAGGCTACCCACCGTGTCAGGCAAACTCAAGTTTCCGCAAAAACGGTTGTCACGGTCGCAGATCAAAAGAAAAAGATGACCTTCAAGGAGCGGAAAGAGTATGAGACATTAGAGCCAAAAATTCAGGCACTTGAAGTCGAGAAGTCCGAATTGGAAACTGCCATGAGTACCGGAATGCTCTCATCAGAAGAACTTCTGTCTAAATCAGAGCGCATCAGTCGTGTTATCGAAGAGATAGACGAGAAGAGCATGCGCTGGCTTGAATTGAGCGAGTTGACATAAATATCCGTCAGACATATTTACCTTTCCCGCCAATCACCCCATATTATATAAATAGAAATATTCTGCATATCAAAATGGATACCCAACGGCAAAATGCAAAGCAGCATCGCGATTGAAATTTTGATAAGTTATGACCCATTTGCTGCGGTCTGAAACGCTAGGGTTATATGCCTTCATACCAAGATCAAGTCGCAGTACAAAATAGTTGAAATCAAGTCTGAGTCCAAGCCCGTAAGCCAATGCCAACTCCTTATAAAACGAGCCAAATCTGAATACCCCTCCCGGTTGTGCATCATAATTCCTTATAGTCCATATATTTCCTGCATCAATAAAAGCAGCCAGTTCAAGTTTCCAGATAAGTTTACTTCGGTACTCAACATTAAAGTCCATCCTTATATCTCCGCACTGGTTCATGAAGTCCGAAGTAGGATCTTTTCTCTGGTAGCTTCCGGGGCCGAGGCTCCTTACCGACCAACCGCGTACACTATTAGCTCCGCCGGAAAAGTAACGCTTTTCAAACGGCAGTATCTCCGAGTTTCCATAAGGAATTGCAATTCCCCCTCCAGCGTGAAGAGAGAGAGAGTTCTTTTCATTAAATACAAAAGTATAAGTATAATCGAGATCATATTTAAAATATTGCGCATACCGTATACCAAGTATCGAATAACCATCAAGCGGTCTCCCCGGATTAGTAAGGCATGATATTCCGTAAAGGAGGTTTCCCGCAATTTCACCTGCCGAACGTAAGGTATATATATTCCCATTAGGCCTTATTGAAGACGGGTTTAGATTCGACTTATAAAATGTATAAGCCAGTCGCATAATGAAGTGGTCCTCATAACTGTTCCTGAGCAGCGGATTATCAATAGACAGATTTTCAATATTTTGCTTGAATTCAGTCGTCATTTTAGGCAGATAAATATAACTAATATCAATTAAATCTAATTTATGGCGGAACATATTACGGTGACTGTACCATTTGTATCCCCAGCCGGCACCGGCAATAACACGTATATATTCAGGACGTTGCTGAAAACTTCCGCTTAAAATCAAATCCGTAGTAGGTCGCATCCTCTGCCTATAAGTCTCTTTTGCAAAAGGGAATATATATTTCGGAAATGAAATACCTATCTCTGCACCAAGTTCAAGATAATTATTGCTTACAAGATCACTGAAATTCCCCGACATATTCTCATAAGCAGCACGCAATTTTGTAGAGAACGTCTGTGATCCATGAAAAATATTACGATGTTGGTAAGTTACCCCAACAGCAAACCCGAAATCCCCCGCAGAATTAGTCCCCTCAAGTTCCGTTGATATACTCTGCGTCTTTCCGAGAGTAAGCATAATGTAGCAATCCAAAAGCATCTCACTACTATCGCTCTGAACAGGAACAAACTGTATATTAACATACTTAAGTACCCTCAGCCTGCCAAAAGCAGCCAAAGTATTATCCACGTTTCTTGTGCGGTACAATGTTCCCGGGCGTATAAAGCAGTTTCCGACAAGAGCCGATGGCTTTAGATAATGTTTTGTACCATAGTAGATATTATATCCCTTATAAATCACTGTATCGTTTACGTTGTACCGTTGATCTATATTCATCGGGTTATAATCCGTTATGAATGATACGTTACGGATTGTGTATGTACGGTGTTCAACCATTGAAATTCCATTTCCGGTAGTATCAGCGATCGGGTAGGGAAGTATGTTAAGCTCAATATCAACAAGATGGTTTCCAATTGTAGTATCAGCTGTAAAAGTAATATACTCCTTGTTGAAAGCATAATATCCACGATTCTTAAGGCGTTCAGAAATACGTTGGCGCTCTTGGTCTAACAAGGCATTGTCAAAAAGCCTACCAGATTTAAGCAGATATGCCGCCGTGTCGCCTAACACGGCATTAGCAATGCTGTCATCCGGAATATTATACTTTATGTCACCCAACTGATAAGGTATGCCACTTTTTACTTTGTAAGTCAGCCTTAATTTTCGCTTCTTAATTATCGTATCCGTTGTAATTACCGCCTCCATGTAACCCTTATTATGCATGGCTTTAGTTATTTCTCTCACCGATTTTTCCGTTAAAAGAGAGTCGTAAATAATAGGAGGTGATCCAATCTTACGCATAAACTTGTTCCACCTATTATCTTTAGTGCCCGACATGTTATAAAAAGCCAGCGGAAGCCCTATAATACCAAAAGTTTTGTGATTAGGCGTTTGTCTGAGATAGGGTTTTATATCGGAAGGCTTTATCCTTTTATCGTCTACCGTTATTTTAACGCGGTTAAGCAGATATTGATCCTTAGGCACATGTTTAGTAGGACGGCACGAACTAACGAGCAGTAAAAGAGGTAAATATACAATAAGAAGGCGTAATCTCATCCCTATCACGTAGCTTGCTATGCCCCTTAAATACAATCCGAAAAGCCATAAAACAGCACTATTTCTTTCCCGGATAAATTTTAAACAGGCTCTAACTATTTACAGCAAAATTAATACAAGCCAGACATACTTCAAAATTTATTTTCCATAGTCGTGGCAAAGCTTATTTTTTATCTGGCAGAACAATACAAAATGTTGCGTTATTATCACAATTTTTAAAACAGGATTACCACTAATCCAATGTTTCAGCCATTATAAACAAACAAATTGACCAAAAGGTAAACTTTTAGTCGGTTTTATTTGCATTAATAATTGAAACGGGGTAATTTCGCACTCTGAAAGATAATCAACCAGATACGAATAAAAGTAGTACAAAAAATTCGTATATTCAGAATAACATCAAAAGTTATGGCAAATAAACTGCGTAGTGCCGAGAGCACACAAGGAAGAAGGATGGCAGGAGCGCGTTCACTTTGGCGCGCCAACGGAATGCAAGAGTCACAAATAGGCAAACCAATAATAGCAATAGTCAATTCATTCACGCAGTTCGTTCCCGGTCACGTACATCTGCATGAGATCGGTCAGAAAGTAAAGGACGAAATAGAAAAGCTCGGATGTTTTGCCGCCGAATTCAATACGATAGCCATTGACGATGGTATCGCTATGGGACATGACGGTATGCTCTATTCTCTCCCATCCCGTGATCTTATAGCCGACAGCGTAGAGTACATGGTAAATGCACATAAAGCAGACGCCATGATATGTATTAGCAATTGCGACAAAATCACCCCGGGAATGCTTCTTGCCTCCATGCGGTTGAATATCCCCACGATATTTGTCTCCGGCGGTCCAATGGAAGCCGGTAACCATAAAGGGCGTGCCCTCGATCTTATAGACGTTATGATAGAGAGTGCCGACAGCAGTAATAGCGATGAACACGTAGCAGAGGTAGAGCTTAGCGCCTGCCCCACATGTGGCTCATGCTCAGGAATGTTTACGGCAAACTCCATGAACAGCCTAAACGAAGCTATCGGATTAGCGTTGCCCGGTAACGGAACAATAGTGGCAACCCACAAAAACAGAGAACAACTGTTCATAAAAGCAGCAAAACAAATTGTAGAGAATTGTCGTAAATACTATGACGAAGGAGACGATTCAGTACTGCCTCTCTCCATAGCTACACGCGAAGCATTCCTCAATGCCATGGGCGGTTCCACAAATACCGTACTTCACCTCCTCGCAGTAGCACAAGAAGCCGGTGTAGATTTTACTATGGATGATATCGATTCCCTTTCGCGTAAATCGCCAGTACTTTGCAAAGTTGCGCCGAGTTCACACTACCACATGCAAGATGTAAACCGAGCAGGAGGCATTCTCTCAATAATGAGCCTACTTGCAAAACAAGGATTGCTTGATACAACAGTAAAACGAGTTGACGGCACTACATTGCAGCAGGCAATAGATAATTACGCCGTTGATGGAAAGAATTTTACAGACGAGGCTCGCAGGCTTTGGTCTAGCGCACCATGCAACAAACTTAATTTCAAGCTCGGTTCAGAAGAACATTATTACGATAACCTTGATACCGACCGCGTCTCAGGCTGTATACGCGAATTTGAACACGCCTACGTTAAAGACGGCGGTCTTGCCGTTCTCAAAGGAAATATAGCACTTGACGGTTGTATAGTAAAGACAGCAGGTGTAGACGAAAGCATATATCACTTCGAAGGAAAAGCCAAAGTATTTGAGTCGCAAGAAGATGCCAGCGAAGGAATACTCAACGGGTATGTAGAAGCCGGTGATGTAGTTGTGATAATATACGAAGGACCAAAAGGAGGTCCAGGAATGCAGGAGATGCTTTATCCCACGTCATATATAAAATCACGACATTTAGGAAAAGCGTGCGCATTGATAACCGACGGACGTTTTTCCGGAGGAACATCAGGTCTCTCCATAGGTCATGCTTCACCCGAAGCAGCATCAGGAGGCAATATAGGATTATTACAAGACGGAGACACAATAGTTATAGACATACCACAACGCACAATAAATGTAAAGCTAACCGATCAAGAACTCAGAGCACGCCGTAAAGAAGAAGAGGCAAGAGGCAAAGAGGCGTTTACCCCAAAGAACCGTAAACGCAATATCTCCAAAGCGCTAAAAGTATATGCTTCTTTAGTAAGTTCTGCCGATAAAGGAGCTTTTCGTATTATAGAATAAATTCATATCTTTGTAATCTTATTTATATTAACAACTATGGCAAAGGAGAAGATTTCAGGATCAGAGATATTGATACGAAGCCTGTTAGAAGAAGGAGTTGATATTGTTTACGGTTACCCCGGTGGTGCTATAACACCTGTTTTTGACTGTCTATACGGATATAGAGATAAGCTAAAGCACATCCTTATGCGTCACGAACAAGGAGCTACACACGCAGCGCAGGGTTATGCAAGAGTCTCAGAAAAGCCGGGAGTGGTAATTGTAACCTCAGGTCCTGGAGCCACCAATGTGATTACCGGAATAGCCGATGCAATGATGGACAGTACCCCCATGGTAGTTATATCAGGTCAGATGCCCGCCGTAATGTTGGGAACTGATGCCTTTCAGGAGACCGACGTAGTTGGAATAACGCTACCGATAACAAAGTGGAGTTATCAGATACGCCGAGCCGAAGATATAGCATGGGCTGTAGCCAGAGCTTTTTATATAGCATCATCAGGTCGTCCGGG
Organism: Bacteroidales bacterium; assembly: GCA_036656055.1. Classification (GTDB taxonomy): domain Bacteria; phylum Bacteroidota; class Bacteroidia; order Bacteroidales; family G3-4614; genus Caccoplasma_A. The sequence goes on from JAVVOY010000009.1 coordinate 17,266, forward strand.
ACCCGTAGTACTTGATTTTGCCAAAAATGCACAGGTTGAAGAGGCCGAATACAGCTATATAAAGTGCGATTTCATACGCAGTTACGATCCTTTCCCCAAGATAAACGCCGAAGAGATAAAACAAGCCGCCGATATGATAAATGCGGCAAAAAAGCCACTATTGCTCATTGGACAGGGCGTTAAGTTGGGACATGCCGAAAGCGATGTTATTGCCCTTATTGAAAAGGCACAGATACCTGCAGCAATTACGCTTTTAGGTCTTTCAGCCATCCCTACCGCACATCCTCTAAACAAAGGAATGCTTGGAATGCACGGTAATATAGCCCCCAACATAAAAACCAACGAATGCGATCTTCTGATTGCCGTAGGGATGCGTTTTGACGATCGAGTTACCGGAGATATAAACCAATATGCAAAACAGGCAAAAAAGATACATTTTGATATAGACCCATCGGAATTCAACAAAAACGTTGCCGTAGACCTTACCGTTTTAGGAGATGCCAAAGATAGCATATCAGCTGTTTTGGCACTCATAAACAAGGCAGAACATACAGAATGGATAAAAAGTTTTGATCGTCCGGCAGAGGTTGAATATACAAAGGTTATCAAACCCGAAATTGCCCCCGAAAGCGGAGCCCTTAAGATGGGCGAAGTAGTAAGCAAAGTATCAGAAATGACAAATAACGAGGCTATTATTGTAACCGATGTAGGTCAAAATCAGATGATGGGAGTCCGTTATTCAGGCTATACAAAAACAAACAGTCTTGTAACATCAGGCGGATTGGGAACTATGGGCTTTGGTCTTCCGGCCTCAATAGGAGCAAAAATGGGAGCCCCAGAGCGCACAGTATGCGTCTTTGTAGGGGACGGAGGGTTACAGATGACAATGCAGGAGTTAGGCACCATAATGGCCTACGGATTAGATGTAAAGATAATACTCCTTACCAATAATGTATTAGGGATGGTTCGTCAGTGGCAGGAGTTGTTTTTCAGCCAGCGCTATTCCCAAACAGACCTAATAAACCCCGATTTTATAAAATTAGCAGAAGCATATCAGATAAAAGGTTGCCACATAACCAAACGATCAGAATTAGACAGTGCAATTAGCGAGATGCTATCCCATAAAGGAGCATATCTGCTTGAAGCCATAGTAGAAAAAGAGGAGATGGTATTTCCGATGACACCCACCGGAAAATCAGTAGACTATATAATGTTGAACCGCAACGAAGACTATAAACCATAATGAAACCGATATTATACACAATAACGGTCCACTCTGAAAATCAGGTAGGTCTGTTAAATCAAATATCCATAATATTTACCCGTCGCCAACTCAACATCGAATCACTTTCAGTGTCGGCATCCGCAATAAAAGGCGTTCACAAATTTGTGATAACCACAATGTGCGACGAAGATATGGTTATAAAAGTTGTAAGACAGATAGAAAAGCGCATTGACGTTATCCGAGCATTCTATTATACCGAAGACGAAATAGTATATCAAGAAGTAGCCCTTTATAAAATATCCACCCCAAGGATGCTTGAGTTGGACGGAATAGAAAAATTCGTTCGTAAATACAATGCGCGTATCCTTGAGGTACATCCGGCATACACTATAATAGAGAAATCAGGGCATACCGAAGAGACACAGGAATTATTTGAAGAGTTGAATAGATATGGTGTTTTACAATTTGTAAGATCAGGTCGTGTTTCAATAACAAAATCAACGATAGAACACGTAGATTGTTTCTTAGAATATCAGGAGAAACGTCGTCTGGGAATGGAGGAGTGATTCAATGGAAGCAGATTTAAAAAGATTATATGATTTTTCATACAATATAGTTGCAGCCGATTGCAATGCCCAACGTGAAGTCTCGGTTCCGATATTAGCCAACCGTATTTTAGATGTCGCTACACGCCACGCTGACCTATGGGGCATAGGTTATGAGAATATTACACATAATAATCAGGCATGGGTTCTTGCCCGTTTAGCAATAGAAATGGAACATTATCCCAATCCTTACGATACGTTGATAGTAGAGACATGGGTTGAAGATTTTAACCGACACTTTTCATCACGTAATTTTTGTTTCAGAGATCCCGAAGGCAATATATACGGATATGCCCGGTCTATCTGGTTTGTGATAGATCTTATAACCCGTAAGTCGTTAGATATAAGTGCGTTTGAATACCTCAAAGACCGAAAGTACCCAAAAGAGTGTCCAATTGCCACGCAAGGTAGATTAAGACCAGTTACAGAAGGTAAAGGATATGACTATGATGTAGTTTACAGCGATATAGATTTTAATCGTCACTTCAACAGCGGAAAGCAGATAGAGCATGTATTAAACCACTTTCCCCTTGAGCAGTTCGATCAAAAGAGAGTAAAACGATTTGAGATAAACTATATGAACGAAGCCCATTTCGGTGATAAATTAGAAATTATCAGCCGAGAAGACGAATCAGACAAATATACGGTCGAGGTACACCATAAAGACGGTACAAATTTGATATGCCGTTGTAAAATAGTATTTGAAGATAGATAAATATAAATAGACAACCCTAATAAAACAATAAAGATTATGGCAATTATGAATTTTGGCGGTGTTGAAGAAAATGTAGTAACCCGCGAAGAGTTTTCTTTAGAGAAAGCAAGAGAAGTATTAAAAAATGAGACAATAGCCGTTATAGGTTACGGCGTACAGGGTCCCGGACAGAGTTTGAATTTACGCGATAACGGATTTAACGTAATTGTAGGACAACGGAAAGACTCCAAAACATGGGATAAGGCCGTTGCTGACGGATGGGTTCCCGGAGAGACTCTCTTTGACATAAAAGAGGCATGTCACCGCGCTACCATTATACAATATCTTCTTTCAGACGCAGCACAGATAGAGGTTTGGCCTGTCGTAAAATCAGAACTTACCCCCGGAAAAGCGCTCTATTTTTCACATGGTTTCGCAATAACTTACAAAGAACGTACCAATATCGTTCCCCCAAAAGATGTTGACGTAATACTGATAGCCCCCAAAGGATCAGGAACCAGTCTTCGTCGTATGTTCCTTCAGGGACGCGGACTTAACTCAAGTTATGCAATATTTCAGGATGCTACCGGACATGCCAAAGAGCGTGTTATAGCCCTTGGTATAGGCGTAGGCTCAGGTTATCTGTTTGAGACAACCTTCAAACGCGAAGTTTACTCCGACCTTACCGGCGAGCGCGGAACCCTTATGGGAGCAATACAAGGTATATTTGCAGCACAGTACGATACCTTGCGTGCCAACGGTCACACCCCATCAGAAGCTTTCAACGAGACAATAGAAGAGTTAACACAGTCACTTATGCCACTCGTATCCGAGAATGGTATGGATTGGATGTATGCGAACTGCTCAACTACAGCACAGCGTGGAGCCCTCGATTGGTGGAAGAAATTCCGTGATGCCTCAAAGCCGGTATTTGAAGAACTTTATAGCGAAGTAGCCAAAGGTAACGAAGCACAACGTTCAATAGATACCAATAGCAAAACAGGATATCGTGAAGGTCTAAACAAGGAACTTGCCGAGATGCGCAATAGCGAAATGTGGCAGGCAGGCGTTGTAGTACGTAAACTACGTCCAGAAAATAACTAACCGCAAGGTGTTATACCCTTTTAAAGGGCATTAAATAGTCCCCGTATTGCAGAGCAATACGGGGACTATTTTGTTCTAAAAAGTATATCAATACAAAAGAATATTACTTATGCCCCGTTCCATAATTTGTATATAATAGCAAAGAAGATGTTGATTAGATTTTTGCAGTAACATTATAGTACGATTTTTGAAATTAGAAAGAGGCGCAACAACTTACCAAATCTTATTTCACCTTAATCCACGAAAATATTTTTTTGTAAACAGCATTACGGACTCCCGGAGAGGAGCATATAAGGTCATGCATCCCGTCTTTTACCTTTACCATTGTAACGTTATTACCTAAGTTCTTTCCGTAGCGAGCAATATCTTTTGTATTTAAAACGGCATCAGAGTGTTGCATTTCTGGATTCCATTCATCATAATTGCTGCTTTTGTCAGAGTACATTACCAATATCGGTCGCTTTATATTCAACCCTTTGTGTACCTTCTTTTGCCCATTGTGTATGCCGTGTATCCACCCTGTTGTAACAGGTGGAGATGCAGATAATTTTTTTGTTTCATCATATTTCCACTCTCCGTGTCTGCCTTTTAGAAGGCTCTCACCATAACTTGTGGAGGGTCCCTGTTGTATGATAATATCTGGATCGATATTGGCGTAAAGAGATGCCACCGGCATAGCTATTTTGCGCATAAACCAGCTATTATTGAGTTCTAAAAAAGGGCTATTGAGTATTATGAAGTCAAAGGGGCACGTATCGCTTTTTGCATCACAATATAGCGATGCAGTCAGTCCACCCATAGAGTGTGCCATAAAAATAATGTTTTTATTTCCTTCATGTTTTATTATTGCGACAGCAGTGTCAATATCAGCGAAGAACTCACTTATATTGCGCATATTGCAACGTTTTTGATGCGAAAGATACGAACGACCAAATTTCCTTAAGTCCAAAGCATAAAAATTATACCCCTCAGCATTGAATCGCTCTGCAAGCTCCTTCTGAAAGAAATAGTCGTTAAATCCGTGCAGATAGAGGAGCGCTTTTTTAGAAGGCTTCGGTGCGTTGCGCTTTACAATGGAGCAAACAACGTGACCCTCATAATCTGTTCCCATGTCTATTGTACGGCATTTAAAACCACACCCTAACTCGTCATCCCTGTATTGCCCGTTTGCTGTTAAAGCGAACATTGTTGCAATAATGTAAAAAGTCAATCTTTTTATCATATAATTCAATATATATATTCTCATAAAATCAAAGGTAAAATCGGTAAAAAGTGTTTTACTTATTTTTTTTTAATAGTATCTTTATTTATTCTCTCTGTCAACAATTTCATACGGAACCCTTATTGATACCCCACACTTCATAAGTTCCATAATATTAGGGTACATTCTACTCTTAAACGATTCCCAACCACGGTTCTCCATCTCTGTCCACCCGGCTTCGGCAAGGGCAAGTGCACGCGGGAAAGCCATATACGTAACGCGATTTATATCCGGTATGGCCTCTGCCCATAAAGTACCGTTTATACCTACTATATGCTCCTGCTTTTCAGGAAGCAAACCATATCCGGGATCAAAACTGTAAACGGTTTCAAGAGTAGTAATTGGCATACCCCAGTTGTTGAATTCGGGAAAATCATTTTTGTATTGTGGATAATCCAAGTAAGCATATTCACTTGGGGACATAATCAGCCTGTTTCCGTTTATCTCGGTAAGCTCGGTACACGATGGAGTGAGATCGTTACGCCAAGTAAAAAGGATGGCATCCTTTGGGTAGTTGAAAAGATATTCGTAGCCACCCTTACCGTTATTCTCAATTTCGCACCAGAACATAGGCTTTTTGCCGACCTCATATACTGTCGGCATTATCTTACCAAAAAAATATCCCATTAATTGATTTGCATTATTATATCCGAGCCGTTTTGTCAAAGCCCTGCAATGCTCACATTTAGCCCAGTTTTTAGCCACTACTGCTTCATCTCCCCCAAGATGTATGTATGGAGAAGGAAATATATTAGCTACCGTGGTAATTATATCGTTATATATCGGATAAACGTTGTCATTGGCTGCACACAACATTAGATCTAATGTCTTTCCTGGTATTTTTGGTATTGTGTCGGTGTTGCTGCATCCTAAGTGTGGATAGGTGGCAAGAAATGCTACTGTATGCCCGGGAATATCAAGTTCAGGAATAATCTGTATGTTACGTTCGGCAGCATACCGTACAAGATCTTTAAGCTCATCTTGTGTATAAAAATCCCCGTTTTTGGTGAGTTGCGGATGCCCCTTAATCTCAATGCGCCATCCTTGGTCATCTGTCAGATGCAATTGAAGAGTATTGTATTTATACTTAACCATCTGGTCGATAAAGATTTTAACATCATTAACAGGCAGAAAATGACGTGCAGGGTCTAACATCAGAGATCGGTATCCAAAACGTGGAGCATCGTTAATTCCTATCTGTGCTATTTTATTTGATTTAGTTTTACTAACATCACCTATTAATATCTGCTCTAAGGTCATTATGCCATAAAGGATCGCCCCATGTGTCGCCCCCTCTATTTTAACCGAGTTGTTTGAAATAGATAAGGAGTAGCTTTCACTGCCGTTTATTTTCGGATTTAAGATTAGATGAATAACTTGTTTATCACGTGTCGAAGCAGATATATGCAAGGTTATTTCCATCCGTTCCTGAAAAATGCGTTGTAACTCTTTAACGCAATATGATGTATCTTGAAGGTTTGTTTTTATAACGGTCTTTTCAGTTACTGTAAAATCTTTTTTCCCATTTATAAGGTTGATATAGTTTGGCATAGGCAATAGTGCAGACAGATTGTCCTGTGCCGTAATCTTACCAAAGATAAAAATTAACGTTAAAATAATCAGGCTAAAAATTTTCATATTACGATATTTATTAATAATGCAAATATACATTACCATTTTAATATATCTGTGCAGAGAGGTAAAAATATCTGTGTCATTTTGCCATAAAGCATTATAAGAAGAGATCTTTTAGCAAAGAATAAACGAAAGATCCCCATTTTTATAAAAAATCAAACAGATTCTAAATGTTTAAATTGTAGATTATAAATTATTTTTCTTACCTTTGCACCGCAAATAGAAATGAGTTTATTAACCCAATTAAAAAAGAGTATGAATAACTACGAAACCGTTTTCATTTTAACTCCCGTTTTATCTGATGTACAGATGAAGGAAGCGGTAGAAAAGTTCACTACATTGCTTCAGAGCGAAGGGGCTGTAATTGTGAACGAAGAGAATTGGGGATTGCGCAAACTTGCGTACCCTATTCAGAAAAAAACTACCGGCTTTTACGAGTTAGTTGAATTTGATGCCGATCCTTCGGTAATTGAAAAATTAGAAGTGAACTTCCGCCGCGATGAGCGCGTTATCCGTTTTCTGACTTTCAGAAAGGATAAATATGCTGAAGAGTATGCAGTGAAGAGAAGAAGTGTTAAATTGAACAAAGAAGTAAAGGAGAACTAAGCAATGGCACAGAATCCACAGTCAGAGATAAGATATCTCACCCCCCCATCGGTAGATGTAAAAAAGAAAAAATACTGTCGTTTTAAAAAGAGCGGAATAAGGTATATAGATTATAAAGATCCTGAGTTCCTGAAGAAGTTCTTGAACGAGCAAGGAAAGATATTACCACGTCGTATAACCGGGACATCTTTGAAGTTCCAACGTCGTATCGCCCAAGCCGTTAAGCGTGCGCGCCACTTGGCGTTGCTGCCCTATGTAACAGATATGATGAAATAAAATTAGGGAGGAACAACAATGCAAGTAATATTAAAAGAAGACGTACACAATTTAGGATATAAAGGCGACGTCGTAAACGTTAAAAAGGGATACGGACGTAACTATCTCATACCACAGTTGAAGGCTGTAATAGCTTCCGAATCTGCGCTTAAGATGTTAGCTGAAGACAATCGTCAGCGCGCACATAAATTGGCTAAAATAAAAGCAGATGCTGAGGCAAGGGCAGCACAAGTAAACGGAGTATCACTCAAAATAACAACAAAAGCAAGCGAAAGCGGTAAAGTCTTTGGTTCCGTAACTACGGTACAGATAGCTGACGCATTGAGTAAAAAAGGTATTGAGATTGACCGTAAAACTATCGTCCTGAAAGATCCAATCAAGGAACTTGGTGCATACAAAATAGCAATAAAGATGCACAAAGACGTTACAGCAGAGATAGATGTTGAAGTAGTTGCAGAAGATTAATCACTATCTTTAATAATATAATAAGCGCCGTGACCTATTTGGTCACGGCGCTTATTATATTTGATTATTAGCAAATCACCACAAACTCAGCATTGATATTTATAATAATCTTTTTATACCGACAGACATTGTCTGTAATACTTTGTCTTTCTTATACCTCTTTATTGCTCTTCTTAGCTTCTCTCCCAATTATAAAAGAGGCATAAAGTTGCAAAAAAGCGGCGGCGAGCAGAATAGCTACCCATTCACGCTCTTTTAAGAACATAAACCATGCCGAACCCGTAATAAGAAGCGAAGAGAATAATTCTATCCTCATTGCACGGCGCATTCTTAGCGAAATACCTTCTGTCCGACGCGATATACGCCCAACAATAAGCAATACACCGCCTCCACCTAACATACACGCCGATACGGCTGGATAAAATATAAACAATATCGTTGCACCCAAAATAACAATAGCAGCTACAATAATAAATATACTTCTGACTTTTTCACTCATTTCCGTTATCCTCAGTAATTATAAAAACATCTTCATCCGGCGCTTTCATGCCGTACTTTTCGCGAGCAGTTCGCTCAATTGTCCTGATATTATGCCTTAGTTGCTCAATCTTAATACTGTCTCTCTTAATCCTCTTTTGATATATGGTACGTTCTGTCTTAAGAAAATTTATTTCACGTTGATACTTTATTCGTGTTACAAAATTATTTTCATCAATAAACGCCATAAATATCAAAAAAATGCCAGAAGCAATTAAAAACCTCCATTTCCGTAGGTTAAATGAACGTATTTTAGTAAAGAAACTTGACATTGTAATTCTCTTCTTAAAGTACTGCAAACTTAAACAAACTTTTCCGTACGGACAATAATATGCTTTTATTTGCGCTAAATTTTTATATTTTTACTTATCTGTATCTGAAAATGCTTATTATTTGTATCGATAACCACTTCTACACATAATAATATTACACTATTGGGTCAGATGAAAATAAAAGTAGGTAGTACGCCGAAAAATATTTACCTTTGCATCGGTAAAATTGCTAAATTGTGAACCTCGTAATAGATGAAGGGAATACTACCATCAAAGTAGCCCTATTTGACGATAATAGTGAGCCTCTCGAAGTGTATACACAAAAAAGTGTAGATATAGATGAGGTTGATGCGTTAATATCAATGCATAGTATTGATTCGTGCATATATTCGTCGGTTGCCGGTTACAACAAGACGCTCGCTTCGATAATTTCGGATAAAGTCAATCACTTCATGATTCTTTCGCATGATACAAGGCTTCCTATAAAGATAGATTATTTACAGCCAGATACATTGGGCGTAGACAGAATCGCCGGAGCAGTAGGGGCGTGGTACTATAATCAAGGGGCAAATAATTTTATAATAGATGCCGGGACAGCAATAACTTATGATTTTATAAGTGCAGATGGAGAGTTTAAAGGAGGGAATATTTCACCCGGAATAACAATGCGTTTTAAGGCACTTAATCATTATACAAAATGTTTACCGTTGATTTCAAAGTCTGAAGATTACCCCATGATAGGTTATGATACGGCAACGGCAATACTTTCCGGTGTTATGAGCGGAATAATAAGCGAAGCACTCGGGTATATAAACCTTTTGTGTGACAAATATCAAGGTCTTACCATTATAATAACCGGAGGAGACCACTCTATATTGTACAATAAACTAAAAAATGCTACTTTCGTACAGTTAAAAGACGAAAAACATTTGGTACTTAAAGGACTAAACCGGATACTAAACTACAATGTCAATAATTAACAAGATATCCGCGGTTGCCGTAACCGTGATGGTGGCTGTTGCCGCAGAAGCCCAAGCACCATACTCAATATACGGTTTCGGGACATTAGACGATAACACGCTTGGTGTAAACGGCGGTATGGGAGGCATCGGTTATGCCATAGATAATAATAAACAGATAAATCCCAAGAATCCAGCCTCGTATGCAGCGATGGACTCCCTTACATTTCTTTTCGATATAGGGATGAATGTTGAGAGTAACTGGGTTAAAGAGGGAAAACTAAAAGAGACTAAGACAACGGCAAACTTTGATTATGCAGTACTTCAGTTTCCGATGGGAAAACGATTTGCAGCGTCATTAGGCGTAATGCCGTTTTCGAGTGTAAACTATAATTATTCCAGTAAAATAGACTTCGGTTCTTATGCTAGTGCCGGTTCAGGAGGTATAACTCAAGTTTATGTAGGTGTTGCAGCACGTATATGGAAACAACTTTATTTCGGAACCAACGTTGCTTTTCTTTTCGGTAATATAACACATTCAACATCAATTGTCCCATCTTCACAGTTCTCTGTTGTGGCGATGTTAGAGCAAACCCAACTCCATATAACAGATTTTAGAGTTGAGTTAGGCTTAAGATACACACAACCAATAAACGAAAAAAACTCACTTACATTCGGATTTGTATATTCACCGCAAAAAAAACTATTAGGAAAAAAAACCACGGAAGTCTATTCATTTGAGACATCCGATGAATCAAGTATGGTCTCCTCAGGCGACACCATCTCCCTTAAGAATTATTACAATATAGCAGCTTCTTACGGATTTGGTATCGGATATAAATGGAATAACAGGCTCATACTCGGTTTAGATGTAACTTATCAGCCATGGAGTAAAGCTAATTTTCTTCCAATCTGGCTTACCGGAAAAAGAGATGACGAAAAAGAAGGTAACCTGCATGACCGCCTGCGTCTATCAATAGGTGGCGAATATCGCCATGATCCTTATGCCCGTCAGTATATGAGAAGAATGAGATACCGTTTAGGAGCATATTTTGAGAACTCATATCTAAAAGTGGGAACAGGTTACATTAGGGAGAGTGGTGCTACTATCGGGTTAGGATTCCCTCTTAAGCAGGATAGATCCATTGTAAATCTCTCGGCTCAATATTTTCACCGTAGCCTAGTACCCAATTCACCAATTGTAGAAAATGGGGTTATTATATCTATCGGGATATCATTTAATGAGTTTTGGTTCTTTAAGAATAAGATAAAATAATGCTTCTTGGATCGTATAAAAAGGCATCTCATTCGTTATGTATCGGAGATAAATTCCCCCCCCTTACCACTTTTAAACTGTGGTATATTTTCACTCGCATGCCTATTCTTACGGTTTTATTGTTAATGTTGCTTACATTTGTTGGATGTGGCAAAGAGAATAAAGAGACAATAAAAGCCTTTAAGGATCCAAAGGAGGTAAGCACAATATTCAGTAAGAATGTCTCGACACTTATATCTGATTCAGGAATAACGCGTTATAGAGTTGTGGCTGACGAATGGTATATGTACGAAAATTCTGTTCGTCCCCGTTGGTTTTTCCCGAAAGGTATTTATGTAGAGACATTTGACGAATCATTTAATGTCACGGCTTTTATAGAAGGAGACACAGCTATATTTTACAAAGACAAGCAGTTATGGGAGCTTAAAGGAGATGTTCGTATGGCAAATACTAAGGACGAGCGTTTTTTTACAGAACAACTATTTTGGGATCAGGTAGCACAGACACTCTACTCCGATAGTGCCATTCATATAGAGAGAGGAGATCGTATAATAGAGGGAAAAGGATTTCTGTCTAATGAATCTATGACATCTTACAAAATATTGCAGACAACGGGTATATTTCCTATGGAAGCACATGTTGCCTCTGATAGTGTAAAGGTTGATGACAAAAGGGCGCGTCGTGAGAACAATGCACTTAAATATGCACCACAAGACAGAAAGTAATGATAACACTTACTACATCGGCAGCACTTTGGATAATCGCTATATCCATAGTCTTTTCGGCATTCTTTTCAGGGCTTGAGATTGCATTTGTCTCGGCAAATAAAGTCAGGATAGAGTTAGACATGAAGGAAAACAAGATTCTTGGCTGTATATTTTCCCGTTTTTATCATAAACAAGGAGAATTTATCTCTACCCTGCTTGTAGGCAATAATATTGCGCTTGTAATATATGGAATAGCGATAGCTAATATTTTGTATGGTTTTCTCGGTATGATATGGGACAACACTCTGTTCATATTAATAACAGAGACAATAATATCTACTCTGATAATCCTTTTTACAGCAGAGTTTTTACCAAAGACGCTGTTCAGGATTGATCCCAATTCTTCAATGAAATTTTTTGCGCTTCCTGCATATATAATGTATTGGATATTATATCCAGTATCAAAATTTACGTCTGTTATATCCAGTCTTTTACTTAAAATGTTAGGCCGAGGAGTGGACATTTCGGGTGCTACAACCGGAGTAAGTAAGGTTGACCTTGATTATTTCATACAACAGAGTATTGATGATGCAAATGATACAGAAGATATTGATACAGAAGTTAAAATATTCAAGAATGCCCTTGATTTTTCAAATGTAAAAGTTAGAGAATGTATGGTTCCCCGTACAGAAATAGTTGCGCTGAATTTGGATGCCGCTACCGAACAGAAATTGATGTCTCTATTTATCGAAACGGGACTATCAAAGATAGCAGTATATAAAGACAATATTGACGAAATAGTCGGTTACATACACTCGTCAGATATGTTTACATGCGATAAGGATATTAAAAGCTGTATTCGCCCCATGATACTTGCGCCGGAGACGATGTCCGCCCAAAAACTCATGCGTAGTCTTATGCTGAAGAAACGTTCAATAGCCGTTGTCATAGATGAATTCGGTGGAACAGCTGGCATAATAACATTAGAAGATCTGGTTGAAGAGATATTCGGAGACATTGAAGACGAACACGACCCGGTACGTTACACAGCTAGGCGTGTAGATGATGAAAATTATATTATTTCGGGGCGAATTGAGATAGAGAAGATAAACGAGATGTTTTCCCTCGAACTTCCGGTATCTGACGAGTATGTGACACTCGCCGGATACATACTTTACCATTACAAAAAAATACCTGCAACCGGCGAAAATATAACTGTTGATAACTTCTCATTTGAGATACTTAAAAGCAATACCACTAAAATTGAGTTGGTTAAAATAAAGGTTCAAAAACAATGATTTGTTTAGAGTACATTTAATAATTATTATGAAAATTTTCTACATTGTCACCATAACCTAAGACTCAAATATAATTTATTGTGAAATTTAAGCCGTCTCAAAACATACCAGAAGCAAAAAACATTGCAATATCTTATTGATATAACTGTGAAAATTGTTATCTTCGCGCCGTGAAAAGTAATTAGAACAAAAATATAAACCTAAAAAACTATAAAAATAAATGGCTACATTACAGAAAATTAGGAACAAGGCAGGCCTCCTTGTCGTAATAATAGGCTTGGCAATGTTGGCTTTCATTGTCGGAGATTTTCTTAACTCCGGGTCAACGTTCTTTCAAATGAACAAAGATAAGGTCGCCGTAATAAACGGCAAGCGTATAACGGTAGAAGAGTTTCAGTCACGAGTCAATAAGGCCGTTGAAGAGGAGCAGATGCGTTATCGTCGTGATTATAACATGTCAATGCCAGACGGGCGTTCGGCACAGATAAATAAAGAGATTTTTGATAGGATGGTATCAGAGCAGGTACTAATAGATGTAACCAAACAACTTGGTATCGATGTCTCTTCTGCCGAGATGGAGGATCTTCTTAAAGGCGATAATATATCACAACAAGTTGTACAAATCTTCGGAAACCCACAGACCGGTGAAGTTGACAAAAGCCGTATAAATTCATTCCTTCAGCATATATTCTCAGACGATCAGTCACAATATACTGAAGAAGAATTGCGTCAGGTAGATGAGCAGCGTCGTTTCTGGCTTGAACTAGAAAAGAGTGTAAAGCAGGAACGTCTGATGACCAAACTCTTTACGGTGATACAGAAATCCTTAACCGCAAATGATTTAGACTTGCAATCTTCATTTGAAGAGACAAATAAAAATGTTGATATTATTTTTGCGGCGCAACTTTATACAGCTATCCCTGATTCAGTCGTGGTAGTTACAGACGAAGAACTTAAAGCTAAATATGATGCTAAGAAAGAAAATTTCAAGCAGGACGGAGGTCGTGAAATAAAATACTTTGCTATTAATATTGCCCCGAGCAAGGCGGATTATAAAGTTACTGAAGATAAGATAAACTCATTTAAAGAGAAATTTGCAACAACAAAAGATGTTGCAGGATTGCTTAGCTTTAACACTGATATTCCGTATACAGATGCTTTTGTATCGGTTAGTAAATTAGATGAAACGGTGAAAGGCTTCGCATCCGGTGCTGCGGTGAATGATACATACGGTCCGATATTTGAAAAAGATGCCTATAAAATGTATCGTCTTATGTCAAAATCCGCCTCGCCAGACTCTGTAAAAGTACGCCATATAATGTTACAGGCAGACAAGTCAGTTTTAAGAGACAGCCTTGTTGACGTAATTAAAAACGGCGGTGATTTTGCAGCATTGGCAAAAGAGTATTCATTAGATACCAATTCATCATCAAACGGTGGTGATATGGGATGGATGACCGAGACAATGGCCATGCAGTTGGGAAAAGATTTTATAGACGCCTGCTTCCGCGGAACTGATAAAGGGGCATTTAAACTCACAACTAACTATGGCATACACATAGTTGAGGTAACCGATAGGACAAAACCCGTAGAAAAAGTAAAGGTAGCTCAGTTTGTACTTGGCGTACGACCAAGTTCTGAAACATATAGCTCGCTTTATAACAAGGTAAGCCAGTATATAGCTGACAATAATAAGTTGGAAACATTTCAAAAAGGAAATACCGGCAAAGGAATTGAAATTCAGACAGCGACTCTGACCCCCAATGATGTTAATATTAATAATGTAAACGATGCACGGCAGGTAGTAAAATGGGCATTCAGTGCCGAAAAAGGTCATCTTTCAGAGATATTCAATGTTGACAATAAATTTGTTGTGGCAATGGTCTCAAATGAAATAGAACCGGGATATGCATCAATGGCAGAGATTGAGCCACAGCTCCGTGCAGAGATTGTAAACTCAAAGAAAGGCGATATTATTATAAAAGCCTTGGATAGTACGGCAAAAGATATTAATTTATACGCTGCAAAGATGTCCTCGCGTATTGATACAGCCAGATCGGTAATATTCAATAATCCCGTTGTGTCTGGGCTTGGGTTTGAACCAAAAGTAGTAGGTATAGCTCCTTATTCAGAAGTAGGATCATTACAAGGTCCGGTAAAAGGTAATCGTGGCGTTTATGTTTTTAATGTAATAGAAAAACATCCGGTAATATCAACTTTCAGTAAGCCTAACGAAGTTGCCCGTTATAACCAGATTACACAGCAAATGCTTTATAGACAACTTTTAGATGTCCTTAAATCAAAAGCCGATGTTGAAGATAATCGTATAAAATTCTTTTGATAAACGATATCGTTATTTATAAGGGGACGCTTTCAATCGTAAACTTGAAACGTCCCCTTTCCATTTTAAATATAACAATATGCAAAAACAGACATTAGTAGGAAAGAGCGTTTCTGAATTAAAAAATATGGTATTAGAGTTAGGCATGCCTATATTCACAGGAGCGCAAATAACCTCATGGCTTTATGAAAAACGGGTTGACAATTTTGAAGATATGACGAATATCTCTAAATCTAACCGTGAGAAACTTGCTTTGATGTGCGAAACAGGTCTTGTCCCACCAGAAAAAGAGATTGAGTCCACAGACGGTACTGTAAAGTATCTGTTTCGTCTTTCTGACGGGCGAAGCATAGAGACAGTATTTATTCCAGACAAAGAACGGGCTACGCTGTGCGTATCGTCACAGGTAGGTTGTAAAATGAATTGTCTCTTTTGTATGACAGGAAAACAGAGATTTCAGCGCAACTTAACATCTGCCGAGATAATGAATCAGATCCTCTCCGTCCCTCAATGTGCAGAATTGACAAATATTGTATTTATGGGTATGGGAGAACCACTTGATAATCTTGATTCCGTACTTAAGGTTACTGAAATTCTTACAGCACCATGGGGATTTGCATGGAGCCCTAAGCGTATAACCGTTTCTACGGTCGGCATTAAGATCAGTTTGATGCGCTTTCTTACAGAAAGCCGTTGTCAATTGGCAGTAAGCCTACACTCTCCCGACGGACGTAGAGGAGAGTTGGTTCCGGCTGAACGCGCTTTCCCTGCCTCAGAGATGATAGAAATGCTCAAAGAACATGATTTTTCACATCAGCGAAGACTCTCATTTGAGTATATTATGTTTGGCGGAGAGAACGATTCACAAGAAGATGCAGAAAAACTTGCAAAATTATTGCGTGGGCTTGATTGCCGAGTGAACCTTATACGTTATCACACTATTCCGGGGGTATCTTTAAAGAGTTCCAGCGAACGAACAATGATGATATTCCGTGATTCCTTAAATGCAAGGGGAATAACAGCAACAATTCGCGCTTCGCGAGGAGAAGATATATTAGCTGCTTGCGGAATGCTATCGTCGCAAAAAAATAATCAGTTATAATAGATGCCTAAATACGGTTTAAATTGCCGTAAAATTTGTATTTTAGCAGTTCGTAATAATAGATAAGATATAAAGGTTGACTGTATATCTCCTATAACAGATATATAAATATTGCTTGTTACATAAAATGTAACCTATACTATAAATAAAAATATGAGAAATAATAAATTACGCGTAGCCATAACACACGGTGATATAAATGGGATAGGTTATGAGGTTATAATGAAAGCTCTTTCCGATCCGTACATTACAGAAATATGTACACCGGTCGTTTATGGAGCGGCAAAAGTTGCAGGATATTTTAGAAAATTACTTGATATCAACCAGTTGCAGTTTAATATTATAAACTCTGCCGATAATATCAGTGAAGATAAATGTAACTTTATAAACTGTTTTGACGACGAACTTAAAGTGGAGATAGGTAAACCATCCCCTTTAGCCGGAGAGGCGGCATTCAAAGCGTTAGAAATGGCAGTTGCAGATCTTAAATCAGGTAAAGTGGATGTTCTGGTTACGGCACCAATAAATAAGAATACCATACAATCAGAAGGCTTTAACTTTGTAGGTCACACAGAGTATTTGCAAGATAGGCTTGGAAACAGAGACGCAGCCCTAATGATACTGCTTAATGAGCATCTGAAAGTTGCCCTTGTAACAGGACATGCACCGATATCAGATCTTAAGAATGAGATCACAAAAGATAAAATAGTTGAGAAACTCAAAATCTTCAATCATTCTCTGATTAAAGATTTTGGCATAGTAAAGCCACGTATTGCCGTATTGGCACTGAATCCTCATGCAGGCGACAATGGTCTTATAGGAAAAGAAGAACAGGAGATTATAACCCCTGCCATCACGGAGGCAAATAATAAAGGAGTACTCTGTTTTGGTCCTTATCCAGCCGACGGATTTTTCGGAGCATCATCGTATTTACATTTCGATGGTGTTTTGGCCATGTACCATGATCAAGGACTTGCACCATTTAAGACAATATCTATGGATAACGGAGTAAATTATACAGCAGGATTGCCGTTTGTACGTACCTCGCCAGATCACGGTACGGCATACGACATAGCTGGGAAAAACGAAGCATCAGAAAACTCATTGCGCCAAGCCATATATATAGCAATAGATGTTTATGGAAATCGTGTCCGTTATGCCGATATGACAGCACACCCTTTACGTAAGCAGTATGTTGTGGATAGAGGAGGGAAAGATGAGACGGTTAATCTTATGCAAGATAACGAACAGTAATATAAAGTACAATGCATTATGCTATCATAGCCGCCGGCAATGGGTCGCGACTTGTTGCTGAAGGTGTAGCTACGCCGAAGCCTTTGGTTAAAGTCAACGGAGAGCCATTGATAGACCGTCTTGTAAGAATATTTTCTGAAAATAATGCTGAAAGTATATCTATAATATTAAATAGCAATATTTCATCTTTGATAGAACATTTTGAGAATCTTAAAAGCGATGTAGTAATTAATATCGTAAATAAAAGCACTATCAGTTCTATGCATAGCTTTTATGAGTTGAGTCGTTTTCTGAATAACGGTAAATTTTGTCTTACAACAGTTGATACGATATTTAAAGAAGATGAATTTTCTGATTTCATAAAAGAATTTGAACAGAACACCGTATCGGAAGGTATAATGGGTGTAACAAATTTCATTGATGACGAAAAACCTCTTTATGTCAGTACGGATACAAATATGAGAATAACAGGTTTTTACGATACCCCCAATAGAAATGCCGATTATATCTCCGGCGGAATATATGCACTAACTCCTATCTGTATAAAAGTGCTTGAACACTCAATACACTCAGGAATGAGTCGCATGCGTAACTATCAGCGTGCATTGGTTGAAGATGGAATTCGTCTGCGTGCGTATCCATTTACAAAAATAATAGATATAGACCATGCCATCGATATAACGGCAGCCAATAATTTTCTGTTGCAGAACGTATGATGTTTAATGGTGTAAATATTGCCGTTATTTCACGCTCGACTGAGCAATCGCCCAACCTCTCTTCTGCCGATGATATGATAATTCGTTCAGTCTTGGAGAGACTGCGTGCTTACCAAGCAAACGTCGAATTGTATTCTGAAGCAGAATTTCTGGCGCATAATATAAAGCAGGATATTATTGTTAATATGTGTCGCAAGGAGAGTTCACTTCTTAAATTACAATATCTTGAAGATAACGGTGCGCTTGTAATAAATTCGGGATACTCAATAATGAGTTGTACCAGGCGTAAACTAGTAAGAGTGTTTAAACAAATAAATATTCCTGCTCCACAAAGCGTGATTGTAGAAACAAATGCCGGAGAATTGCCGTTTTGTGGAGAGTTTCATACATGTTGGCTTAAGTTACCAGATAATAATACGCTTATATTTGAAGATATAGTTTTTGTAAAAACGATTGATGAGTATAAAAAAGCACTTTCAGCTTATGCTGAAAGAGGCGTAAAAGAGGTAATAGTAAGTGAACATATTCATGGCGATCTTGTGAAATTTTATTCAGTTCCAAAAAGCGACTTTCTGTTTACATTTTATCCGATACTTAGCGGTCACAGTAAATTCGGATATGAAAAGAATAATGATCCAATACAATCTATCCCATTCAGTAGGGGACGTCTTTTAGAAATATGCCGCTTGGCATCAGAGGCGACAGGTATATCTGTATTAGGAGGAGATTGTATAATTACCGGTGATGGAGAACCTATTATAATAGATTTAAATGACTGGCCAAGTTTTTCTAGTTGTACTCAAGAAGCTTCAGAGAGCATTGTAAGGATGATCGCCGGAAAAATAAAAGATAGATAAAAATGACTGATAATAAAATTGTAACATTAAAAGACACACTAAAGTCGCCTGATACCGAAGAGTGGCTCGACTTGTTTTTTTATCGTAAAATAGGCTATGCGTGGGCATTGCTTTTCAGGCGACTTACAATAAAACCTAATACAGTAACAATTGCATCAATATTTATAGGAGCATCAGCAGGAATATTCTTTTATTACGATAATCTCCTATATAATTTTGTAGGGATGTTTTTGCTTGTGTGGGCTAATTCACTTGACAGTGCCGATGGACAGTTGGCGCGCATGACCGGACAATATTCGCGCTTAGGTCGTATTCTTGACGGTATGAGTGGAGATATTTGGTTTATAATAATATATTTTGCTGTTGTTTATCGTCTTCGCGACTTTGAAGGTTGGAGCTGGTGGGTATATCCCTTTGGTATTGTTGCCGGATACAGTCATATTACCCAAGCTGCAATAGCCGACTGCTATCGTAACATGCATCTGTTTTTTATTAATGGTCGTAAAAAGAGCGAACTCGACGAAGTTGAACCGCTTACCGATATGAGTAGAACAATCACGTGGCGATCTAATTTTATAAAAAAGCTTTTGTTACTTTTTTATATTAATTATACGCGGTCACAGCAGCTATTTTCTCCGGCAATGCGTAAGATGCGGAAAGATATAAATACGCTTTATCCCAACTGTGATGTGCCTGCTGAGCTTAGCCACAAATTTATTAAGATGAGTAAGCCTTTGCTTAAATATACAAATATATTAACATTCAATACACGTATCATTGCACTGTTTGTCTCTCTTGCTATAAATGAGGTATGGTTGTATTATCTCTTTGAAATAACTATTCTCAATGTCGTATTGGTGTATATGGTTGTTAAGTATGAACGTGTCTGCCGAAAATTTGACGCTATCTTAAACCTAAATTGATATGATAAAAGGAATTATATTTGATTATGGAGGAACGCTTGATACAGAGGGTCGTCATTGGAGTGAAGTTTTGTGGGACGGTTATAAAAATGCCGGCGTTTCGCTAGAAAAGCCGGCATTTCTCGAGGCTTATGTTTATGCTGAGCGCGAATTGGGGAAAAGGCCACACATAACCCCATGCGATACATTTCACACATTATTGCTAAAAAAAATAGAGTTAGAGTTTGATAATCTTTCTGAAAGTGGAAATATCCCGGATAACTTGTCAAAACCCTGTTTTATTCGAGATATTGCCAATTACTGTGACAGCGCAGCAAGGAGTATTGTAGAGAAAAATCGTACTATATTAGAAACATTGCATGCTAAATACCCAATGGCACTTGTAACCAATTTTTATGGAAATATCTCATCCGTCATTGCCGATTACGGAATAGCAGACTGTTTTGACACTATTGTAGAGTCTGCCGTTGTAGGAGTGAGGAAACCCTCCCCTGAGATATTCTCAATAGGTGTGCAACGTCTGGGATTACATCCATCGGAGGTGTTAGTAGTTGGAGATAGTTATAAGAAAGATATAGAGCCAGCATTGACATTAGGCTGTGATGCGGTTTGGCTAAAAGGCGAGAGTTGGAATAAAAGAGAAGATGATATTAATTACAGTAAAACAATTTATACATTTGAGTCGTTAATCAAAATGATCTTTTGAATATAAGATATGTTCATAAAGTCTTTCATATACTATAAAAAGTTTTTTGAAAGCAATAGAATTCATAACTTAGCAGAATAATGTAGGTTTTTAATTTTAATAGAGATGGAAATAAAAAGAGCTGAAGGAAAGTTAGGAGTTTTGGTCGTCGGTATTGGCGGCGCTGTATCATCTACATTTGTAGTAGGCACATTGGCTGTACGAAAGGGATTGTCTAAACCAATAGGTTCACTTACTCAGATGGCACATATTACATTAGGAAAAGGAGACGACAGACGTGAGCCCAAGATAAATGAAATAGTGCCGTTGGCAAAATTAGATGATCTAGTAATAGGTGGTTGGGATATATTTGAAGAAAATGTCTACGAAGCAGCAAAACATGCCGAAGTCTTAACTGAAAAAGATATAGATAAAGTAAAGGACGAACTGATTGCAATAAAGCCGATGAAGGCCGCCTTTTATCAGGAATATGTTAAACGCTTGCATGGGACATGGGTAAAACAGTCCACTACCAAATACGAGGCAATGGAGCAGATAAAGTGCGATATAGCAGAATTTAAGAAGAAAAACAACTGTTCAAGGATGTTGGTAATATGGGCGGCAAGTACTGAAGTGTATATTCCTATGAGCGATACACATAAAAGCCTTGCCGCATTTGAGGCAGCTATGAAAAACAACAGTCCTGAAATAGCCTCCAGTATGCTTTACGCCTATGCAGCAATATCATCTGGCGTCCCATTTATAAATGGTGCGCCAGCCCTGACAGTTGATATGCCCGCAATTTGGGATCTAGCAGATAAAATGAACGTCCCTATTTGCGGAAAAGATTTCAAGACCGGTCAGACAATGATGAAGACAGTCCTTGCCCCGATGTTGAAGACGCGTATGCTTGGTCTGCAAGGGTGGTTTTCAACAAATATTCTTGGCAATCGTGATGGAGAGGTATTAGATGATCCGGCTTCTTTCAAAACAAAAGAGGTCAGTAAATTGTCGGTTATAGATACTATCCTTGACCCGAAAAAATATCCGGAGCTTTACGGAGATATATACCATAAGGTTTGCATCAATTATTACCCCCCACGTAAAGACAATAAAGAGGGTTGGGATAATATAGATATAGTAGGGTGGATGGGTTACAATATGCAATTGAAGGTCGATTTTCTTTGTCGAGACTCAATCCTTGCTGCACCGTTGGTATTAGACCTTGTATTGCTTACCGACCTTTCATATCGTTGCGGATTTAAGGGAATACAAGATTGGCTTTCATTCTATTTCAAAAGTCCGATGCACAATTTTGAGACAGAACCTCTGCATGACCTTTTTGCACAATATGTAAGAATGTGTAATACTATTCGTGTTATGATAGGTGAAGAACCTTGTGACTATTTAGGATAATGTTTCCTCTTAAAAGCAGCAGAACCCGTCTAACTTTTTAAAAGGTTAGGCGGATTTTGTTTTTTATAATGTATATTATTGTAGTCTGAAACCTAATCGCATTCAACTTGTTGTACGACAATTGCGCGAGTGGATGTACCGGGGAGTTGTCCGTCATTTGTTGATTTTAGTATTTGGTTGCGGTTTACACCGTAGTGGAGCAACTGATCAATAGCTCTGTTTGCTCTTGCATTTCTGAGCCTTACGTTAATCTCCTTTGAGCCTGTTGTGTTGTCGGCGTAGCCACATACTTCGTAAGTATAATCTGGATGGCTTTTTATTATTTCAGCAGCTTGTTTTAGTTTTGCCCTGTCAGAGGCAGTAAGGAGTGAAGAGCCAATGCTGTATTCTATTACAGTGATAACATCTTTCTTTATTGTTGTAGATAGTTTCTTTACAAGTGGTTTTGCATTGTTTATACTGTCGCGTAATCTTCGGTTCTCACTCGATAATTCGGTGTTTACATCTATAATACGTTCTTTTTCCGCAAGTAATACTTCTTGTTCGCTTTTTAGCTTATTGTATTTGTCGAGGCAGTCTTTGATTTCGGTCTCATCTTTATAATACGTTGGAGTATATGCTGTATTGCGTCGAGGTTTGAATTTATAAATAATTGTCAGTCCAATTGATGCAACTATATCCCCTTCACTGTATTTCTCTCCGTTATATATCTGTCCGTCAAATAAATTTGAGACCCAACCACCCTTAAACTCTATACCAAGGTCCCATCCGTCCGAAAGGCGGAATTTATTCAAAAGTCCAAGGTTAATAGATGGAGCAAAGGTGTTGTATTTCCCATTTATATTTGTCTCAGGATTCACTCTATTACCACTGTTTACAAAGAAACCTGTCCCTACCGACAGTACCATATCAAAAATTCTCTTCTCCTTTACCCTCCCTAATGAATTGAAGAGGCTGAAGAATATATCAATGTTTGGGTTGAAAGCAAAGAAGCGTTGTTCCTTCAAATTTTCCACATTATTACGTGTTAAGGCTTTATCCCAAAAGCCCCCTTTAACTATGAAGTTGCCGTTATCGCTGCCTACTACCGCACAGCGGTATTGAGCGGCATCTACTCCCATCCTGAACCCCATCCACGGAGTAACCCATTTACCGAAAAAGATTGCTCCTCCGCCACTTATTCTGTTAATGAACTTTATATTGTTATCTTGTTGTCCAAAATATATATTTGCATTTGCTCCGGCCGATAAGAACCAGTTGCTTTTCCCTTTTTCTATTACAAAATTTTTGTTTTTATCAAACTCTTCTAAAGAGTTTACACCGATCTGTGCGTTTGTCGCAACTACTGTCAGCAGTAAAACGGAGAGCAACGCAACTCTTTTCATGCTATTAAATTATTTGTTTTTAATGTCTTCATAATTTACTTAAAAACCGAATAAAAATTGCATTAGGCAAATATTGGTTATTTCAAAGCTAACTTCTTTACACAAGAGTATATAAGACAAATACAAACATATATAAATTTATCAAATAAACAAAGACAACAGTAATAAAACTACGTTTTGTAAAGTTTTATATAAGCAGTCCGTTTTTGAGCGTTGGCTCAAGTTGTGCTGCAATATTTGTATACTCTTTTGTTGTGAGATAATTGTTTATGGCTTCAATATGTCCGAAATGGTGTAGGTCCGTGCCAATAAATGAAATGTATTCCTTTTTTATAAGCCACATAGCAATCTCTTTTTCAATTTCGCCATAGTATCCGCAAAGAGACAGAAGATTTATCTGAAATTCGCATCCCGCCTCAAAAAGTTCAGTATAACTCTGTCGTTTGCGCTGATAATAATTATATCTCTCTGGGTGCGCGAGTATCGGTTTTAATTCTTTCAGTTGAAGTTCAAATATAATAGATTTAAGATCTAAAGACGGTTGAACGAAAGAATTTTCTATCAATATATAGTTATTAGGCATTTTAATCAGAGAGCCATTTTTCATTATCTCTTTGAACTTGCTGTCTATCCTATATTCAGCTGAGTATGAGACAGGTATTGTAATACCTGCTTTTTGCATCGATTCACATAATAGTCTGTGTGAGGCTGCTATTGTTTTAGGCGTGTTTTCGAAAGTCTCCTCTGTAACGTGCGGAGTTGCTATTATATTTTCTATCCCCCAACGCTGCATTGCCTCAATAAGAATAAGAGAAACATCAACATTAGGAGAACCATCATCTATTCCCGGTAGAATATGAGAGTGCATATCTGTGGTAAAACAGAGTTTCTGTAAATCAGTATTTTTATTTTTGTGAAATAGGTTGAATAGCATCGTCTTATTTTATATGGCTGCGAAATTACGTTTTTTTCTTATATGCCTGATATAAAATATAATATTTTTACCTGTTATTCTAAAAACAGAGAAAAACTTTTTGTAATCTTAAAACTTATAAGTAAATTTGCACGCCATTACGAGAGACATGCACATATTACCAATGTGCGTAATAGTTTTAGGAAACAATTTAAAGAAGATATAAAATGAAAAAAGGACTTCATCCCGATAATTACCGTGCGGTAGTTTTCAAAGATATGTCTAACGAAGATGTATTCATAACTCGTTCTACTATTGCAACGAAAGAGACAATAGATATTGACGGAGTGACCTATCCGTTGGTTAAGCTTGAGATTACCAACACATCGCACCCGTTTTTCACCGGAAAGCAGAAACTTGTGGATACCGCAGGGCGTGTAGACAAGTTTATGACTCGTTATGCAAAGCATATGGAAGATAAAAAGAAATAATTTTAGACACATAAAAAAGCAGTGGTTTTGAAATTTTCAAAACCACTGCTTTTTTATTGGTATTATATAATTACATATAAGATATAACGATCCTCTTTATTTGTATGCTTATCCTTCTTTATAATAAATGTATATTGTGCTTTGCGCATTCTGTTATCTGTTCCTCAGGCCATATACTTGCTTGTACTTCTCCTACGTGCGCTTTTTGTAATAAGTACATGCAGAGTCGCGATTGTCCTATTCCTCCACCTATTGACAATGGCAGTTCTCCGTTTAGCAGCATTTTATGAAATCCTAATCCGGCACGTTCAGGACAACCTTTTACTTCAAGTTGACTTTTAAGAGCAATTTTATCAACCCGTATGCCCATCGATGATAATTCAAACGGAATTTCCAATATCGGATTCCATAGAATTATATCCCCATTCAGTCCGCGGTACCCATCGCTATTCATTGTTATCCAATCATCATAGTCTGGTGCGCGTCCATCATGTGGCTCTCCATCTGACAGAACTCCACCTATTCCCATAATAAATACTGCACCATATTTCTTAGCAATCTTCGCTTCGCGCTCTTTAGCCGAAAGGGTAGGGTACATTTGCAACAACTCCTCGGCATTAATAAACTCTATGGTATTAGGCAAAAAAGGTGTAATATGTGGAAAACTGTTGTAAACCTCAAGTTCAAGTTCTTTTATGATAGAGTAAATTTTGCGTACAGTATCTTTAAGATAGTCAAGATTTCTATCCTGTTCCGTAATTGTTTGCTCCCAATCCCATTGATCTACATAAAGCGAATGCAAGTTATCCAGATCTTCATCGCTTCGTATAGCATTCATATCTGTATAAATACCATACCCCGGCGATATTCCATAAGAGCCAAGTTTCATGCGTTTCCATTTTGCAAGCGAGTGAACTACTTCAGCTTTGCGTCCCATACATTTTATATGAAACGATACCGGAGCTTCCACTCCGTTAAGATCATCGTTTATGCCTGTCCCTGAAAGAACAAATAATGGTGCAGTTACACGGCGAAGATTCAACCTTTTGCTGAGTTTATCCTGAAAAGATACTTTCAGTGTTTTTATAGCCTGCTCGGTTGTTTCAGGAAGCAATTTCAGCTTATATTGACGTGGAATTATAAGTGCCATAATTGTATATGATTATTATCGTTGCGAAGATAATACAATCCGTCTTTCTGACAAAATTTTTTGAGGAGCGGATTAATAATCAATCTGAATTTTATTATTTAATTGCATTTCTGTTTGTGTCGTATTTATCTCCTTTTGTTTATTGTACATAATCAGGATATAGCAGATAATGTTTTCTTAAATCTTTATAAGCATTTAATTTTGTGTTCCACCTACTTCGTATCTCTTTCTCATTTTTTCCTTTCAATATCTCCTGCCGTAACATTGTATCTCCGGAGAGTTTGTCAAAAAAAGAAGGTGAAGAGAAGAAGCTATCTCCGGTTTTGGATAATCTATACATATCTATCAGATATGACAATGAAAACCCTTTTGGATATGCTTCGCGTCTTAAATCTCTTCCGTAACATGTTTTCCCATTGTGCATTGGGTTTTTATCAAAACCATCAAGTGAAGTGGGGGAGAAAGAGAAGCTACCTAACTTTTTATCCGGGGCACCTATAACCTGAAAAGGCATTACCGTGCCGCGTCCCACGCTTATTATGGTACTTTCAAAAAGGCATATTGACGGATAAAAGGCTACGCTGCGGTCATTCGGGAGATTTGGTGACGGTTTTATGGACAGATGATAAGGCACTCCGTGCCGCCACCCTTCCACCGTGATTACTTTTAGATTTAAATTCTTTGTTCCACCCCAGTTTTCCCCCTTTATCATAGTTGCAAGCTCGCCTACGGTTAACCCATGAACAATAGGCAGTGGCATAGCACCTACAAAAGAGAACAGCGATTCATCAATAACAGGACCATCCACAAAATCGTTTGGGTTAGGGCGGTCGAGAACTATAAAACCTACGCCGTCTCTGGCAGCAGCTTGCATTGCGTAATACATAGTTGAGATGTATGTGTAAAATCTGGCACCCACATCCTGTATGTCAAACAGAAGAATATCCGTTTTTGCGAGTTGTTCCTTTGTGGGCTTTTTGTTTTTGCCGTAAAGGGATATTATCGGCAAACCGCTCTTTTTATCAACCCCGTTACTTATAGTCTCACCGGCATCAGCATTGCCTCTGAACCCATGCTCAGGTGCAAAAATAGTAGTTATGTTAACCCCCAATTTAAGTAGGGTATCTACAAGGTGCGATCCATTTTCAATTACCGATGTCTGGTTTACAATAACGCCAACCCTTTTCCCGTTTAAGAGGGCTATATACTCATCTATCTTATCAGCACCGGTTTTTACTTTGCCCGAAACATTGCAGCATATTGCCATTAACAATAAAATTAAAATATAGTTTTTGTTCATAATAATTTAAAATGATTCTAAGATCATCAAAGATAATATCTATTTATTTAGGATAAAATATAAAAAGCCATTTTTTGAGATAACGAAAATTTTATGTATAATTGCATCTGTAAAAGAGGAAAATGATATGAAACGAGCTTTTTATCTTCTGATAGTGATTATACTGTCGGATTGTAATATTTTTGCGCAAGGTGACTGTAATTTACCGGTTGCCCAACTCAAATCTGACTCAGTTTCATGCCGGCGGTCATGTGATTTTGTGCATTCTCTTGATCTGCTTGGTTTTGAAAAACGCCTTAACGATAAAAACGAACTATTTATAATCCGTAACAATACCGATGAAACTATAACCCTTGTAAAGTTACGTGTATATTATAAGACCAATAAAGACGAGATGCTTAATTATCGGGATGTCGTCCTCTCAGGAGAGCTATTGCCACATACAACACGACAATTTGAAACGCCGAGTTTTGATAATGAGAAACGTTATTATTTTATAGAAAGTCGTTCGCAGAATAAAAAACTCGAAGGGTATCCATTTAAAATTACGTATGATCTTCTCAGATACGATATTGCAATAACAAAATAAGTTATTATATAAATCACATAATATAAGTAGCCTATTATCTGTTAAATAGTCTCTATCTTCTTATTTTCCATGTGTAATTTTTTATATTTGATTTATGCCCTATTATTCTGAAATATATATCTATAAAAGGTCTTATTATGTCATAAATCAATATAGCCGAAGAATTGAGAGGTGTATTTAATGTGCGTGATGCGTTGTGGCAAACAGCAGCCTGCATTATATAATGTATGATGAAGAGAGCACCGGCTATTATCGTTATTTTTAAATTGTTGTCGTATACTCCCCGGAAAGCCGTCATTACAAAAGCAGCATAGAACATAAAGTCCGAAAATCTCTCGAATGAGAAAAAGATATGTGCCGATGTTTTCAGAAAGCGTTTGGTAAAGTCGCGTCTTAACCGTGTCTCTTTAATAGATTCATTGCCGTTTTCGTAATTTGTAATAACCAAAGCTTCTTCCGAAAATTCAGTGCGAGTATTACTCTTATTCATAATTTCGTTTGTGAAAATATCATCATCGCCATACTGTATCGCAAGGTGTTTTGAAAACCCCTTACAAGCGAAAAAGAGCTCCTTCTTAAAAAATAAATTTGTCCCTTCACCCATAAAAGGTCTGTGCATAAGGGCATAACAAAAAAATCTCAGTTTAAAAAACAGCCTGTAATATGAATAATACCAATTTTCTCTTTTCTGTGACCTCTCAGAAGTATTGCCAATTACCACCTCTATACCGGTTGTGAAATTTCTCATCATTGTAGCAATCCACATATCAGAGGTAGGATGACAGTCTGCATCAGTGAAAGCAACCGTCTCATATTTTGCTGCTTTTATTCCTACTGTCATGGCTAATTTCTTGCGACTGAGGGAGTGTGCTTCATCAGGTATATATGTGTGATATAAATTATTATATTTCTCTTTCAGTCGAGTTATATAATCTTTAGCGTCATCTACCGAACCATCATTAACAATTATAATTTCAAAAATAGGATATTTCTGTTTTAAAATTTCAGGCAGGTTGCATTTTAAGTCATCAACATTATTTTTTGTATAGATAATAATTGAAACGGCAGGTTGTACAGTATTAAAACATACGTCACCTTTTCTAACTCTCCTTGCATAGCGCGAACATGCTAAAAAAACGATGCAATAGTAGTAGCATTGGATAAGGAAAAATATACAGAGGATTACTATCAGCATATTTTCAGGGACCAAGAAGCCATCTACTAAAAACCCTAATACTGACTTTACAATCATTTTATTTATATATTATTTTACTGCAAAATTACTACCACTTTTCCGATTTAAAAAAGTTATCTTACAAATATTTATTTTAAAATCGGTAACCTATCCAGTTTAATATACTTTGCCAATAGGCAGTAATGGAAATATATTGTAAAATTACTCTATTATAACTACCTTTGTCGCGCTTAAAAATGGGTCTCTTTTTTTGTATCCATAAGCAGATTCTGATTGTATATAATTTTTATGTAAAAAAACAATATAATGATATTTGTTACGTTACATAATCTAAGGATTAGTATATGGTTAAGTTTTTCTCTGTGTAATATATTATTGCCGGAACATATCAGCAAAAACAACCTATTGTAAAATTAAATGTATTTAACAGCTTTAATATGAATAAATTTACTCTCTTTATTATTGTCGCGTTGGCAATTGTAATGTTTTCATGCAAAAGTGTAGAAAATATCACCTATTTCCCCCAAGTAGGTGTCAGTGATTCTCTTAAGTTGATGGATATAATAGAGGCAAATTATGAATCTAAGATTTTACCCGATGATGAACTTGCGGTAGTAGTCACAGCAGAAGATATAAATGCTGTTTCTATCTTTAATCTTCCGGCAGTAAGCATCAAACAAAAAGAAGGAAAGTCGCAGTCTTCAGGTGGAGCGCAGATGCTGACATATCTTGTTGATAATAATGGAGAGATAACATTCCCTGTCTTAGGGCGAATTAAAATTTCAGGAATGACGAACAAAGAAGCTGAAAATTATTTACGAGGACGAATAGAAGCCTATGTTAAAGATCCGATAGTTACACTAAATGTACTTAATAGCAAAATAACAATAATGGGCGAGGTTAATGCCCCCGGAATATACTATCTTGACAAGGAGCGAGTCTCTATTGTAAATGCGTTAGGACAGGCAGGCGATTTAACTATTCAGGGAAAACGTACAAATGTGCTTCTTGTACGCGAAGAAGATGGTAAACGCAGCTTTCATCGTATAGATTTAACAAAACCTGATATTTTTACATCGCCATGCTATTATGTAAAAAAGAATGATTTCATATATGTAGAGCCTAATAAGGAGAAGAAATCCTCCTCAAAATATAACTCACAGAAACAGATTAATATTGCTATAACCTCTACAGTTTTGAGTGGAATATCCATAATAGCATCTTTGGTTATGGCATTTTCCTTAAAATAGATAATTGATATTATTAATGCTTAAGCAAGCATAGATATCAAAAATCATTATATAGGCTAAAATACAATAATGTGATTTCATTAATAATTACACTGTCCACAAGAAAATAATAATTGTATGAATAATATAAAAGACAACGATTCTTTAGATTTGGCAGGACTTATACGCAATTATATAAAAAACTGGAAAGTATTTTTAATTACAATTGCTGTATGCGGATTAATAGCATATCTTTATACAAAGATAGTCCCTCCTACATATCAGATATTAGCTAATGTACTTGTAGTACAGGAAGATGAGAAATCAGGCAAAGGGGGGAATATGCAGTCTATGTTGGCGCGAAGTTTTGGCGGCAGTATAGGAGGGGGAAATGTAGATGATGAGATATATGTTCTCACATCGTATTCCAACATAAGCAATGTTGTCAAATATCTTGGTCTTTATAAATCACATTCATTAAAAACAGGACTATTTCAGAAAAAAGACCTATATAAAGATTTCCCTGTGGACGTTTATGCTCCGCAATCACTCCTTGACACACTAAGTATTGCCGTTTCATTTAAAATAAACGTAAGCCAAGACGGTAGTATCTATGTTAAAGTAAAAGGGAAAAAAGGAGTATTACTTGGAGAGAAGAGTGCGAAAAAATTCCCTCTAATATTTAACACTACCTATGGAACCTTTACTGTTTACGAGACTAAATATTATAAACCGGGTAAAGAGTTAACATGTAATATTTCCGTTTCAGGATATGGTTCGGTCGCAGAAGAGTTTTCACATAAATTAAAGTCTGAGATCCCCGGCAAACGGACTAATGTAATATGTATGGGTATCGAAGACAATAATATAAATAGAGGTACAGATTTTCTAAATACCCTTATTCAATTGTATAACGAAAGAGGATTAGAGCAGAAAAATCTTGAAGCAGAGCGGACAGCTACATTTATAGATGAACGTTTGAAAATAATATCCGGAGAGTTGTATAATGTTGAAAAAGAGATTGAAAACTATAAGATAGAGAATAAAATACTTGATGTTGGTGCCGATGCCCAAGTCGCTTATAATAAGCGAGAATCTTATGCAGAGACACAATTACAGGCAGAGCTTAACGATCACATTATTAAGTTAATAGAAGATTTTGTGAATAATCCCGATAATAAAGGCTCTTTTTTAATATCAACATCAGGTGTTGTTGATAGTGCTGTTGACAGTTACAATGCTCTTTTATCATCAAAAAGAGAGTTACTACGAACGGCAAAAAGAGGCAATCCGGTTATAAAAAGGGTTGATGACCAGATAGATATTGCATGGAAAAATATAAAAGATCAGCTTGAAGTCTCTAAAAAAGAGAAAAATATATCCCTTTCGGATATAAAGAAACTCGAAAGCAAGATGCAGGATAAGGTATCTAAAGCACCATCAATAGAGAGAGAATTCCTTGGTATAAAACGCCAGCAGGCCATAAAAGAGGAGCTTTTTATGTTCCTCTTGCAAAAAAGAGAAGATAATGCTATTACATTGGCAGCCAATACACCAAAAGGTCAGATAGTAGATCCTGCATATAATCTCAGTAAACCAATAAGTTTGCCTAAGCTCCTGATACTGTTGATTGGTCTTGTTGCCGGTTTCTTTATAGCAGCAGCTTATTTATATGTAAAAGAGCTATTCCGAACTAAATTTTCGACAAAAGAAGAACTCGAAAAGATTACCACATTACCCATTACCGGAGAAGTTTGTGTTAATCATTCTGACCAAAATATTGTGGTAAAAGAGGGCGATAACTCATCTATATCAGAACTCTTCCGTCTTATACGTACAAATTTACAGTTTTTACTTAGCGGTAACAGCGAAAAAGTGATATTGATAACATCAAGCGTAAGCGGAGAGGGGAAGTCTTTTATCAGCAGTAATCTAGCCGCATCGTTGGCACTTACCGGAAAGCGAGTGCTGCTTATAGGCTCCGACATACGTCAACCTAAATTAAAAGAATACCTTAATGTTAAATCAACCAAAGGGCTTACAAATTATTTAGCATCAGCGGATATGATAGAAGAGGATATAATAGTAAAATCCCCGTTCTTTAAAAATTTAGACGTTATATTGTCCGGTCCCGTTCCCCCTAATCCGGCAGAGTTATTGCTGAGTAACAGGTTAGATAATCTGTGCAATAAGTTACGAGACCTATACGATTATATAATTATTGATTCAGCTCCGGTAGGTATGGTATCAGATACATTGTCTCTCAACCGCATATCAGATATTACGCTTTATGTATGCCGTGCTAATTACACTGAAAAGGGAAATATTGCCTATGCCGAATCTTTAGCAAAAGACAATAAGTTAAAGAAGATCTCTTTTGTGATAAACGCAACCAATACTAAAACCGGTTATGGGTATGGTTACGGACAAAAAAGCATCAAATAATGCTATCTGTAAGCAGGGTATATTATCTGTTCTTTACAATTATGCTTATTTTTGGGCTCTATTTTTATAATGCCTTTAAATTAGATTTTGTAGATGAATTATTGATATATTTTTTATTGTCATTCACTGTTCTTGTAGCTCTATTACAAAAACGTGTGCGTGATTTAAAAGGACTATTGATATTATTGAGCATTTTTATATTCTATCTCATATACTCAATAACTATTACTAAAATAAATACCCCTAATGCAGCTTTTAACGACTTTATAATACAGTTGAAGCCGTTTATTGCATTCTTTTGTGTTTACGTGCTTAAGCCTCAGTTTACAGTAAAAGAAAAAAAGTTGCTCCGATACATTTGTGTATCACTTGCTGCTCTTATGCTTATAATCTTCATTATCCCCGGTGATCTGTGGGAGTCTGTATTTTTTCATCGTGCATATCTGGGTATTTCGGCGACAATACTATCTATGATATACTATTATTGTTCCCCCGGAGACAAAAGGAGTAAAATATACACCCTTCTAATCCTCTCTGTCGGTTTATTGGGGATGCGCTCTAAGTTTTACGGTTTTTTTGTAATGGCAATCTTTATGCTGTTTTTTTTCCAACCGGATATGTTTAAGCGTATAAGGCTTAAACATATTATTATGGCAGTTGTCGTATTAATTGGTATCCTCTTTGTAGCATGGGAAAAGATCTCATTTTACTTTATAACAAATGACGACATTACTACTAAAGAATTTACTGAATCGGCGGCAAGAGCTGCCCTTTACGCAAAATCGCCTGAAATTATTGCAGACTATTTCCCTTTTGGCTCAGGATTAGGTACCTATGCAACATATTCGTCAGGATTATATTACTCCCCGTTATATGAGAAATATGATTTGAGTGATGTGTGGGGGCTTGTTCGTGGTGAGGGCTCTTTTATTTCAGATACATTCTATCCTGAACTTGCACAATTCGGAATATTCGGTATCATACTGTATATTTTATTTATACGCTATATTTTTCTTAAAATAAAAAACAGCGTAAATATATTACAAGATAAAAATATTCATATCGCCATATTGATGTTGTCTTTTGTTCTTATTGAGTCTGTTGCAGGATCTGTATTTTTGCAAGGTGGCGGAGCCATGGCTATGATGCTATTGGCTCTATCATTAAATGATAGTATGAAAAATACAGCAGTATCATGACGTCGGGCCGTGAGTTTACAAAGAAATTTTCTGTATATGCCGCAGGAAATATAGGCTCAAAGTTTATAATATTTCTATTGTATCCGGTTCTGACTTTTTATTTGCAGCCAGAAGAACTTGGCGAATTTGATGTGTATTTTACAGTCATTATATGGATTGGAATGGCTACAATGTTAAATATGCGCGATGGAGTATTCCGCTATACAATAAACAGTGATATAACTACATTCAAGACAATTATTCAACTCTTTTTAAAGATATCTCTGTGGAATGCCATTTTACTTTTTACTATCGCTTTTATCTGTTATATATTTAATATAACATTAGCTTTCAATCCATTTTTATTGGCAGTATTTTTCCTTTCATTCAACTTATATGATGTATACCAACAGATAATACGTGCATCCGGAAAAACTAAATTATATGTTGCGGGTAATCTTATAGCATCCGTATTAATTGCGTTGATAACTATTGTTTTATTGCGCACTACATCCCTAAAAGCAAATAGTCTAATTATTGCTTATACTATATCCAAAATTATGGCTTTTATCATAACAGAAAAGATATATCCTATTTTTAAAAATAGTAATATAAAAGATGTACATCATCCTTTTGATAAAAAAATAGCACAACGAATAATTAATTATTCACTATTTTTGCTTCCTGGCAGTATGGCCGTGTGTGGAATAGAGAACTGGGGTAAGTTGTATTTGTTAAATTATCTCGGTGAATACCATAACGGAATATATGCAATAGTATTGAAATTCAGTTCAATATTTTTTGTTGTTATTACTATATATCAGCAGGCATGGCAAGAGAGTGCTATAAGAGATTATAAAGATGTCAATAAAAATATATACTTTAGCCGTTTTTTTAATTATTATTTGTTGTTTCTGGCTGTCGTTGCTTTGGGATTTGCAATAGGGATGGAGATATTTTATCCGCTTATGATGTCGGATGTGTATTATGAGAGTGTCAGATATATTTTCCCTCAACTCATAAGTTTAATATTTATGGCTCTAAGTTTTTTCCTCGGTCTTGGTTATGAATGTTCGTATCAGGTAAAACGCGCCATCTATTCGGCTATATTGGCATCTTTAGTATCATTAATTTTAAACTATTTTTTTATAACTAAAATAGGGCTAATGGGGTGTATTGTCGCCAATATTTGTGCCGGTTTGTCTATGTTTATATACAGAATAATTGATGTTCGCCGTTATTTTATATTAAAGTTGAATAAATTTGGAATTTTAGGAATAATAATAATAGTGTTTTCTATTATAGGTTGGGCTTTTTACTATAAAAGCTTACAATAATTGAAATATATAAGAAACTTCCTAAAGGTTATAACTATTTAAATCTATTTTGGTACTGTAATATGGTTTTGTATAACTTTAAAAATATTGATTTATGAAAATAGTACATGTTATATTTACATTGCTAACAGGTGGGGTTGAGACTATGTTGTTGGATATAATCAACGAGCAGTCAAAAACAGATGAAATACACCTTTTAATAATAAATCGAGAAAATGATCTCACCTTGCTTAAATCTCTTAAAAGACCGATAGGTATTCATTTTGTTAATAAGAAATTAGGGGGTAAATCTCCGTTTAGGTTAGTAAAGCTCAATTATTTAATTTATAAGATAAATCCTGATGTAATACATTGTCATAATGAGAGTATGGCAAAATATATATTACTTAAGCGAAATGCGAAAATAGTACTTACTGTACATGACGTTTTTTTCCCGATTGAAAATTGTTATAGATTTTCGTTACCGATTAAAGAATATAAAAGATACTCTTTCCCTGTCAAAAATTATAAGAGATACGATAAAATATTTGCTATTTCAAAAGCTGTATCCGACGATATTATAAAATCAGGGAATAGATGCGAAATAATAATAAATGGAGTTGATTTTGAAAGTATCCAGATTAAAGAAAATCCTTTTTATTCTGATGGAACTTTAAAGATAGTTGTTATAAGTCGTTTACTGCATTCAAAGAAAGGACAGGATACAGTTCTGGAAGCAATGCGTTATCTAAGAGAAGAGAAAGGAGTTGCAAATATATATCTTGATATGATAGGAGATGGTTCATCCCGAGAATTTTTGAAGGGTATGACAGAAAACTATTCTCTCACAGCTAATGTTAGATTTCTTGGAAATAAAACCCGAGGCTATATATATTCTCACCTTAAAGATTACGATTTATTGATACAACCGTCCAGATACGAAGGCTTTGGTCTTACTGTTGCAGAAGGTATGTCTGCTTGTATTCCCGTATTAATATCTGACGAAAAAGGTCCTCTTGAAGTTATTGATGGGGGAAAATATGGTTTTGTATTTGAAAAAGAAGACTATAAGGGGTGTGCTGAAAAGATATTATATATAAAAGATAATATAGATAACTTTTTGCCAATGTTAAAAGAAGCGCGTGAGCGAGTAAAGAGTCATTATTCAATAAAAACGACGGCAAGGTCATATATTGAAAGGTATTCCGAATAATATTATTTAGATTTATATATTTGTTAAGAGCCTATTTGAGGTTATAATAGTGGAAGAAAAGAGGTATAATAACATAGATATATCAAAAGGGATAGGAATATTTCTTGTAGTGTACGGACATTTTGGAGGTATTCCAAACCTTAATCCAAGCTATTTCAGCGTATTGTACCAATTTGTATATACTTTTCATATGCCGTTGTTTATGGCATTGTCAGGTTTTTTATTCGGCAAGTTATTTTCCGAAGATTTTAGCTACAAGTCGTTTATAATAAAAAAAGCAAAAAGGCTCATAATTCCATATATTACATACTCGCTGCTTCTGTTTATTATAAAATATGCAGCAGGATTTTTTGTAACCCTTAAATATCCGCTGTTATTAAACGATGCAATATATTTTATATTAGTCCAACCTAATATTGGCTTTGCCTCATTTCTTTGGTTTATATATACGCTATTCCTTATTTTTTGTATAGTTCCGTTTTTTAAGAAAATAAATCATCTTTTTATAATAAGCTTAATCCTTTATTTTATTCCGTTTCCACCTTATTTTTGTATCGGTTTAGTAGCAAAATATCTTATATATTTTACCATTGGGATATATATGTACAGGTACATTCTTTCTGACAAGAAAACAAAGCGACCTTTTGCCGTCTTTGTCTTTACATC
The DNA here is from genome assembly GCA_036656055.1 of Bacteroidales bacterium. Classification (GTDB taxonomy): domain Bacteria; phylum Bacteroidota; class Bacteroidia; order Bacteroidales; family G3-4614; genus Caccoplasma_A. Next base: position 54,550 of record JAVVOY010000009.1, read on the forward strand.
CTTACTAATGTTGCTTCTATTCTTTGCAGGCAAACAATATCATTATTTATCCAATAATTTTATATCTCTGATAATTGCTTCTGCGGGTATATTATCCGTATTTGCTTTTTCTGAAATAGTTGAGAATATAACTCTTTTTAATAAACCGTTATTATACTTAGGGCGTCACTCTTCTGAAATTTATCTTTTACACACCATTTGTATGGGAGTAGTTGGAGTATTATTGGCAAATATACCGTTAGAAGGTGCGTATAAATTTTATGTAACAATAATATCAGTTGTTGCATGCGGATTATTTATCCCCATCTTTATAAAAGGCATAATAGTAAGGTATAATATACCTATAATGTTGTTGCTATTTGGAGAAGAGAAAACAAATAAACGATAGATTTAAAATTGCAGCAAATCTAAAGTAATTCCCACCTAATTTATAATTAATGGGTAATTAATGGTATCCGAAAATTGTGCCGGAGTATTGCTTTCAGGGTGGAGTATTATATAGTATTGGTTTTTCCAAGTTACTCCGTATTTATGGCGGACAAGAAAGTCTTTCATTGCCGACCAGTTTTTATTCTTTTTTATAAAGCTTTCTTTTTCAGAGTTCTCCACTCCGAAATTATCTATAATTACGATAGGCTTTTCTTTAATTATATTTTCAGCATCTCTTATTTTTAGGTTTAAATACGATACGGAAGGATAGAACAGCATAGGGCATGAGCATGGAAGATATGGTTTTGTATCTGTGAGATACCCCACAATAGGATGAGTATATACAAACATATAATCACCCGGTTTTACATATCCGTGTAATATAGATGTTATACTGTTTACTCTCTCCGACCACTCTCTAGTTGTGTATATGTTTTTACATAGTGGAGAATCTATTTTATGGCTTCTTTCCCATATCCAACTCACCTCACCTGATGTTTTTGTAGCGTATATTATATTATGAAAAGCGGTAATTATAATCACTCCCCATACTATATAAGATAATATTTTGCCTCGAAGTTTAATGTTGTATTTTTGTTTTACCATTATAAATCTTTCCTTGTTTACTATATCGGCAAAATATAGAATCAAAGGGACGGATAGATTTGTTAATGTATCGCGTGAGAGAAGAATATATCCGTCAGAACCTATTGGTAAAAATATCTGTATAAGGATGTTCCCTATAATGATTAATTTAAGGTAGCTGTTTATATTTCTTTGATAAAGCAGATATCCTGACGTTAAGAATATAAGCATATAATATAACGGAGTTATAATACCCCACGATCTTTGCAGAAGAGCCAATGTAATAATAGGGAATAAAAGGCAATACCCTATACCCAAAGTATACTTTACGGATATGTTTTTTACTTTAGGTAATATTTTATCGAAATATACCCACGAACAAAATATAATTACAAAGAATAAGATAATTCTTAGATATATACCTATGTAATTTAATATTAGAGCTGTAATATTATGTGAACTCTCCTCGCTTCCGGCTAATGAGGATAATGTATCAATACTGTTTAAAAAAATATCCCAATGTCCCAAAATACGCATAAGCGCAAATATTGCTGTGCACCCTAATAATATGCCGAATAGAGTTATAACAAACTGTATAATCCATCTCTTACGCGGAACCATGTTAAGATAGGCATTTGCAGGTATAAGTAATAACAATACTATCATTGTAATATTAGTAAGTCTTGTAAACGCATTTATTCCTATCAGTACACCTCCAATTAATAATAAAAATATATTTTTCTTTTTAAGTCCTGAGTATATAGCCCATAATGAAAGTAGTGCTATAAATACCGACATTGCATTGTGGCTTATATTTATGGCTGGTATTTTGAATGAAGAAGCAAGTAGAATTCCTATGATTATATAGAATCTGTTAATATGATTTTTTAATAATATCCATGTAATGCTCAGAGACATGAAATAGAATAGTATGCTAATCATTTTATAATAGAAGATCCCTCCTGAAGGATTTATAATGTGGAAAAATCCCCCTAATATGACAGAAAAATAATATATAAAACTGAACTCGCAACCTGTTGGATTAGTGAAAACATTAAAATATGAGAATAAAAGAAATGATGTGTCTATCACATCTAATCCAAAAAAAGAGATGGAAAAAAATGGAATGAATATAATCAGTAGAGTCAAAGGGAAAGCATACGGTTTATTGCATAAGTTCTCTATTGATTTTCTGAATTGATTCATATTTTCAAGTATTTGTGATAAGAGATTAATCTCAGTTGCTATTTTCTGATTATATATTTGGCTATGATTCTTATAAATTTGTCGACGGAGGCAGTAACAGTAATATTATCCCTGTAATTGTAGCAATTATTTACGTAATACTCATTATTAACGATAATTTCTTTAATATCATTTTCGTCCCAGTTGTTTTTTGCAACTCCAAGGTTGTTGCTTTTTATATCATAACTGCTATAAGGTGTTAAATTTGTAATGACAGGAGTGGCGGATGCCACAGCTTCAAAAATGGACACCGGGCGATATTAAAGCAGCAAACAGAGAGCAGATAGAGAATAATTCGCTGGATATAATAGCATCAAAATTTCCCTTATTTGCTTTTA
>JAVVOY010000010.1:0-13083 GCA_036656055.1 Bacteroidales bacterium
CAATGATTCATTGGTATCTCTCCCTCCGAATTCTAAATTACCGTTCCAGTCGGCAAATGGCAGGATAACCGTATAGCGAATAGGATTAACGCTTGAAGTAGGGCTAGGATTATTACTAACTGATTTGAGCGTAAATGAACCTCCGCGTTTTACTGCCACAATATTCTCTCCTGCTATACATAATTTGCCGGGGTGCGATACAATATCGGTAGTTGCTGTCCCGATAAGATCTACTCTATTACCATTTACTTCAGCCCAAAGTTTTTTAAGATAGCGACTGCTTTCAGTAGAACCGATAGGGTAACAATAACTCTTTTCTTTAATCTTGAATGTTGCCGTAAATGTTACGCTTTTATTCTGAGTGTATAAAAGTGTTTTCTGGGAGTAAATATGTGTCCCGTCACTCCAATTTACAAATTCATTACCGGGTTTTACGGTAGGAATTAGCAATAAGCCCTCAGTTCCTTTGTTTACCGTATATGGATTACTCACTGATAATGTCTCTTTTAATCTCGTTACCGCATACTCTGCCATCAACGCTGCTCCCTGAATATTAGGGTGCAATCCATCATGATATAATTTCGGCTTACCGTATGTTACACTATAAAAATCAATTATGTCCAACGATTCTCTTTTTGCAATATTTTTTACAAGAGGGTTAACTTCATTTCTTACTCTGTCCTCACTTATGGCATTGGGATCAGATGCTGGAACAAAAAGTGCAGTACACAAATATATGCGTGGCTTTGACGGCAATGCTCTTAATTCATTTATAATCTCCATGTAATTGGGGTCAAATTCATCCTTATATCTCCAGTTCCACGGTTTTGTATCGTTTGTCCCTAATTTTATGAGCACAATATCTGGTTGAAAATTCTTAGCCTCCTCATATGCCGGCTCATTTTTATACGGATAGTCACCTTTATTTAATAAGGTACGTCCGCTAACTCCATAATTTCTAACATCAAATGCTTCACCCAAAAGAGTTTGCATCGCACCGGGATAAGCATATTTTTCACGTTCCGGAATGCCATATCCATAAGTAATACTATTCCCCAAACAAGCAATTCTTATTTTTCGGTTTTCAGTTGTCGGGACACGAATAATATCCACGCTTCCCATATCAGTGTTATTACTCTGTACTTTGACAGTATAGCTCCGTGAAAAAGAACTAAATGGCATATTAAACAATAATATGCTTAATACTAATATACGAAAAAATACATTCATAATGTTATATAAATTATAGTTTAAATACCTTGCAAAGAAAATGTAAAAAAACTAATAAAGCAACCAAAATCAATATTTATTTTAATCTGGAAATTATTTAAAAACAAGACATTTAATGATAAATAAAAAAAATTATCAGTGTCGGTGGATACTCATTAAGTAAATTATCATAACTTTGCCGAATACATGATTGAGAGTGAGAAATCACACTTCACATGGCAATATAAATATGCCTTAAATCCATAAAAAAGTATATGGAGAAAAAGATGTCAACTGAAGAATCGAAGTGCGTTGTTATAATTCCCACATACAACGAAATTGATAATATTTCTAATATTATTGATGTGGTAATGTCATTGTCAAGAAAATATGATATTCTTGTAGTGGATGATGCATCTCCGGACGGCACAGCAGATATAGTACGCACTAAACAACAGAGATATACTGACAGGATATTCCTGTTAAGCCGTGAAGGGAAATTGGGCTTAGGTACTGCCTATATAGCCGGATTTAAATGGGCTCTGAAACGTAATTACGAATATATATTTGAAATGGATGCCGATTTCTCTCACAATCCTACCGATCTAATAAAACTACACGATGCCTGCCTTAACGAAGGGGCAGATGTGGCAATAGGCTCCAGATATATCTCAGGTGTAAATGTAGTTAATTGGCCTATCGGACGCGTTGTGATGTCATACTTTGCATCAAAATACGTAAGGTTTATTACCGGAATGAAAATTGCCGATACTACTGCCGGATTTAAATGTTTCAGGCGAAAAGTACTTGAAACAATAAATCTCAAAGAGATAAAATTCAAGGGATATGCATTTCAAATAGAGATGAAATTCAAAGCATACAAATGCGGTTTCAAACTGGTTGAAATCCCCATAATATTTATAAACCGCACACAAGGAATAAGCAAAATGAGTGGTGGTATATTCGGAGAGGCTTTTTTAGGTGTTATAAAACTTAAGATAGACAGTTTTTTAAAAAAACCACCTTATAAAAAATGAATGGCATACTTATAAAAAACGCTGTTATCATAAATGAAGGTGAGAGCAAACACGGTTCAATCCTTATACGCGGAGAAAAGATAGAAAAAGTTGTTTCAGGTGACTGCCCATCATGGATAGAAGACGAAGCAACCAAAATCATAGACGCTTCAGGGCTTTGGATGATACCTGGGTGTATTGACGATCAGGTGCATTTCCGTGAACCGGGACTCACACACAAAGGCGATATATCGTCAGAATCACATGCCGCTGTTTCAGGTGGGGTTACATCTTATATGGAAATGCCAAATACCAAACCGCAAACAGTAACACTTGATGCCCTTAAGTGGAAATATGACCGCGCGGCGGAAGTATCATTAGCCAACTACGCATTCTATCTCGGTGCCACAAACGACAACACGGACGAATTACGCAGGGCAGATTTCTCAAAAATATGTGGAGTTAAAGTTTTTATGGGTTCTTCCACTGGCAATATGCTTGTAGATAACATGGAAACATTAAGCCGTATTTTTGCAGAAGTTCCAGCCATAATTGCTGTACACGCCGAAAAAGAGGAGATAATAAAGCAAAATACAGAATACTATACAGGACGTTTCGGGAAAGATCTTCCTATCACGTTTCACCCACTAATAAGAAGCGTTGAGGCTTGCTATGCCTCATCGTCAAAAGCAGTTGAACTTGCTACACGCTACAATGCAAGATTACATATTCTACATCTATCCACAGCAAAAGAACTTTCGCTCCTTGAGGATAAGCAGTTAAAAGACAAACGCATAACAGCAGAAGCATGCGTCCACCATCTGTATTTTGATGACAACAACTATGCAGAATACGGGAATATGATAAAGTGGAATCCGGCAATAAAAACTTATGCTGACCGTGAAGCCTTATTAAATGCCGTAAATGGTAATCTGATAGATATTGTTGCAACAGACCATGCGCCACACCTACTTTCCGAAAAGCAAGGTAGTTGCTTGCATGCCGCATCAGGAGGTCCGCTGCTGCAACACTCCCTGCTGGCAATGATGGAGTTGGCTACTAAAGGACATTTCACAATAGAGAAGGCAGTAGAGAAACTATCTCATGCGCCAGCAACACTTTTCAGCATAAAAGAGCGAGGATATATACGCGAAGGTTATTATGCTGATATTGTACTTATCAATCCGCAAAAATCTCATACTGTAACAAAAGAGAACATCGTATCAAAATGCGGTTGGTCACCATTTACAGGACACAAATTTCCATGTACAGTAGAAATGACATTTGTTAATGGCACAATAGTTTACGACAATGGAAAATTCAACGAAGATTTCCGTGGAAGTGCCATTCTATTCGACAGATAATGAAAGAACTCATATATATCGCTATCGGAGGCGGAGCCGGATCTGTTTTAAGATATGCCATATCTAAATTTATCACAGACTCCTCAGGAAAGCTTTTTCCATGGGGAACAATGACTGTAAATCTTTTAGGATGCCTTATCGTTGGTCTTATTATAGGGTGGATAATGCACCATAACATATCGGAGGCCTTGCGTCTGGCAATGATAATAGGCTTTTGCGGTGGATTCACAACATTCTCATCATTTTCGGTAGAATCACTCAATCTGCTCAGGCAAGGTTACACTGGGCTCTTCTGCCTATACTCCGGAATAAGTCTTGCTGGAGGTCTTATATTAGTTTATGTCGGAATAGTGATAACATCATCACACTGGCAAAATTAAATATACGATACTTTTATAATCAAATATATATTCTTTTTATACATACATTCTCATAGTCCATACTTGGCTATGGTTACATGTGATAGTAAATTTAATTACGCGCAAATTTATGTTTTAAATAATATGGACGAAATATAATACCATATAGCACTGAAAGTTTAAAACAATATATTCACGAAAACAAAAAATAGGAAAACGGTGTTGTTAAATGTAAACGTATTAACACTCCGTACAGATGCGCCAAATAACCTTCATTGTAATTTTCTCCTTCATAATTGCCTCAGCTCAGGCAAAGGATAAAAACGGACTATTTCTTAACGGAAACCTTCCGCAATCATACATGCAGGACAGCCTGTTCTCTCCACAAAACCAAATATCGGACAAATGGTGGAAGGATTTTAACGATCAAGCACTTGATTCACTCATAACCCTTGCCATAAGCAACAATCAGGATGTGCTTACAGCCATAGATAATATAACAACAGCTCGCGCATCATTCAGGATAGCTCAAAGTGGATTCTACCCGTCATTAAACCTTGCGGGAGGATGGAGCAAAACACGTAGCAGCCGCACATTAGCCGATGGGACATCACCATACTCAAGTGTAATTCAGGATTATGCCTACGCCACAGTAACTGCAAGTTGGGAAATAGACATATTTGGCTCCGTACGAAAGCAAGCAGAGAGTGCCAAATACAGCTATTTTAGTGATATAGATACTTACAATGCCGTAATAATGTCTCTTGTTGCTGACATGGCAACATATTATGCTCTCCTGCGTACCTATCAGCAACAACTAATCGTGGCAAATAAAAACATTGCCTCACAAAAGGCTATATTGGATATAACGGAAGTGAGGTATAATACAGGATTAGCCTCACAACTTGATGTAGCACAAGCAAAGTCGGTATATTTTAGTACTCAGTCATCAATACCTGTCCTTGTAAACTCTATTCGCCAACAGATAAATGCAATAACAGTGCTTGCAGGGATGTTCCCTCCGCAACTCTACACATGGCTAAGCGAACCTAATATTCTCCCCGAATATATACAAATAGTTCCGGTAGGAATGCCTGAAAATATTCTATCAAAACGCCCTGATATATCCGCAGCATTACAGAAAGTAAAAGCAGCAGAGGCAACAGTAGGAGGAGCAAAAACCGGCTTTCTTCCAAAATTTTACTTAAACGGGAGTTTCGGATTTGCATCAAAAGATATGAACAGGCTATTTAACAACAATAGTATTACATATCAAATAGCTCCCCAATTCAATTGGACACTTTTTCAAGGAACAGCACTAATTAATGCTGCCAAACAAAGTAAATCGCAATACGATGCAACGATAAGAAATTATAATAACACCTTGTTACAAGCTATGCAGGAAGTGGATAATGCGATGTCTGCGTATTCAAATCAGATAAAACAGGTTGTAGATCTACGCGAATTAGTTGTACAGGGAGAAGTGACGTTAAAACTATCTTTAGATCTTTACAAACGCGGACTTGCAAATTTCCAGAACGTGCTAGATGCACAAAGATCTCTACTTGCATACCAGAATTCATTAGTTTCCGCACAAGGAAACACTCTTACATCTTTAATATCACTATACAGGGCGATAGGAGGAGGTTGGCAAAGTTACGAATACCAAAAGTAGATATATCGGTTAAACAAAAATAAATAAAATAATCGTATGAAAGCAATTAACTTATATAACATTCTACCTATTATCTGCATAATTCTTATGTACGGATGCAGAAAAAGCAATGCTCCGCAAGGCGAAAACCCAATGCAGGTAAATGTTACAAAACCAGAAGTCAGAAATATAATCCTACACAAGGTTTATCCCGGCTATATTTCAGCACAAAATACTGTAAATCTTGTAGCACGTGTAAATGGCTATCTGAAAAGCGATCCTTTCACGGCAGGAAGTATTGTAAAAAAAGGGCAACTGCTGTTCATTATAGAACCATCGCAATATCAAGACGATGTCAACAAGGCTAAAGCGGCATTAGAAAACGCACAGGCACAACTAGATTATGCTGAAAATAACTATGTCCGTATGAACGAGGCCTCTCGGAGCGATGCAATAAGTGAAATAGACCTTATAAAATCCGCCACACAGTTACTTAGTGCCAAATCAGGAATAAAAGATGCCGAAGCAGCACTTTCAAAAGCCGAAACTACATTGAGTTACTGTTATATAACAGCGCCTTACACGGGACGAATAACACTCGGCACACTCTCAGATGGCAGCTACGTGGCAGGAGCTGCATCACCGGTAACATTAGCAACAATTTACGAGGAGGTTTTAATGCATGCATATTTCAATATCGAAGACAATCAATATCTTAAGATGTTAATGACAAAAGGGTTAAAACATAGTACAGCCACAGACAGCGTAATAGTTAACCTGCAACCTCCTTTTCCGAGAAAATATAAAGCCAAGATAGATTACGTCTCTCCTAATATCGACCTCTCCACCGGAACACTTCGCCTCAGGGCTGAAATAGACAACCGCAAAGGGGAACTTAAAGACGGAATGTATGCAAATATATCCCTCCCTTACGGAGAGATGGATTCAGCACTACTTATCAAAGATGCATCTATCGGAAACGACCAATTAGGGAGTTACATATATATTGTAAACGACTCATCATTTGTCTCTTATAGACATATTGAGATAGGTGAAATTGTGAACGACACAATGCGTTATGTAACCAACGGCCTATCTGCCAATGAAATGTATGTAACACGCGCTTTACTAAAAGTACGTGAAGGAATGAAAGTTAAACCGGTTATAAAACCGTAAAAAAACAACCTATGTTCTCTAAATTCTTTATCGATAAACCAATATTTGCAACAGTAACGGCACTACTTATGGTGCTTGCCGGAATAGTTGCATTAGAATCACTTCCAATTGCACAGTTTCCGGACATAACCCCGCCTACTGTACAGGTTACAGCCATATATCCCGGTGCAAGTGCAGAGACAATAGCACGTACCGTAGCCACACCGATAGAGGAACAGGTAAACGGCGTGGACGGCATGATATATATGAGTTCCACCTCTTCATCATCAGGTCAGTACAACCTTACAGTAACTTTCGACGTTGGAACAGATATTGATATGGCAACAGTACTTGTCCAGAACCGCGTGAACATAGCACAGGGGAAATTACCATCTGCCGTCATAAACCAAGGAATAACTACAAAAAAGCAGGCCACAAATATAGTAATGTTTATCTCGCTCGAATCTGACACCTCTTTATACGACGGGCTTTATCTAGCTAATTATGCCACACTTAACTTCTCCGATCCTTTTTCACGACTTCCGGGAGTTGGAAATGTAACTATTTTTGGATCAGGAGATTATAGCATGCGAGTATGGTTAGATCCTGAAATAATGCGCATACGCGGACTTACACCACAGGATGTTTACAGTGCAATATCGACACAAAATGTAGAGGTATCTGCCGGAGGAGTAGGACAACCACCTGTTGCAACACCAACAGATTTTCAACTCACACTTACAGCAAAAGGGAGACTATCATCTTCAGAAGAGTTTGGAAATATAATAATTAAAGCATTACCCACAGGAGGGTATCTCAGACTTAAAGATATTGCAAATATAGAACTTGGAAGCCAAAGTTATACCACAACATCCCTGCAAAAAGGGAGAGCAACAGCGGCAATAGGAATATATCAACTTCCGGGGTCAAACGCATTAGATGTTTCAAAGGAGGTAAAACAAAAAATAGCAGAACTATCAAAATATTTCCCCCAAGGTATAGAGTATAACATAGTACTCGATACCACAGATTTTGTAAAAGCATCCATTGACGAAGTGTTAATTACATTCTTAGAAACCACACTGTTGGTTATGCTTGTAATGCTTATATTCCTTCAGAATTTTCGCGCCGTTATCATCCCTTCGCTAACAATTCCGGTTTCACTCATCTGCACATTTGCAGTAATGAAACTATTCGGATTTTCAATAAACACTCTGACGCTGTTCGGACTTGTACTTGCCATAGCAATAGTAGTGGACGATGCCATTGTTGTTGTTGAAAACTCTTCGCGATTATTGGATAGCGGAAAATATAACCGTCGCGATGCCGTAACGGTAGCCATGAAAGAGATTATAAGCCCAGTAATTGGTGTAGTGTTAGTATTGCTTGCCGTATTTATACCTACCGCTTTCATCTCAGGAATAACCGGAGAACTTTACAAACAATTCGCTCTAACGATTGCCACAGCAACATTCTTCAGCGGATTTAACTCACTTTCGCTCACCCCTGCCCTATGCGCACTGTTTCTAAACCCTAAAAAAGAATCAAAATTCTTCATATACAAATGGTTTAACAAGTATTACGGAAAGACTGTCGATGGATATACCAAAGTAATAACATATCTGCTACATAAGCCTGTTACAACAATGATAATTTTCATTCTTCTTACAGTTGGTACATTTTGGCTCTTCTCACGTTGGCCTACCTCTTTTATTCCGCAAGAAGATCAAGGGTATTTTATGGTCTCGGTGCAATTACCTCCCGGAGCTTCACTTGAAAGAACAAAAGATGTTACTGACAAACTTACAAATATTCTTAATAACTATCAGCAAGTTAAAACATTCCTCTGTATAAATGGTTTTTCTATATTTCAAGGAGGTACAACATCAAACGGAGCAACAATGTTCGTAATGCTTACACCATGGGACGACCGTAAAGGTAAAGGAGATGGCGTTAACGATATTATTACCAAACTTAATATAGACGCCTCTTCAATTGAAGAAGCAATAGTCTTCGCGGTAAATCCTCCGGCAATACAGGGGATGGGCGAAAGTGGTGGATTGCAGTTTCAACTTGAAGACCGTAAAAATTTCGGCACAACTTCTCTCGAAAATGCAATAACATCTATATCTGCAAATTCGTCGAACGAAAAATCAATTAGTATGCTCAACTCATCGTTTCAGGGTAATAATCCACAATATTTTCTTAATATAAACCGCGATAAGATTGAGATGCAGGGGGTAAACTTAAGCGATGTTTTCTCGGCATTGTCACTATATATGGGCGGAGCATATGTTAATGATTTTGTGATATTCGGACGCATCTATCAAGTATTAATAAGTGGTGACGCGACAAGCAGAAACTATATAGACGGAGTTCTTAAACTCAGCGTACGCAACAGCACTGGAAAGATGGTACCTTTCTCCTCCTTCACCACCCTCGAAGAGAAACAGGGGTTAGATCTGGTTACACGCTACAACATGTACAGTGCTGCAGGGATAACAGCTATTCCAGCACCTAATTTCAGTACAAAACAGACGATAGAAGGTGTTAAGGATTTAATAGACGGCACTCTTGGAGACAGTTTCTCTTACGAATGGACAGGAGAGGCCTATCAAGAAACACATGCTGCATCGTCAATATCAATAATATTCATATTGGCAATAATTATTGTAATACTCGTTTTGGCAGCTCAATACGAAAGTTGGACTAGCCCGATAACCGTAATAATGGGGTTGCCATTTGCAATATTAGGAGCAGTCGTGGGGTGCATCATAATGGGACTATCAATAAGCGTTTACAGCCAAATAGGAATAATACTACTAATAGCACTATCAGCTAAAAATGCTATATTGATAGTGGAATTTGCAACAGATTACCGTGCATCGGGAAAAGATCTTATAGAAGCCTCGATTGAAGCCGGCAGAGTAAGATTGCGTCCTATACTTATGACATCATTTGCATTTATAATAGGTGTAATGCCTATGATATTTGCTACCGGTGCCGGCGCAGCAAGTCGTATATCTTTAGGAACAGCAGTAGTATTCGGCATGACAGTGAATACACTTTTGGGGACACTGTTTATCCCAAACTTCTACCACCTGATGCAGAGCATACACGAACGATGGAGTAAACCAAAACCTCAAAATCATGAAAAAGAAAGATTAGAATAAAGTTGCTGAATATAAGACATGAAAGGGGATATCCACGACTTTGAGCAATGCAATATATTGAGCATTACTTAATTTGTTGTATCTTCGCGCGGATTCACAACTTTAGATGGCAAATAGCGAGAGTATAGAATTTCTGTCTGATATTTTTAACACGCAGGCACGTAAAAGAGAACTACAAAAACTTGTAGTTGATGAAAATATGCCAGTTATCCACCTACAAGGATTATACGGTTCAGCAACTGCACTCGTATTCTCTTCGCTGAAGGATTGCGGGAAACAACTTATACTTGTTGCTAATGATGCAGATGAAGCAGGCTATCTCTACCACGATATAACACAAATTTGCGACAAAGAGGATATTAAATTTTTCCCCTCAGGGTATAAACGCGCCGTAAAATATGGACAGGTAGATGCAGCTAACGGCATATTACGGACTGAAGCTCTAAGCCGTCTTAACAATAAGAAGAAAAGCTGTATAATAGTAACCTCTCCTGAAGGACTGGCGGAGAAAGTTGTAACCGATGCCGAATTAAAACGCGGAACCTTACATATAGCCGTCGGAGAAAAGATAGACAGCACTTTTGTAACTGATATGCTGTTCGACTTCGGATTTAACCGTGTAGATTATGTTTACGAACCAGGACAATACTCTGTAAGGGGCAGTATAATAGACGTGTACTCTTTTTCCGGGAGTTACCCTTACCGCATCGACTTTTTCGGTGATGAAATAGACTCTGTAAGGACTTTTGATATTGAAACGCAACTCTCACGCGAAAAGGTGAATGAATTTAATATAGTACCGGACCTTGGAAATGGTGAGAAAGATGGTATATCACTTCTCGGATTTATTGATAAAGAAGCTGTATTTGCATTCGCAGATCTTATTTGGGCAACAGAACGAATAAAGGCAATTACATCTGAAACCCTGTCATCGCAACTTGTAATAAGCGAAGATGGGGATCTGGCTGCAATGCAAAAACTGATTGATGCCGACAAATTTGCACGTGATATAAATGGCTTCCGTCGCATAGATTACGGAGCCAAATGTTATTCTAAAAAGTATGCTGCAATGAGATTCAATTGTGCAGCACAACCTATTTACCATAAAGATTTTGACCGCGTTGCAGAATCGTTTACAGAGTTCATAAACGATGGATACAGAATATTTATTCTCAGCGACAGCAAAAAACAGGCAGAACGCCTTGCTGATATATTTGCCGAACGTGGCGATGCAATAACATTCACTCATATTTCAAAAACACTGCACGAGGGGTTTATAGACCGCAACCTGAAAATATGCCTCTTTACAGATCATCAGTTATTTGACCGGTTTCATAAATACTCGTTACAAAGCGACCACGTAAGGAGCGGCAAACTAGCTCTTTCGCTTAAAGAACTACGACAAATAGAGTCAGGAGACTATATAGTACATATCGACCACGGCGTAGGACGTTTCGGAGGGCTTATAAGAAGTGATATAAACGGACACATGCAGGAGATGATAAAACTCATTTACCTGAATAACGACACTATTTTCGTAAGCATCCATGCTCTTCATAAATTATCAAAATACCGAGGCAAGGAGGGTGAAGCTCCGCGTATAAACAAACTCAGTGGAGGTGCATGGGAAAAGCTCAAGGAAAAGACCAAGAGCAAGATGAAGGAGATTGCCCGTGACCTAATACTTCTCTATGCAAAGCGTGGCTCACAAAAGGGTTTTGCATACTCGCACGACACATTCATGCAAAACGAGTTGGAAGCAAGTTTTATTTACGAAGATACCCCCGATCAGTTGAAGACAACCAACGAGGTTAAGGCGGATATGGAACGCGACCGTCCTATGGATCGACTAATATGTGGCGATGTAGGTTTCGGCAAAACGGAAATTGCAGTTAGGGCATCATTTAAAGCAGCTTGCGATAACATGCAAACGGCAATCCTCGTACCAACTACGGTACTAGCTTTTCAACATTACACGACATTCAAAGATAGGTTAAAAAATTTTCCGGTAAAAATAGAATACCTGAGCCGTGCCCGTAATACAAATGATGTAAAAAGGATATTAAAAGAGTTGGAATCAGGTGAAATAAACATAATTATAGGGACACATAAGATAATAGGAAAAGATATTAAATTTAAATCCCTCGGGCTACTTATAGTTGACGAGGAGCAGAAATTCGGCGTTACAGTAAAAGAGAAACTGAAACAATTTAAGAGCAATGTCGATACGCTTACCATGTCTGCCACGCCGATACCAAGAACATTGCAATTTTCTCTTATGGGGGCACGCGATCTGTCAGCTATCACTACTCCCCCACCCAACCGTTACCCGATACAGACTGAAGTCCACCCTTTTAATGAAGATATTATTCGCGAAGCGATAGAGTTTGAACTAAGCCGTAACGGACAGGTATTCGTTGTAAACAACAAAATATCTCAACTTACAGAAATTGAAGCACTTATTAGGAAATTAGTACCTGACGCAAGGGTTATAATAGGACACGGACAGATGGAGCCGGACAAACTTGAAAAGATAATATTAGATTACACAAATCACGAATATGATATTCTGCTTTCAACAACAATAATAGAATCAGGCATAGATATGCCAAATACAAATACGATAATAATAAATGACGCTCAGAACTTCGGTCTCAGCGACTTACATCAATTGCGCGGACGCGTTGGGCGTAGCAATCGCAAAGCATTCTGCTACCTGCTTACCCCATCATACAGAGAATTGAGCAGCGATGCAAGACGTAGATTGCAGGCGATAGAGAACTTCTCTGAACTCGGCAGCGGAATACATATAGCGATGCAAGATCTGGATATACGCGGAGCCGGGAATCTTCTGGGAGCTGAACAGAGCGGATTTATTGCCGATCTCGGTTATGAAACCTACCAAAAGATTCTTAACGAAGCAGTAGAAGAACTTAAAACAGAGGAGTTTGCAGATGTATATTCAGAAGAAGAAGCAAGCAGCGGTAAATTTGTCAAGGAGTGTACTATTGAGTCTGATATGGAGTTGCTGTTCCCTGCCGAATACATATCTAACGACTCAGAACGCATACTACTTTATCAGGAGCTTGACAATATGGAAATAGAGAGCGACGTTGCGGCATTTGCCACACGGCTCGAAGACCGTTTTGGACG
>JAVVOY010000010.1:13096-55817 GCA_036656055.1 Bacteroidales bacterium
AACACTGCGACGACTATCCAAAGAGTTAGGTATGGAACGTGTTATGCTGAAGCAGGGAAAAATGAACCTATTCTTTATCTCTGATAAGAAGAGCAGCTATTTCCAGTCCGATATATTCGGTCGTATAATAGATTTTGTACAACGCGAACCACGTCGTGCCGCTCTACGCGAAAACCGTGAAAAACGAATACTTACAATAAATTATATCGATAGCGTTGAGTGCGCAGTAGAAATACTGCAACAGATAAAGGGGGAGATTTAATTGAAATTGTAATCCTGACACTAAGCCGTTAAATATTTTTATAATACCCCTTTTAACCATATCAACAATACTTAACACTCTCTATTTTTGAAAGTAACGAAACAAGCGTATCGGCATATCCTAATTGCACGCTTAAAAGTATGCGACAACGGTTGTCGAAATTCCGCTCCTTTACCGATACATATTCATCTTTAAGAAGTCGCATCACACTGTCAATATCTATATAATCAAATTCAATCCCCATCTCCTTCTCTACCACCCTTTCCACAATCTGATTATTACGGATAGCATCAGCTGCAGCCTCGCGGTAAGCGACTATAAGCCCACCTGTACCAAGTTTTATTCCACCAAAATAACGAACTATAACAATAAGGATATTTGTAATATCGTTAGAGAGAAGTTGTCCAAGAATAGGTTTTCCTGCCGTGCCGGAAGGTTCTCCATCATCACTGCTGCGGCTTATATCACCATCACAACCGATACGATACCCCCAACAGACGTGACGCGCATCATGGTATTTGTTACGATACCCAACTATTACCTCTTTTGCCTCATCGACAGAAGATATAGGCATAGCAAACGAGATAAATTTGCTCATCTTCTCTTTATATAACCCTTGTGATAAACCCGACAGAGTACGGTAAGCAATATTCATTCTTTATATTGTAAAAAGCTAAGCTATAAGAATATTAATGCAAATATCATTAATTTTTCTTAGAACAACAATTTTTTAAAATTATGTTCTAAGATGTTTTTATAAATATTACTTTTGATTGCACCTTTTTACAAACAGCAGCACATTTTCAACATGCTGCGTATGAGGGAACATATCTACCGGTTGCACCTTCTCTATTTTATATTTATCGTTAAGCATAGCAGCATCACGCGCCTGAGTAGCAGGGTTACAACTCACATATACAATTCTTTCAGGGGCTGCAAAAAGGATTGCATTTACAACATCTTCGTGCATACCGGCTCGTGGAGGGTCAGTAATTATAACATCTGGATGCCCGTTAGCCTCTATAAAATCGCACGTTAATATATCTTTCATATCTCCGGCAAGAAATACGGTGTTTTCAACATTATTAAGTTGAGAATTTTCTTTTGCGTCCTCTATGGCTTCCGGGACATACTCAATACCAATGACCTTTCGTGCCTTTGATGCAACAAAATTAGCAATTGTACCAGTTCCAGTATAAAGGTCATAAACCAACTCTTTGCCGCTGAGCATAGCAAAATCTCTTACTACTTTGTAGAGTTCATAAGCCTGATCAGAGTTTGTCTGATAGAAAGATTTTGGACCTATTTTAAAACGCAACTCCTCCATCTGCTCAAATATATGATTACGACCACGCCAAAGTTTTATTTCAAGATCTGCAATAGTGTCGTTGCATTTCCGATTGACAACATATAGTAGAGATGTTATTTCAGGGAATGTCTCGGAGATATGGTCCATCATCAAGTTAATACGCTTTTCGTCATCTGTGTAAAACATAACCGTAAGCATAATTTCTCCGAGAGAGGAAGTACGGATTATTATACCGCGCATATCTCCCTGTTGTTGACGGAGATTGAAAAATGAATATCCGTTATCAATTGCAAATCTCTTTATATCAAGGCGTATTCTATTTGAAATAGTATCCTGTAAATGGCACTCCTTAATATCAAGAACCTTATCAAACATACCGGGAATGTGAAATCCTAACGCTTCGCGTGAAGTAATTTCCTCACCTGATGCCATCTCCTCGTTTGTAAGCCACGAGCGGTCAGAGAATGTAAATTCCAACTTATTGCGATAATAATACTGCTTTGCAGAACCCATTATAGGAGAAACTTCAGGTAACTCCACTTTTCCTATACGCACAAGATTATCAGTAATCTGTTTTTGCTTGTAAAAGATCTGCATTTCATAAGAGAGATGTTGCCATTTGCACCCCCCACATAATCCAAAATGTATACATACCGGATTAATCCTATACTGAGAAGGCGAATGTATTGCGATAATTTTACCTTCAGCATAATTATGTTTTTTTCTGGTAATCTGTATATCAGCTATATCTCCTGGTGCTGCAAATGGTATAAAAACCACCATACCATCTATCTTAGCAAGTGCTTTTCCCTCTGCTGCAACATCAGTAACTGCAACATTTTCGAGCAATGGAAGCTCTCTCTTTTTCCTTCCCAATTTAATATCTATTTAAAATTTATATTCCATGATTTAAAAACACGTCAAAAATACATATAATTGCCGGAATTTTTACAAGGCAAATATTTTTTCAATATATAATAATAAAATAGCATGTCAGGATTGCAAAATTGGTTGAAAAATGTTATGTTTGCAGAGATATTAACATGCATTTATATATTTTCTTTTAATAACTATATTAATATACACAAAATGAAAAGAGTTTATACTTTCGGTAACGGACAAGCGGAAGGACGTGCCGACATGAAGAACTTACTTGGGGGAAAAGGAGCTAATCTTGCGGAAATGAACCTTATAGGCGTTCCTGTCCCGCCCGGATTTACCATAACAGCCGAAGTATGTACCGCATATAATAAAGATGGTAAAGATGCAGTTGTAGACCTGATAAAAAAGGATGTAGAAAAATCTATTGCTTATATTGAAAATATAATGGGCACCAAATTTGGTGATGCAAAAAACCCATTGTTAGTATCTGTCCGTTCAGGAGCAAGGGTATCTATGCCCGGTATGATGGACACTGTTCTAAACCTCGGAATTACAGAAAATGTAGCAGAAGGGATAGCTGAAAAGACCGGAAATCCTCGTTTTGCATGGGACTCATACCGTCGCTTCGTACAGATGTATGGTGATGTCGTGTTAGGGATGAAACCTAAAAGCAAAATGGATATCGATCCGTTTGAAGAGGTAATGGATAAGGTCAAAGAGGCTAAGGGCGTAAAACTAGATACGGATTTAGATGTAAACGACCTTAAAGAACTTGTAAAACTCTTTAAAGCCGCCGTAAAAGAGAGAACCGGAAAAGATTTTCCCGATAATCCATGGGATCAACTTTGGGGTGCAATATGTGCTGTGTTCGACAGTTGGATGAACGAACGCGCAATATATTATCGCCGGATGAATCAAATTCCTGAGGAGTGGGGAACGGCAGTAAACGTTCAGGCAATGGTATTCGGGAATATGGGTAATACATCCGCAACAGGTGTTGCATTTACCCGTGATGCTGCAACAGGAGAAGATATATTTAACGGAGAGTATCTCATGAATGCACAGGGCGAAGACGTTGTAGCCGGCATCCGCACCCCACAACAGATAACCATAGAGGGGTCTCACCGCTGGGCTGAGTTGCAAGGGATAAGCGAAGAGATGCGTGCAAAAAAATACCCTTCGCTCGAAGAGGCAATGCCGGAATGCGCCAAAGCTCTTATAGAGACTCAACAGAAATTGGAAGACTACTTCAAGGATATGCAAGACCTTGAATTCACGATTCAGGACGGAAAACTTTGGCTATTGCAAACCCGTAACGGAAAACGCACAGGTGCAGCAATGGTTAAGATAGCGATGGATATGCTCCGCGCAGGAGAGATAGACGACAAAACTGTCCTTAAACGTATGGAGTCGCAAAAACTCGATGAATTACTCCACCCTGTATTCGACAAGGTGGCACTGAAAGAGACACAAGTAATTGCAAAAGGTCTGCCGGCATCACCAGGTGCTGCTACCGGTCAGATAGTATTCTTTGCCGATGATGCTGAAGCATGGGCAGAAAAACGCAAAAAAGTTATTCTTGTCAGAATAGAGACATCTCCGGAAGATCTGCGCGGAATGAATCTTGCACAAGGCATTCTTACAGCCCGCGGAGGTATGACTTCACACGCAGCAGTAGTTGCTCGCGGAATGGGTAAATGCTGCGTATCAGGAGCAGGAGAGATAAATATAGACTATAAAGCTCACACAATAGTTATGAGCGGGAAAGTATATAAAGAAGGAGACTGGATATCACTTAACGGATCAACCGGCGAAGTTTATCAAGGGCAGGTTAGTACCGTAGAAGCTGAACTCAGCGGAGATTTTGGCGCAATTATGGATATTGCCGCAAAATATACACAGATGGACGTTCGCACAAATGCAGATACACCTCGTGATGCAAAAACGGCACGCCGTTTCGGAGCCAAAGGGATAGGCCTATGCCGCACTGAGCACATGTTCTTTGAAGGAGACCGCATAAAAGCTATGCGTGAGATGATTCTCTCAAACGATGAAGACGGGAGGCGTGAAGCACTTAAAAAGCTGCTACCGATGCAACGCCAAGACTTTTACGGAATATTTATGGCAATGGATGGCTTCGGTGTTACAATACGCCTTCTCGATCCACCATTACATGAATTTGTACCCCATCAACTGGCAACACAGAAAGAACTTGCCATGGAGATGGGATTGACAATAGATGAAGTGAAGATAGCATGCGACTCACTTGCCGAGTTCAATCCAATGTTGGGACACCGTGGCTGCCGTTTAGGTTGCACGTATCCTGAAATAACTGAAATGCAAGCTCGTGCAATAATAGAAGCTGCTTTAGATGCAAAATTACAGGGAGCAAAAGTAATCCCAGAGATTATGGTTCCGTTAGTAGGTGTATTTAACGAGCTCAAGATGCAAGCAGATGTTATACGCCAGACTGCAGAAAAAGTATTTGCGGAACGAGGCGAACGCATAGAATATAAAATAGGAACTATGATAGAGGTTCCTCGCGCAGCCCTTACAGCTGACAAGATAGCCGAAGTTGCAGATTTCTTCTCTTTCGGCACTAACGATCTTACGCAGATGACTTTCGGATTTTCACGCGATGATGCAGGAAGATTCTTGAAAATATATCAGGAGAAAGGGATACTTAAGAACGATCCGTTTGCAATACTTGATCAAGAGGGTGTCGGACAACTTATCCGCATGGGAACAGAAAAAGGACGTTCAACAAAAAAGAATCTCAAAGTTGGTATCTGTGGAGAACACGGAGGAGAACCATCTTCAGTAAAATTCTGTGCGTCACTTGGCATGAACTACGTAAGTTGCAGCCCGTTCCGTGTACCAATTGCACGCGTAGCAGCAGCACAAGCAGCTATTGAAAATAAATAATAGTTATATTCTCAAATACGTAGGGAGGCTGTCTGAATATTTTCAGACAGCCTCCCTTATATAAAACAAGAAATAGTTATATTACAATATGATATAACAGGATGAGAGGATAAAGGTTACATTATTTGGAATTCGAAAGAAGCAACCCAAACTTACAAAAAATAAGTTTGGGTTGCTTCTTATTAGTAATACCGTGGCGATATTTTAATAGCTTTGACTGTGTCAGAATTTTGTATAAACGATAATGCTGAATCAGACTCCTAATGATTTAGCTACATCTTTTATCTTCTCCTCGGCAGTAATATTTGCAGCATCGTACTCTTCACGACTGTGAAGCACCCCACGAACTTCGATATAAAATTTTATCTTAGGTTCCGTTCCGGATGGGCGGACAGAGACTTTAGTCCCATCCTCGGTAAAATATTGTATTACATTTGCAGTAGTTGGCATATCCAATGTATACTTTTCTCCCTCGGTATGATCAGTAGCAACAAGGGTGGAAAAATCTTTAACTAACGTTACTTTCGAGCCAGCTATTTCAGTAATAGGATTTGCACGCAACCCTTTCATTATAGCCTCTATCTCCTCTGCCCCACTCTTTCCTTTACGTACAACCGATACTCCCTTCTCTTTAGAAAAGCCGTAATTCAGGTATATATCCTGTAACATCTGATATACACTTTTACCGTTATCTTTTGCCCATGCCGCAGCTTCTGCCATCATAGGTATTGCTGAAACGGCATCTTTATCTCTTGTAAAATCTTCAACAAGGAATCCGTAGCTCTCTTCTCCGCCTCCGATATATTTCTTCTTACCTTCCAACTCTCTAATAACTGATGCAATCCATTTGAATCCTGTATAACAATCATAGCAGGTTATATTGTTACGCTCTGCAATAATCTTTATCAACTCGCTGGTAACAATAGTTTTTACAATATACTCATTGCCGTCCATCTTACCCATTTCGCGATAGCGCGTCATTATATAGTTGAGCAATATTATTGCTATCTGATTACCGTTAATCAATATAAAATCCCCTTTATCATTTTTTACGGCAACACCAAGCCTATCGGCATCCGGATCAGAAGCCATTATTATATCGGCATCAACCTCTCTGCCTTTGGCTATTGCCATTGTAAGCGCAGCCGGTTCTTCAGGGTTAGGTGAAATGACGGTCGGGAAATTTCCGTCCGAAATATCCTGTTCAGGTACGTTTATTATATTTTCAAAGCCGAATGCACGAAGGGCGTCGGGAATAAGTTTCACACCTGTTCCATGTATAGGCGTGTAAACGATCTTCATATCTTTATGGCGCGCTATTATATCAGGCGACAGTGATAAAGTTTTAATCCTGTTAATGAATATATCATCCATATCAGCACCTATTATCTCTATAAGAGATGGATTCCCTTTGAATTTTATATCATTTACGGAGGCTATTTTATTTACTTCGCCTATTGTATTCTTATCATGAGGTGATATCATTTGAGCACCGTCATCCCAATACGCCTTATAGCCGTTATACTCTTTTGGGTTGTGTGATGCTGTAATTATTATTCCACTCTGACAACCAAGTTCTCTAATTGCAAAAGATATCTCAGGGGTAGGACGCAGTGAGTCGAACAGATAAACTTTTATGCCATTAGCAGAAAAAATATCTGCCGATATCTCAGCAAATTTACGGCTATTGTTACGACAATCATGCCCGATAACCACTTTTATTTGAGACAGTGCGGTAAACTCTTTCTTCAAATAATTTGATAGCCCTTGGGTCGCTGCTCCTACTGTATAAATATTCATGCGGTTTGTTCCAACGCCCATAACGCCTCTAAGTCCACCGGTTCCAAATTCAAGATCACGGTAAAACGCATCTATCAGTTCTGCCTTATCTTCCTGTTCCAATAGGTGTTTAACTTCAGCACGAGTAGCTGCATCATAACTATTACCTAACCAAATATGTGCCTTTTCTGTCACCTGTTCCAATAAAATATCGTCTTGCATATATTATTTATTTAAATAATGAGAAATAATTATATCAATTTCAATCACAGATTACAAATATACTACTTTATTTATTATGTTCAATAGCCTGATTCTCTATAAATTCTTCAGAAAAGCATTACCGAATCATATATCCGCTGATTGCCACAATTATCAAGTGCTGTAAATTTAACTCTATGCTTGATTCCACGTTTAAAAAGGTTATGGTCAATACTGTAACGTGCAATATTATCTTTGCAATCCAGTTGAAAAAGGACAAATTTTCCATCTATTTCTCCTTTGAAATATTTTATTCCGCTGTCATAATCTGTAACGACAAATTTCAACTCTCCGCCTGAAACTCCAAGTGACCTTACCATAGGGCTAGTAGTATCACTCATTACAACAAATGAACCGGGTGTTTTAGTCTCCGCGCTGAGCCAACCGTCGGCATAAACAGAATTAAGTACTTTGTCGCGTTTATAACAAGAGGATACCGATGAAAGATGTCCTATATAATACTGACTTTTATTCTGCAATGTATCATTATTCACCTTTATCTTTACAATACAACTTTTGTCAAATGGTACATATTGTGGAAGGATCTTATGTAACGATGAGTAATATCCAGGTGTCGAAATTTCTGAAGATGAATAGACTGGAGCCCAGTCCTCATAAACAGTATAAGCCGGAATATCGAACGAAAAATCAGGCTTTTTCACTAAATATGGACGATCATAACTAACCTCCTGTTTATCCTTCTTTGGCAACTCCTTTTCAACCCCTTTTATTGTAAATTCGCATACATCAACATTACCGTATATATCGCGTAATTCATAACGAAACCTGTAATTGCGTTCCTCGTTTATATTAACTACTCCACGATTAACTACCTTTCCATAAAAAGGCAGTGTATTTCCAGAAGCCACATAGCTGCGCATTATAAAAGAGCGATTAATCTCCCATGACTGATAATCTACATAAGTATTAAGCATACGTCCTTTAGAAAAGTCAAGAGTATCTACCTCTGACTCATATATAAGATTATCATCCTGAAACAACTTTATTGAGTATATCCCATATATATTAGACATTCCGTCAACATAGTCATTAGCTTTTACACCCATGATAATCTCACCCCACGCAGTAATTGGTACGGAGAGTGCTTTCTTGCCTTTTTTTCCTGTAACAACCGTAAACCCTACCTTCTTCTCCCTACCATTTACATAACCGTGCAACGGTATTACAGCAACGGTACGCATAGCAGGTGGTCGAGTATCCTTAAGGTGATGTTTATAATATTTTAAAGGATCTAATGCTTTTTCACCTTGTGCATCTCTAACTTCAAAATGCAGATGAGGTCCGCCACTACTACCACGATTACCAGTATATGCAACAAGATCTCCGCGTTTTACGGGAAACTGCCCGGGTGTAAACGTTAAATCAACAGCATAATATTCAAGCTCATACTGCCGCTTCTTCAATTCTTTGGCAATAAATGGAGCAAAAGAGTTTATATGCCCATATACAGTAATTATACCTGAAGGATGTGTTATATAAAGTGCATTTCCATAACCGCCAGAGCTAACAGATATTCGTGAGACATAACCTAAATCAGGAGCATAAACTGGTGTATTTAAAGGTGCCCGCATATCCAATCCGGTATGAAAATGATTGTTACGTAACTCTCCAAAATTACCGGTTATAGCCAATGGTAATTTAAGAGGAAGTGCGATATTTATATTTTGGGCATGTACAACACCCAAAACTGATAAAATAAATAATACGATGACTGAACTGATATATTTCATTTATATATAGTATTACAAAATCTAAAACTATTTTCTCCTTTTCTACATGCCATACGGTTATGGCTCTATATTGCTTCACCAACACTCTACTTCAGGCACATCAAGCTCCGGTATCTGTTTTTTATCAAAAACAGGCTCTCTTATATTTTCTCTTTTTTGTTTTTTATAATTATCTAAAAGCATATATGAATATTTCCCTAATTTGGTTATCGACAAAAGATTTATAAATACAATAAATATCATAAGAAAATCGGCCAGAGCCCATACAAATTCCAACGGCACAACCGCGCCTATCATTACAAATATTACCGTAAGCAACCTAAAACAATTTATAAGCCATTTTTTCTCCGACAGAAATCTTATATTAGATTCGCCGTAATACGTATTGCCTATACATGTACTAAAGCCAAAAAAGAAAACTATAACTGAAACAAAGTAATATCCCCACAAACCTATCTCATTACTCAACGAAAATTGAGTAAGGGCTATTCCTGTTAACCCTTCAGGAGCAGTACCGTGCGACAGGAGTACGATAAATGCCGTGCAGGAGCATATTACCAATGTATCTACAAATACACCAAGTGCTTGCAATAGCCCCTGATTTACAGGATGTGAAACATCGGCTGTTGCTGCTGCATTAGGTGCTGCTCCCATTCCTGCCTCGTTGCTGAATAATCCTCGCTTGGTTCCCAGCATAAAAGCCGCACCAATACCTCCTCCCACAACCTGTTTTATGCCGAAAGCATTCTCAATAATTGTTACAATTATATCAGGAATCCTGTGGAAATTTGTTACAACTACAAATAAAGATATAATAACATAAGCAATTGCCATGACCGGAACTATTAATCCTGTTACCTTTGCTATGCGGTGTACTCCGCCGAATACTACGGCAAACATAAGTGCCCCTATTATTGCAGCAGTAATGTAATGATTAATTCCGAAAGCTTCATATCCTGATATTGCTATCGTATTTGACTGAACGGAACACATCGTAAAACTAAATGTCGCAACAGTCAATATCACCATAACTATCGCCAAGGTCCTATTCTTAAGACCTTTATTTATATAATAGGCAGGTCCACCGATATACGACTCTTTTGAACGTGATTTATAAAGTTGCGCTAAAGATGCTTCAACAAATGCAGTCGCCGCATTTAAAACTGCCATAACCCACATCCAAAATATTGCACCCGGTCCACCTACGGTTATAGCAAGCGTCACTCCGGCAAGGTTACCAACTCCAACTCGACTGGCAAGTGATATTATAAAAGCCTCAAAAGATGATATATTTCTGCGTCTGTCTCCACGCACCGAAGTTGATGTACGAAGCATACGAAACATTTCGCCGAACATCGAAATCTGGACGAAGCGCATCTTAAATGTAAACCACAATGCACATACAAGCATGAGGATTACCATTATATAGTTCCAAATAAAATCGTTTACAGCATTAAATATATCCATATCATTAAATAAAAGACGGCTTACAAATAATCACATAAACAATTAATAAAATTAAGTCAGAATTTAAAATTAATCTACCAACACTCAACCTCAGGAACATCAAGTTCAGGTATCTGCTTTTTAGTGAAAACCGGAATCCCAATTCCTGCTTTTTTTTGCTTTCTATAATTATCTAAAAGCAAATAGACATATTTTCCGAGTTTTGTAATGGAGACAAGGTTAATAAATACTATAAATATCATAAGGAAATCGGCCAATGCCCATATAAATTCCAACGGGACAATCGAACCTATCATTACAAATATTACCATAGCTACTCTGAAAATGTTCACTAATAGTTTGTTTTCAGTGATAAATCGTATATTAGATTCACCGTAATAGGCATTGCTTATACATGTACTGAATCCGAAAAAGAAGATTATTACAGCAATAAATGAGTATGCCCAGAACCCCACTTCGTTACTTAATGCAAATTGCGTAAGGGTTATACCTGTCATGCCCGATGGGGCTGATTCGGGAGATAGAAATATTATAAACGCAGTGCATGAGCAGATAACAAGTGTATCCACAAACACGCCTAAAGATTGTATAAGCCCCTGGTTTACAGGATGTGAAACATCTGCCGTAGCCGCAGCATTAGGTGCTGATCCCATCCCTGCTTCATTACTGAAAAGACCGCGCTTTGATCCAAGCATAAAAGCCATCCCTACGCTGCCTCCGATTACCTGATTTATTCCGAACGCATTCTCGACAATAGTAGTTATTATATCCGGGACACGCGAGATATTGGTTACAATAACAAATAATACGATAACGATATACGCAAAAGCCATTACCGGAACTATCATTCCGCTAACCTTTGCCACACGTTGCACACCGCCGAATATTACAACAAACATAAGGGCTCCTATTATCAAGGCTGATATGTAACGACTCATTCCAAAAGCTTCGTAAGCTGATATGGCAATCGTGTTAGACTGAACGGAACAGATTGTAAAACTGAATGTTATAATGGTCAGTATAACAACTATTATTGCCAAAGTACGGTTTTTAAGTCCTTTGTTAATATAGTAGGCGGGACCACCTATGAATGCATCTTTGGAACGCGATTTGTAAAGCTGTGCTAAAGTAGCCTCAATGAAAGCCGTTGCTGCATTAATGATCGCCATAATCCACATCCAGAAGATAGCACCTGCTCCTCCTATCGTTATCGCTAACGCTACACCGGCTAGGTTTCCAACGCCAACTCTACTGGCAAGCGATATTGTAAATGCCTCGAATGAAGAGATATTCCTGCGTCGCTCGCCAATTACAGAAGTAGATTTACTGATAATGCGTAACATTTCGGGAAACATTGAAAACTGAACAAAACGGGTCTTAATTGTGAACCATAACGCACATATCACCATCAGCCAAACTACAATGTAGTTCCATATCAAATCGTTCAGAGTCGTTAAAATCCACATATAGTTTTTGCAGTATTAATGACCTATTTCTTAAGTACGGCGATTATCTCCTCTATTGATTTTATTTTACTTTCGGCATCTGCCAATTTCTTTCTTTCTAACTCTACAACAGTAACCGGTGCATTAGCGACAAAACGTTCATTAGAGAGTTTCCCTGTTACTGCCTTAAGAAAACCACGTTGATATTTAAGATCTTCTTCAAGTCTTCTCAACTCAGCATCAATATCTATACAGTCACCAACAGGGACAGCGTATTCTACAGTTCCAACCATAAATGTTACGGCTGTCGGATCCTTCTCTGAAACATGTTTTATATCCGAAAGGTTCGCAAGTTTCACTAAAACAGAATCACAAACAGAATCATGCTCACCAATAATCTGCAACTGGAGTCTATTTTTATTTGGGATATTTTTTTGTAATCTTATGGTACGTACACCCGATACTATCTCTTTAGCCTTATCCATAGAGGTTATTATACCTCCTTTATAATTTTCTAATGCCGGCAGTTGGGTAATCATTATAGATTCGCCCTCGCGCCTATCTGAAATATGCTGCCATAACTCCTCAGTAATGAAAGGCATAAACGGATGTAACTGAAGCAAAAGAGCATTGAAAAATTCCAATGTTTTATTATATGTTACGGGATCTATCGGAGCTCCATAAGCAGGTTTTACCATCTCAAGATACCATGATGAAAACTCATCCCAAAATAACTTATAAATAGCCATCAGTGCTTCGGAAAGACGATATTTTGAAAAGAGGTCGGCAACCTCTGTGCTGACACTCTTCAGAACAGAATCAAACCACTCCGTTGCCGTATTGGCACTATCAGGTTGATCTATTTCAACATCCACCCTCCACCCTTTTACAAGGCGGAAAGCATTCCATATTTTATTGTTAAAATTACGTCCCTGCTCACAAAGTGCATCGTCAAAAAGAATATCATTTCCTGCCGGTGCAGAAAGCATCATCCCCATGCGCACTCCGTCAGCACCGTATTTGTCAATAAGTTCTAACGGATCGGGTGAATTACCTAAAGATTTGGACATTTTTCGCCCCTGCTTGTCTCGTACTATGCCGGTAAAATATACATTTTTGAAAGGCATATCACCTTCGTACTCATACCCTGCCATAATCATACGGGCTACCCAGAAAAAAATTATATCAGGACCTGTAACGAGGTCGCTCGTAGGATAATAATATTTTATCTCTTCGTTTCCGGGATTATTTATACCGTCAAACAACGAAATTGGCCACAACCACGATGAGAACCATGTATCAAGGCAATCTTCGTCCTGACGTAGATCGCTGAATTTAAGTTCAGCATTACCACTCTTCTGACGGGCTTTTTCAAGCGCCTCTTCTGGTGTTTGTGCTACGACAAAGCCTCCCTGAGGAAGAAAATACGCCGGGATACGGTGTCCCCACCATAACTGACGTGAGATGCACCAATCTTTTATATTCTCCATCCAATGACGGTAGGTATTCTTGTATTTTGTTGGATAAAACTTAAGTTTATCGTCCATTACAGGATTAAGTGCCATCTGAGCAAAGTGTTCCATCTTAAGAAACCATTGCATAGATAGTTTTGGCTCAATAGGGACATTAGTCCTCTCCGAGAAACCAACCTTATTTGTGTAAGCTTCTACCTTTTCCAAAAGGCCTGCCTGTCTGAGGTCCTCCTCAATCTTCTCCCTCACTGCAAAACGATCTAATCCTACATAAATGCCTGCAGCGGCACTTATTGTACCATTATCATTAAATATATCTATCGTTTCAAGATTATATTTCTCTCCAAGCATATAGTCATTAACGTCATGCGCTGGAGTTACCTTAAGGCATCCTGTACCAAACTCAATATCTACATAGTCATCTTCTATTACCGGAATAATACGGTTAACCAAAGGGACTATAACTCTCTTTCCTTTTAGGTGGGTGTTCTTAGTATCATTGGGATTAATACACATGGCGGTATCGCCCATAATTGTTTCAGGACGAGTAGTAGCTACAACTGCGTAACCATCCTCTCCTTCTATTTTATAGCGCAAATAATAGAGTTTACTGTGCTCTTCCTTATAAATAACCTCCTCATCAGAGAGTGCTGTAAGGGCCTTAGGATCCCAATTTACCATACGGACACCTCGGTAAATAAGTCCTTTTTCATATAAATCAGCAAAGACTTTTATTACACTACGGCTTCGCACTTCATCCATTGTAAATGCCGTGCGATCCCAATCACATGACGCACCCAAACGACGAAGCTGATTAAGTATTATTCCTCCATGGGTATCAGTCCAGTCCCATGCGTGTTTAAGAAATTCATCACGGGTCAAGTCGCTCTTTTTTATCCCTTCTGATGCAAGCTTATTCACCACTTTAGCCTCAGTAGCTATTGACGCATGATCGGTTCCCGGAACCCAGCAGGCATTCTTTCCCATCATACGGGCGCGACGCACAAGTATATCTTGTATGGTATTATTAAGCATATGCCCCATATGAAGCACTCCGGTGACATTGGGCGGTGGGATAACAATAGTATACGGCTCACGTCCGTCAGGTTTAGATCTGAAAAATCCTTTCTCTATCCAATATCCGTACCATTTATCTTCAACCTCCGAAGGGTCGTATTTTGTAGCGATTTCCATCTAAGTAATATAAATATTTATGTCGCAGTTTAAACTATACGCGATAATGCTGCGATAATTATTTTGCATTACCGGTATCTTTTATATTAAAACAATAAGGCTGCCAATTAAAAGACAGCCAGAAAATTTATCATAAATGAAGAAACGGGAATAACAGTCTGTTTATTTACCAATCCCCGATTCTTCATAAAAATTTTTAAAACTTTATCGTTGTTCTCCTTCGGACTTTATTGCTGTATCTTCTTCGTCAGAACGTCTGAAATAGATCTTGCCTGCCTTAAACTCCTCGGTGGCAATAATAGTTGCCTTCGGCATGCGCTCGTAATATTTAGAGATCTCTATCTGTTCGCGATTTTCAAAAACCTCCTCAAGGCTGTTATCGGTTGTAGTAGACGCATAATCTTGCAACTTCTTCTCCAGATCTATTTTCACATCTGCTGAAATCTGATTAGCCCTTCTTGATATCACAGCAACCGACTCATATATATTGCCGGTGTCTTTGCATAAACTCATTACATCTCTTGTAATTGTTGTAGTAGGGACATTTGTCTTTTTATGATCCATCTCTTATTATTTATTTATCGTTTATATATTCCTGTGCTGAATTTAAAATCTTCTGCGCTTCCTTAAGATATTTTCCATCTGGAAATTCATTTATATATCCGAAATACTCATCTATTGTTCCGCGGAAACGTTCCTCCTTCTTTTCGGTTACGCTCTGTAATGCCTCCTGATATTTTGACCGCAAAATAATCATTTCAAAATCTTCTTTATATTTTGTGTTAGGGTAATCCCTTATACCATTTTGAGCTGTAATTACAGCTGAGACATAATTATTTCCCCTATAATTGCCAAGATTATAATAAAGTTTAGCACTCAGCAACTCTTTCTCTGCTAATTTTTCCTGTAAAGTAAATATAATAGACTTTACTTCTTCTACTTTATCACTTTTGGGATAGTAATCGAGAAAACCTTTCAACTCTTCAATTGCCTTATATGTATCTGCTTGATCAAGTTTTGGTTCAGGCGAAGCCTTTGAATATCCAATTCCGGCATAATACCTTGCCAACTCAGCATACTGACCGCGCGGATAATTTTTATAATATGTTACAAAATATACTCCTGATGATTGATAATCACCTTGCATATAAGCACTTCTGGCAAGCAAATACAATGATTCTTCCGCTTTATCTGTCCCTTTAAACAGAGTTACAATATCTTTCAGCATATTATAACATCTTGAATATTTTCCCTGTTCGAAGTATGTTTTGGCATACTCGAAACGTTTGTCATAGTCGTTGCTTTTCAACAATTTGTTGTATTCATCGCAAGAGACCGCCAAAAGGCATATTACAGCAAGTAGAAATAATCTTCGTACCATATAGATAAAATCAGTTGCAAATTTACACAAAAGCAACCGAACTACGAAAATAAAAAGCTATTTTTAACGCACTCAAGCATAAATCACATAAATAGGTGACACATATTTGCAGTTGTGGTGTTATTATTCACTACTTCTACGGAAGCAAATGTATTTTTATCTGTTATATAAGTGAATCCTTGAAATGTAACACTCTCCACACTTTTACTGTCAGCATTAATGTGCACAGCAAAAATTTGAAGATTTAAATGGGATTCTTAGTATCTTTGCTCTCGCTTAACCGCAAAGGGATGTTCTGTATTCAGTTTGCACTATCTCTATATTTTAGATATTTATTATATGGATTTCAAAATTAAGTCTAATTTAAAACCTACTGGTGATCAGCCTGAAGCTATTAGGCAGTTAGTGAATGGAGTCCATGAAGGAATCCCGGCACAGACATTGTTAGGTGTAACTGGATCGGGAAAGACTTTCACTATGGCTAATGTGATAGAACATATAAATAAGCCTACACTAATATTAAGCCATAATAAAACTCTTGCAGCCCAACTTTATAGCGAATTCAAAGGCTTTTTCCCGAATAACTCAGTTGAGTATTTTGTTTCATATTACGATTATTATCAACCTGAGGCATACCTTCCTACAACTGATACATATATAGAGAAAGACCTTGCCATAAACGAGGAGATAGACCGTCTCAGACTTGCAACAACGTCATCCCTACTCTCCGGAAGGAACGATGTCCTTGTAGTATCTTCGGTTTCATGCCTTTACGGGATAGGTAACCCGCAGGATTTTCACAGCAACCTTATAAAAATTAAAGCCGGCGACAAAATAGTAAGGAATGACTTCTTGCGCTTACTTGTCGACTCGCTTTATTCTCGAAACGAAACAGATCCTGTCCGTGGTACATTCAGGGTAAAAGGGGATACGGTTGAAACATTTTTGGCGTACGATAACGTAATATTACGCGTATCTTTCTGGGGTGAAGAGATAGATAATATTGAAACCGTAGAACCTGAAACCGGGCGTACGATAAGCAGTTTTGAGAGTTTTAATATCTACCCTGCTAATTTATTCGTAACTACCAAAGAGAGAATAGACAGAGCTCTCGGTCAAATAGAGAGAGATCGCGACAAGCAGGAGATGTTTTTTAACGGCATCGGAAAGGGGCTTGAGGCTAAACGAATATATGAACGTGTCACTTATGATATGGAGATGATAAAAGAGATTGGACACTGCTCAGGTATAGAGAACTACTCTCGTTATTTTGACGGTCGCGAAGCCGGGAGCCGTCCATTTTGCCTACTGGATTACTTTCCAAAGGATTTCCTTGTCATAATAGACGAAAGCCATGCAACCGTACCGCAAATACGTGCAATGTACGGTGGAGACCACTCACGCAAACTGAATCTGATTGAATACGGTTTCAGACTGCCGGCAGCAATAGATAATCGTCCACTCAAATTTTCTGAATTTGAAGCAATTACACCTCAGGTCATATATGTTAGCGCAACACCTGCCGATTATGAATTGGAAAGATCGGAAGGGGTTATCGTAGAGCAGGTAATACGCCCTACCGGACTACTTGATCCTACAATAGACGTACGCCCAAGCCTTAACCAGATAGATGACCTCATGGAGGAGATACAGTTAAGAATAGAACGTAGCGAAAGAGTTCTTGTTACTACACTAACAAAACGAATGGCTGAAGAACTTAACACATATCTACTAAGAATGGATATAAAGTGTAACTATATACACTCTGATGTTGAAACACTTGAGAGAATAGATATTATC
The DNA here is from genome assembly GCA_036656055.1 of Bacteroidales bacterium. Lineage (GTDB taxonomy): Bacteria > Bacteroidota > Bacteroidia > Bacteroidales > G3-4614 > Caccoplasma_A. The sequence goes on from JAVVOY010000010.1 coordinate 31,025, forward strand.
GACGGTCTCAGAAAAGGTGTTTACGACGTGCTTATAGGTGTAAATCTGCTGCGTGAGGGGTTAGATCTTCCTGAAGTTTCTCTTGTAGCAATATTAGATGCCGACAAAGAAGGTTTTCTCAGATCACATCGCTCGCTTACTCAGACTGCAGGACGTGCAGCACGAAACCTCAACGGTACCGTCATAATGTATGCCGATAAAATCACTGATAGTATGCAACAGACTATGGATGAAACAACGCGTCGCCGCGAAAGACAGAAGAGATACAATCAAGAACATAATATAACTCCAAAAGCAATAGAGAATGCCAGGACCTCAATATTGTCAGGTAGTTCGGCAAAGGGAAAAGAAGTTATATACAGTGAGGAGTACTCGACAACAGTAAATATTGCGGCCGATCCGGTTATAAAATATATGGATAAGGCATCGCTTAAAGCAACAATTGAGAAATGCCGTACAGCGATGGGAGAGGCAGGAAAGAAATTGGAGTTTATAGAAGCGGCGCGCCTTCGAGACGAATTGCTTAAATTAGAGGATTTATACAACGAAAAGGAGAAATAGCAAATAAAATGACAGATAATATACATGATCTTAAACGGTGGTTGCCTACTACTAAAAAAGAGGTGGATTTACGTGGTTGGGATTATATTGATGTGATACTTTTCAGCGGGGATGCGTATGTTGACCACCCATCATTTGGAGCTGCCGTGATAGGGCGTACGCTCGAAGCCGAAGGTCTACGTGTGGCAATAGTTCCTCAGCCAAACTGGCGCGATGATCTACGCGACTTTAAAAAATTAGGACAACCGCGCCTATTTTTCGGTGTATCAGCAGGAGCAATGGACTCAATGGTGAATCATTATACGGCAAACAAACGCCTGCGGTCCGACGATGCGTATACTCCGGACAACAAAGCAGGAATGCGACCTGATTATCCGACAATTGTTTACACTCAGATACTAAAAAAGCTATACCCTGATACACCTGTCGTAATAGGAGGAATTGAGGCATCAATGCGCCGGTTGGCTCATTACGACTACTGGCAGGATACTTTTCGCAAAAGCATCCTTGTTGATAGCGGGGCAGACATCCTTATTTATGGAATGGGTGAATTGCCAATAAAAAAAGTTGCAGAAGAGTTTACTTCCGAAAAAGAGATAAAATCATTTGCAGATATTCCACAGACAGCCGTATTTTTAAAGGCTTCAGACATAGACAACAGTGAAAACAGTATTGTTCTGAATCCGTATGATATATGCGCCAAAGATAAACGGAAAGAGGCCGAAAACTTCAGAGTAATAGAAGAAGAGAGCAACAAACTTACAGCCGCAACTCTATGGCAAAGATACGGCGATATGGTTGTAAAAGTGAACCCTCCTTGTCCACCAATGACAGAGTCAGAAATAGACGCTTCTTTCGATCTCCCGTACACACGTCTACCACACCCAAAATACAAAGGGAAAATCATACCGGCTTTTGAGATGATAAAGTTCTCTGTAAATCTTCACCGCGGATGTTTCGGAGGGTGCTCGTTCTGCGCAATTTCAGCTCATCAGGGAAAGCAGATTGTATCACGATCTAAACGTTCTATAATGAACGAAGTGAAAAAGATAACACAAATGCCCGATTTTAAAGGGTATATATCTGATCTTGGAGGTCCATCTGCAAATATGTACAAAATGGGTGGAAAGAAAAAAGAGATATGCCTAAAATGCAAACGCCCTTCGTGTCTGCACCCTGAGATATGCAAAAATCTGAATTGCGACCATACCCCGTTGCTTGATATATATAGGGAAACAGATAAAATAGATGGTATAAAAAAATCGTTTATAGGCAGCGGAATACGTTATGATTTGCTATTACACCGCGACGCTGATGAAAAGGTAAACAATGCAGCTCAAAAATATACTGAAGAGGTTATACGCAACCATGTTTCAGGACGGTTGAAAGTAGCTCCGGAACACACATCACCAATGGTACTTAATTTTATGAGAAAACCTGTTTTTGAACATTTTTCGAACTTCAGAAAAATATTTGAAAAAATCAATGACAAATATGATCTTAATCAACAGTTAATTCCATACTTCATATCAAGCCATCCCGGATGTACGTTGCAGGATATGGCTGAACTGGCTATAATCACGAAGGGACTTGATTTCCATCTCGAACAAGTTCAGGACTTCACCCCTACCCCGATGACATTGGCCACAGAGATTTTTTACACCGGAATTAACCCTTATACCGGGGAAAAAGTATTTACGGCACACACAAAAGAAGACAAACTCGCTCAACGCCAATTCTTTTTCTGGTACAGACCTGAATCACGACAAGGAATAGAGCGCGATCTACGCCGATTAGGGAGAGAGGAACTAATAAAAAGACTTTTTGATAAACGCAAAGGATAAAAAACTCTATTCTATCGCCACAATATAAAATAGGTCATTTATTGTCAATTGGGTTAGGAACACAACTTTATAACCTCAGAAACCTTATCATCAAGAGATAACCCGTAATCTATCCAATGGATCTTTAATCCACGACGTTCCATTCCGCGAAACCATGTCATCTGTCGTTTTGCAAATTGGTGTATAGCTATCTCAAGAAGACGTACCATATCATCATAAGTGAGTTTTCCGGTAATATATTCTGTCAGGTATTTATATTCCAAACCATAATATATGAGATTTTCGGGAGGGATACCTTCTGCCAACAGATTTTCAACTTCAGCCACCATTCCGTCGTTTAATCGCGTATGAAGCCGTTGTGTTATATTCCAACGTCGGCTCTCCCTATCTATATTTATACCGATTAGCAGCGCATTTAGTGGGTTGTCCTGCAACTCTTCGGCAGGTGTGTTTTTATAGAACTCAGCAATCTCAATAGCCCTTATTGCACGCTTACGCGTATCGGTGTCGGTTATATTATGCAAATTCTTATAACTTGACAATATTACCTCAAGTTCCGGTAGAGTCTTCCCTGCAAGTGATTCTCTTAGATATAAGTTTTCAGGGACATCTGGCATTGCATACCCACGTAACACCGTCTCAACATAGAGACCTGTCCCACCACATATCACAGGAATTTTTCCGCGCTCTCTTATATCTGAAAAGCATCTATTAAAATCTCTCCTATATTCATAAAGATTGTACCTATAACCGGGCTCACAAATATCTATTATATGATATGGTATCTGCTTTCCACTGAAAGAATATTCTGAAATATCTTTACCGGTTCCTATATTCATACGACGATATACCTGTCTTGAATCGGCAGATATTATCTCCCCTCCTATCGCATCGGCAAGTCTGACCGCCAATGCCGTTTTTCCGGAGGCTGTAACTCCTATTATAGCAAGAGCTTCATTCATCAGGAGTTTCTTTTGTCATCATCTCTATTGCAGGAAATATTGTTAAATTAAGGAAATTAAACTCCTCATTTAAAAATTCAGAAAATGTTCCAAATTGCAAACTCTCCTCAACCTGATTTTTAGTCCAAAAACGGCAATCAGGATCAGGATTCGGCAATGTTTCATTATCAACTTCACCTATATATAGCCTTATTATTCGGTCTATTTTATCTGTTTTATGATGATACTGCATTATGAAACGTGGCTTATTTTTCAAACCTTCTGTGGCACGTTTAAAAGCCGATTCATATGTTTCATTATATCTTAAAAGCGTAGTAAAAGGCGTATCAATAACAGATGAACCGTCTAGCCGTAAAATATTCCGTAAGCATAATCTGTTATTAGAAACAACTATCACCCTTATTTCAAGATGCATATATTTATTTCCATGGGCTAAACTCTCTTCTTCATCTACAATTCCGATAACATCCAAACGTTCGTTAATTACAGCAATCCAATCCTCTTTTGATAATTTATACATAATAAGCAAAGAGCGTATAAGCTCATATATTATAGTCAGACAAACTAATGATGAATAAACATAAATAACATATCTACTAATTACTGCACCGTAAATTAAGTAAAGAACCAATACAACAATAAAATAAATTGTTATTAAGTATAACAAGATAGACGAAATAAAGTTGTATTCAAAAACAACATTTTTTTTTATTGAGTCTATAAATCTATCACCCTCAATATCTTTAAAAATATTTTTTCGTCTCAAAAAATATAATGCCAGTATAAATACAAAAGCTTTTATCAATACTGCTGCCGGTTGAAAAACTGATATTGCAGATATTATAATTACCGAACAATGCAACAATGCTGCAATAAGGTATGTAGGGAATAATATCCCTGCCTTTTTTTTAATGTAAATATATAATGTCAATAAAAGGACAGCAAAGATCGCGTGCAATGTTACAATCGCACTAATTTCTGAATTTTCTAAAAAGAAAGACAGAAATGTCAGCGGCAGAAACGCAACAGTCTGCCACCAACATAAGAAAGTCTTTAACGAGACTATTTTTCTCACTATCTTTATCCTATTTCTTATCGTTATGAGTCCTGTGAATGTGATTAATACGCAGCATCATAAATAAACAAACAAACTTTTACATATATAACCGCATTAAAAGGACGATTCTCTTTTATTATAATGTTAACGTGAATATAATACTTTTTAGTATCGGAATAATATTCGATAATTATATAATTAAAAATAAACAAGTTTATTTTATACGTAGAGATGTGGTCAATTACTGTTTTGTGTGTTGCTTTATGAAATCGTATATGCGTGTAAATAGATGCAGGCGTGTACCACACCCTGTTATAGAGTGGTTGCAGTTGGGATATATCTGCATATCAAACTGCTTGCCGGCTTCAATCATAGCTGCGCTATACTGTAATGTGTTTTGATAATGGACATTGTCATCGGCAGTACCAGACACTAATAAAAGGCGACCTGACATCTTGCTTGCCATCTTAAGCGGAGATGTTATATTATAACCATTGTCATTTGCTTGCGGAGTATTCATATACCGTTCAGTATATATGGCATCGTAAAAGTGCCAATCGGTAACAGGAGCAACAGCAACACCTGACTTAAAAATACCATCGCCTAAAGTCATACTCATAAGCGTAATATATCCTCCAAAACTCCATCCATAAATTGATATATTACGTGAATCAACATAACTGAGCGAAGAAATATATTTTGCAGCGGATATCTGATCTTGTGCCTCAAGTATACCTAACTTGCGATAGATACAATGTGAGAACACCTCTCCGCGCCCACCTGTTCCACGCGTGTCGACACAAATAACAAGATACCCATTAGACACCATATAATCGCGCCAGTCAGGGCTTTCCCACTTATCTAACACACTTTGCGAACCGGGGATACTGGAGTGTATCATTATTACAGGATACTTTATGCTCTCTGAAAAGTATGACGGCTTAAGCATATATGCGTTAAGTATGATCCCATCTTCATTCTTAAAAGTAAAAAACTCTTTTGTTGACAAACAGCTTCCTTTCAAAGCTTTATTATCATAAATAGTCTTCATTATTTTACCTTGAGCATTATTTAGCGTAATAACAGGCGGGGTAGTTATATTACTGAATATATTTACAAAATAAGTTCCGGTAGCATTTAGATATGCCGTATTATAACCTTTACCTGAGGTTAGGCGCGTAATCTTTCCTGAAATGTCGGTTTTATATACCGAACTATTAATATTCCCTTCGGCATTGCCCTGATAAAAGAATATACCCTTTCCATCGGATCCAATAAATTTTGTTATATCCCAATGTCCAGAAGTAAGTTTACGCATCAGTTTACCATTCGCAGAATATTGATACAAATGACGGTAACCATCACGCATGGACGGTATTACAAAAAAGTCTTTATAGAATGTTATCCCCATATAACTCTGCTCATCAACCCAAGTATTGCTTGTCTCTTTCACTAATACGCGAGAGACTCCTGATTTTGGGTTTACACTATAAACATTCAGTATATTTTGCTCTCGGTTTAATGTCATTACTGCAAGAGATAGGGAATCTTTTGTAAAAATGATGCGAGGGATATAACCGCCATCAGCAATAGGAATATTCATTCGTTTTACAACACGAGATTCAACAGTGTAAGTATAAACCTCAGTTTTTGAACAATCAGTACCTGCAACAGGGTATTTATATGAAAATTCGCCAGGATACTGAGCATACTCTTTCATCAAAGGACAATAACCTTCATAAAGCTGTATTCTATACGGTTTTATCAGGCTCTCATCCGTCCTGAGAAACGCAAGCGTGGTATTATCAGGAGCCCATGTAAGAGTATTAATCAGTGAAAACTCCTCCTCATAAGCCCATGAAGTAGTGCCATATATTACATTACCTCGCTCTCCACCTTTTGTAACTTCTGATTGTGAATCGTAATCGAGTTTCTTTAAATATATATTTCCATCACGAACAAATGCCACCATACGCCCATTTGGTGAAAAAACAGCAATCTGTTGCTTCCCTTCGCTGCAAAGCGGTTTTACAAGATTACGCTTTATTTCAAACGTATAATATTCGGCCTTAAATGAATTTCGATATATTTTCTCCGATGCCGTATATAAGAGTATCTTCGTAAAATCGCGGCTCATATCAAAACCATCAAAACTCTTAAACGTACATGAACGTGCTTTTGCAGCATTAAACAATGTATCCACAATATTACCGGTCTTATATTCAAATCTGAATATCATAGATTTATCACTGTTTGCCGCAGCATAATATGCACCGTCTTCAGAAGATACTACTGTGGCAAACGGTACGACTTTGTACTTATCAGATGTAAGGTCGTTTAACTCTACTGCATTTGCATTTGTGGCGGAATGCAGCAATAATATTGAAAATAGAACGATTATTAGTCTCATTTCAGTTGTTTTAATTATTCGCAAATTTACTACTTTATTTAAGTAATATACAAAATTTTATTACAAGGTTCTCGCAGGAATCTGTTTGATTACATTTGTCTGATAATAGAGCTAAATTAATACGTTTTTTTCAGAAAAACAAGACATCAGATTACAAATTAATTGTAATACTTAGCGTAATCAATATAAATGCCCCTTCTTACTTTCAGATATATTTCATATCTTTGTTTTGAAAAAATTAAAACAATGATAGCGATGAATTACGGATATATACGTGTTGCTGCTGCCGTGCCACAGATAAAAGTAGCCAACCCTGAATACAATGCTGAACAGATAATTTCGCTTATAAAAGAGGCTGCAAAAAACGATGTAGAACTACTAGTTTTTCCAGAACTTTCGCTGACATCGGCAACATGCGGAGACATCTTCTTAAATAAAAAATTGATAGATAGCGCGGAACAGGCACTTTCCGGAATATTAACAGCATGTAGCGATAATACGCCACTTATCGTGCTTGGAATGCCTGTTATTGTTGGAAACAAAACATACAATGCCGCAGTGCTGTTTCAGAATGGCAAAATATTACATATAATCCCCAAATCACACCTAAGTCAAACTGAGAAGCGATGGTTTTCTTCCGGGAAAGAGATATCCTCTGAACTTAAAATGTTTTGTGGTCAGGATACAATGTTTACATCGCACTATATATGTCAATCGGGAGAGATTACAATCACAGCCGGAATAGGAGAAGACGCATTATCGGCAAATGAATCAGATTGCGATTCTTTAATAAGAGAAGCCAATATTATTGCAATGCCTGCAGCATACCCTGAAGTTGCTGGAAGATACAGCAGAATACGCTCATGTATTTCAACGATGTCTGAGAAAAATCATACAGGATATGTGTTTGCTTCGGCAGGGGTTGGAGAATCTACAACGGATTACGTATACAGCGGAGCTTCAATAATTGCCGAGAACGGAAAAATTATAACCGAAGGAGAAAGATTTAATGATTCGGGTTCGCTTACAATATCAGAAATAGATATTGAGCTGCTTATGCACGAACGCCGCTCAGATAATGGATTTAACCGTCCCAATAATAAAACAGATTACATACACGCTGAATTTTCCCGTAAAGTTCAGAAAAGTATAAAACTTCTCAGAAAGATTAATGCCCACCCATTTGTACCGGCAGATAAAGATGAATTATCAGAACGCTGCATTGAGATATTTAACATACAAACGGCCGGACTGATTCAACGCATGAGGCATACTGGGTGTACAAAGGCTGTTGTAGGAATATCCGGAGGCTTAGACTCAACTCTATCACTGTTAGTTACAGTGAACGCTTTCGACAAATCAGGTCTCGATCGCAAAGATATTATAGGAACTACGATGCCGGGATTCGGCACGACAGACAGGACATATACAAATGCTGTAAGTATGATCAACTCTCTTGGAGCAACATTTATGGAGATTAACTTAAAACAAGCCTGCCTGCAACACTTCAAAGATATAGATCATGATATAGACAATCACAATACTGTTTACGAAAATGCACAGGCGCGCGAACGCACACAGATATTAATGGACATGGCAAACAAAAACGGAGCAATGTTAGTTGGTACAGGCGATATGTCAGAGATAGCGTTAGGATGGTCTACTTATAATGGAGACCACATGTCTATGTACAATGTAAACTGCGGAGTACCTAAAACATTAGCTAGATATATGGTAGCTTGGATTGCAATGAAACAACAAGGAGATATTCGTAATATTTTGTTAGATGTTGTAAATACGCCTATCTCTCCAGAGCTTGTTCCTGCCGATAAAAATGGAAATATAAAACAAAAGACCGAAGATTTAGTCGGACCCTACGAACTGCACGACTTCTTTCTCTATAATTTTATGCGTCACGGATTTTCTCCTTCAAAGATACAATTTCTTGCAACAGAGGCTTTCGGTGAGAAATATGGTAAGGGTACAATAAAACATTGGCTAACGATATTTTTCAGAAGGTTTTTTTCAATGCAGTTCAAAAGATCCTGCTCACCCGATGGACCAGCAGTTGGAAGCATTGGGTTATCTCCGCGCGGAGGATGGATAATGCCCAGTGACGTAGCAGCTGGAATATGGATAAAAGAGTGCGAAAATTTACAAGACTAAAAAGGCTCTAAAATATGTACCACTGGTGAGCAAAAATTAATTTTCGCATCTTTTATCGGAGAATTTTTTGAATGCCATCTTTGAATGCAAGTTAGATACTAATCTGAGCATAAGTTTGCTATATATAATATTTCTCGATACAGGATTATTTATCAGTAAGTTGCCTTATTAATAGAGGTAATTGAATTTCGGCAGATTTTATCTCTGATAGTAGTGCACAACCTTTTGGAGATATAAAGAAATACATTTGGCGTTTATCTTCAGAACCAATAACGCGCTCCACTAACCCTTTGCTTTCAATTGATCTGATTACCTTGGATGTATTGGAGGCGGATAGACCGAGTAATTTACCTAACTCTCCTGAAGAGAGTTCTTTTGTACTAAAAAGAGTACATAATGCCATCCCTTCATTAAGACAGATGCCATACTGATTCTCAAAGTTTAATTCAAACTGATATACAGCACGTTGTATATCCCGTATTTTACACAATATTTCCATACTATGCCTGTTTATAAACAGCATTCATTCCACACATTTTAGCGCATTTTCCACATTCAATACATTTCTCAGGGTCAATAACAGGAAGTTCATATCCATTCTGTTTAATAGCCCTGACAGGGCATAAAGAGATCAATGGGCAACGGTGGTTCTGCGGACAAAGCTTTGCATCAATAACAAGAGCCATAACTATTTTTTATTTAGCATAAGTTTATCTATTGCCTCTTTCAGTGATGCTTTCGGCATTGCCCCCTGAGCCATTTTAGGTTGCCCACTCATAGGGATGAAAAGTAATGACGGGATGGAGCGAATGCCAAATGTCGAAGCAATGTCCTGCTCTTTTTCCGTATTAACTTTATAGATATAAATTGAATCGCCATATTCTACTGCAAGCTCCTCAAGCACCGGAGACAATGCCTTACATGGTCCACACCATGACGCATAAAAATCAATAAGCGCGGGTTTATCGCCAAGATATTTCCACTCTTTAGTATTGACTTCGTAATTTGCAACTTTACTCAAAAAATCAGCTTTTGTTAGTTCAATAGTTTTCATCTTAGTATTATTTTTATTTTTGTTATTTACTTGCGCACTAGCATATACAGTAATTAGCATTAAGGTAAGAGCTATCAAAAAAATCTTTTTCATCATTAATTTTATTCGTTATATTATTTGTCTTCTCTATTTATATTACACCCTTCTGACGAACATCCACAACATGACATATTAATTATACTCTGGACGATAAGTATTATGGACAATAATAAAAACATGTAATTTTCAGATACTACTGCATATATGGCAATCCCTATTCCTGCCGTCAGACGTAAAATACGCGTAATACTCCAATTTTTAAATAAATTATTCATCACTTTTATTTTTTTTAAATACAGAGTGGCTAAATAATAAACCCCCAATTGCCCCTCCCCATAATGAGCTGTTTATAGGCGAAGATGTTATTATACACGTACCACTTAGACAACCTACATAAAACCAATACAAATACCCTCCAACAGCACCTATTGCCACTCCGGTAAGAGTAAGCCAGTTTTTCTTAAAAAATAATTTTATCATATTATTATTTTGTTTTTGCAAAGATAATATTTATTTTCCAACAAAACAAATTTCCACGGGAAAATATTTTTATGCTACTAAAAGTCTCTTTTATTGCGCTGAGTTTTTATCTACAACAGAAAATAATAATGGCTCCGATCGCACAAAACCGATAAGAGCCAAATATTATTTATACAATCAGAATATTACTTGTTTTCGCCAAAATCTGCCTGCTGTTTCTCAACCTCTTTTAATTTACGGGCATTTTCTTCTTTTTGGGATATTTCAATTTCCAGCTCTTTATCTGTCTTTGCAACAATTACACCTGCTCGAGAAACATCTGAAATTAGCGATGCCTCAACAGAATCATAAACTAATGGCATGACAGCCGGGCGACTCTCAAATTCTAATACACCGCTTACAGGCATTTGTGAACCTTCAAAAAGCACACTTGCGCTAATTTTAATCTTTCCTGGTTTCAGTGTCGATTGCACCAAAATAGGCGCTACACCCCAACGAATCGGAGCAGGATTGGCCATTACACCCGCACCGCCTAATATGCGTCCCTCTCCCTCAATACTGAATTTGATATAATAGTTGTTTAATCGTTTAATATTTCCATTCTTATCGGTAACCGAAGCCACTACGGTTACAAAATCAGAACCATCGGCTTTAAGCCCTGTTTTTTCATCATCAATACTAAGCAAAATCTTTTCAGGTCTGCGGGCAGGAGATACTTTATGAGTAGCAACTACTTTACCGTTTATCAAACCTTCGGCAAATAGATAAATATCATCCTGCTTGTTATCATTCGATAGAGCCTTATCTGTCATAAAATTATATACATCCTTAAATGTAATTATAGGTGACGGCATCCCCTTTTTTGTATTATCCTTGGTATATATATGGCTCTCACCTCCTTTATTAAAAACAAGGCGCACCTGATCGCAATTTGAAAAAACAGTTACATCTTTATTTGAAAAAGGTGTCATTTCATGTGCAATATAAACCATAGGACCTGTCTCAAATATACGATCTTCTTTTTGTGGAGACCTCTGTGACATAAACATATAATAAGAGTATTTTGGTTGCCTGAAAACATCCATTATACCTCCGTAGAAAGGATCGGGGTGATAACCGCGCTGATGATCGAATGAATGCCACAGACACCCACCAACATGCTGGTTTGGGGTGCGACAAAGCGCATCGTATGATGTGGATATATACTCAGGGTCAGCATAATGTTTTGCCTGTACAAGCATAGGCTGTTCTCCCCAATTTCTGGCTACACGGCTGGGCGAGTTGTGAGAGTTCCAATCATCAACATTGTCTCCCCATTCACGAGTAAAGTATGTAATTTTAGGATTAAGTTCTCCTAAATTATACCCGCCCTCTTCACCGTTTAATGGATGGGTAAACAATATACTAAAATACTCCTTACCTCTTGCCGAGGCATCACAGGCAGAGTAACTATAAGGATATGGATACTCCTCTTCTACTATGTTTTTAGTATGCTTTGCAAACTCTTCAGGGTACCATGTTTCATTAAGAACCGGCTCCCATAACCATATACATGGATGGTTACGGTCACGGCGTACTATATTACGTATGTCTGTATAACAACGCTCTGCAAACTCTGGAGCATCGTTCCAGAATTGCCAACCAGGGGTGTTTACAATAACAAACAATCCAAGTTCATCGCAAGCATCCATAAATGCCGGATCTTGCGGACAATGTGCATTACGGACAACTTTCAATCCGGCATCACGCAATTTCTTTGCATCGCGCCAATGAATGCTATTTGCAACAGCATTACCTACAACGGCAAAGTCCTGATGCCTGTTTGCTCCTATCAAAGGAGCATTATACGCCTTACCATTTAACCAGAAACCATCTTTACCTTTAAATTCCACACTGCGCACTCCCACTCTGAGACGGTATCCATCAACAACTCTACCGTCTTTGTCTCTGACGCGTACAATAAGATTATACAAGAATGGGGACTCAGGGCTCCAAAGTTGAGGCGCTTTCAATAATATTTTATCTTTAACGGTAACTGATTTCTCGGCATCTACCTTAAACTTTTCGTGACTTAATGCAACTCGCTTTCCATCGGGTTGCAACACCTCATACCAAACAGTACCAGAAAATAGTTTCTGTCCATCATTGCGCAAATGTAACTGAAGAAGCATCTCTGCCGATGCTTCGGATACCTTATCATAAGCTACAAACAAACCACCTCCTGCTACCTCTTTCTCATAATTTGGATCGGTAATATATATATCGTTGCAAGCAATAAGCCAACAGTCACGGTATATGCCTCCGAAGTATGCAAAATCCAATACATCCTGAGCCTTTCCCGGAGGATATGAAGGATCGTTACTATTATCTGCCCATACGGCAATAATATTATCTTTACCAAATTCAACAACATCTGTAATATCCGCTACAATAGGTAGATAACCACCAAATGATTTGGCAACAGATTTTCCATTAACAAACACTTTGCTTTTGCCCATTATAGCCTCAAAATGCAAAAATAACTTTTTACCCTTTAATGTATCTGATGGAATAAAGTGTTTTCTATACCACACCTCTCCCTGATAGTTGATACATCCGCTTGCTTCGGTAGGGAGATACTCTATTCCATTAGGCAACGATACAACACTCCATCCACGGTCATTATAATCTCTTGCCTGTGCATCAGAGAGTGCCCCTTTATGAAAGCGCCATGCAGGATTCATTGAATATATATCACGACCTGAACCATGTAACTTAAAAAAACCTGCCGTAGAAAACTCCGGTTTATATTCTGTCTCTGCAAAAGCAGAAAACGACATGAATATAATCAAAATAAAAAAGATGCTCCGCTTCATAAATCTAACTGTTTTTTTTGATATAAATACCTTTACTATAATGTTTTTTATATTTGCCAAAGATAAAAAAAACAGTTGATACAACTACAATATTCTATCCTGATTTTAACAAAGGTAGATTGATACTATATTTAAATTTTATATTAAGCTATTTTTTGTAATTTTGTAGTTCTAATCATCACGAAAAAAATATCTCTCTGATATTATGAACAAACAAGTACGTAAATCACTTAAAATAGCCGGATTAACATTGGCTATAATTATGGTATTAGCTATAACTGCCATCACAATAGCTACTAACTTCGTATTCACGTCAGATAAATTAACACCGGTAGTATTGAAAACTGCCAACAAAACTCTAAATGCGGAATTAAAAATTAAAAGCGTAGAACTAACATTTTTCTCCACTTTTCCGCAGTTTGGATTAAAAATAGAGAATGGATCTTTGGTCTCTAAAGCTTTTAATGATAAACACTTCTGTAAAACAGACTCTTTGTTATCTTTTGAAGAGTGTGTATTAACCGTCAACCCTATTGCTTACCTTAAAGACAACAAAATAATTGTTAATAGGCTTATTCTGGAAAAGCTATCAATATATGCCTTCCGAGACAAGGATGGTAAAGCTAATTGGGATATAATGAAAGCGGAGACAGACTCAACTGCTGAAGATACGGTTAGTTCAAATTTCAACAGCGAAATAGAGGTACAAAAGCTAGAATTGAAGAGTGCCAATATCATATTTGACGACCGCAACACAGATATATATTCACGCATGGAAGATACCGACATGAAACTCGGACTATCACTCACAAAAAAGATTTCAAAAATGGATCTTGAGTTAAGCAACAAAAATATATTATTCTGGCAACAAGGAGAGTTACTTGTAAACAGAGTATCTACTGCACTAAAGACAAACATCTCTGTCAATAGTTCTACCCTTGAGTGGAAACTGCAAAAATCTCTGCTTACAATTAACGGTATAGAACTTGGTCTTGATGGAAATCTAAAGCGCGATACGGTTAATAAAACAATAGATGTAAATCTCAACTACGGATTGTACGCACCATCGGTTGAAACAGTATTTGGAATGATTCCCAAAGCATATATAAAAGACAAAAAGATAAGTGCTAAGGGGGAAGTAATGGTACAAGGCTGTGTAAAAGGGATATATGGGAAAGACAATTTGCCTGCATTTACGCTGAAAATAAAGATCAAAGACGCTTCGGCAAAATATGTCGGACAACCTTATGGTATAGACAATTTTACAGCTGATTTTGATGCCTATGTGGATTTAATGCGCAAAAAACCATCTTATGCAAACTTAAAAATTTTCCATTTTAAAGGGGCTAATACCGAAATCATTGCCGACGGAAAGATAGAGGACATACTGGGCGATCCAATAATTAATTTCAACACACACTCCACGGTAGACCTTGATGCTTTAGCTAAAACATTTCCATTACAAGATAGTGTAACAATCCACGGCAAACTGGATGCCGATCTTAAACTTAAATGCCGCCTCTCTTCCATCAAAAAACAGGATATAGGGCGCATAAGACTCAGCGGAAAACTCGTGCTTACAAAATTAGAACTTAAAGATACAGCAAAAGACTTCTGTTTTACAGGTAATTCAACTTTCATTTTTAGTGGTGATAAAACCCTGCAAGCAAAATTTGATATTCAAAATATAGTACTACACAGCCGGTTTGCTGCATCAGAGATAGAACGCCTCGTAGCAACTGTATCTTCAACAAATCCTCAGGATACAACTCGGATAGTAAATCTTAAATTCAATATAGACGCAAGTAAACTGCGTGCCTCGGTAGGTGATTCAATTCAGATATTTAGCGCACATACCAAAGTTAATGGAGCTCTCTCTCCAAGTACTAAGAATGCTGCAAAGCCAATGATAGAACTATCCTTACGTGCCGACTCTCTATTCATGCGCATGAATGACACAAAAATGGCGATGAATGTGGCAGGAATTAAATTACAAGCTTACAAAGAGAGGGATTCATTATGGATACCAAACGGAATTGTTGGATTCGACCGATTAAGATTTAGCACATCTGAATTTGCTTTGCCCATACACATGAAAAAAACAGCTGTAACAGTAGAACAAAAAAAGATTACTCTAAAAAATGCGTCAGTTAGTATCGGACATTCAAATCTTACAGCCTCAGGCAATGTAATAGGACTATACCGCGCCATTACTAAGAAAGAGATATTGACAGCCAAACTGATGATAACATCTGATTTTATAGATTGCAATCAACTTATAAACGCCCTCTCTTTCCCTGAAGATAGTACTGAAATTAGGACAGACACCATAAACACTGCATTAAAACTATTTGTGATCCCGGCAAATATTGATTTTGAGATGCAAACAAACCTGAAGAAAGTGGTTTTCAATAAGATGACAATTGAAAATGTTCACGGAGAGATAAACATCTTAAATCAGGCTGTCCATCTCAAAGAGTTAAGCATGCGCGCATTAGACTCAGACATGAAAGCCGTCATGGTATACAAAGCAGCATCTCCCAAAGGTGGATATACCGGCTTTGATATCAAGATAAAAGATATTAATATAGCCAAGTTAATAAAGTTCATTCCGGAATTGGACACAATAGTACCAATGCTACGCTCCTTTAAAGGACATGTTTTGTTTGACATAACAGCCGATGCTCGTCTTGATTCTGCCATGAATATACGTATCCCCACACTGCGTTCAGCACTCCATATCAAAGGCGACAGCCTTGTGCTGATGGATGGAGAGACTTTTGCCGAAATTTCAAAGATGTTGTTGTTTAAAAACAAAAAAGAGAATGTATTCGACAGCATATCGGTAAATATGGCTATCAACAACGGAAATGTAATCGTATATCCGTTTGTTGTGGAGATAGACCGCTACAAAGCAGCAATTGGAGGAGAACAAGGTTTGGATATGAATTTCAAATACCATATTTCAATACTGAAATCCCCTCTGCCTTTTAAGATGGGGATAAATATTACTGGAAACTTAGATAAGATAAAATTCAGATTAGGCAAAGCCAAATATAAAAACGATGTTACCCCAACTGCCATTAGTAGAGTTGACAGCACGCGGATTCAGATGGGGAAACAGATAGTTAGTGGGTTCAAGCGTATTATAGAACGGAAATTCGGAAACAGATCAATTTCCTCTAGACACAAAAGGAGATTACTAATCTCTCAGTAAATAGACAGCAAAAGAGAACATCTCTTTTGCTGTCATCTGCACGCTTACTTGCAAAATAATTTATATACTACCATATATTATAGTGTATATTCTCTTTTTTCCATTTATCCTTTGGCATAGGGTTATCTTTTGGATAACCTACCGGAATAACATTAAGCGGAATTATATTTTCAGGCAGATTCATAATACGACTAACGGTATTTATCCTCTCTTTCATCGGATAAACTCCTGTCCATACAGCCCCTAATCCCAATCCATGTGCTGCAAGCAGCATGTTTTCGGTTGCTGCTGATACATCTTGTATCCAATAATCACTCCCTGCGGCATTCAGAGCTTTGGTTAGGTCACCACAAGCAATTATCGCCAACGAAGCTTCTGCAAGCATCTTTGCATGTGGCAATGAATCGGCTAATTGCTTTAATACAGTCTTGTCATTTACAACCACAAACATCCACGGTTGCTTATTACGCGCCGTGGGTGCTGACATTCCGGCTCTTAGTATCAATTCCACCTTCTTATCCTCAATCTTTTCATCAGTGTACGAGCGCACGCTTGTCCTCGTCATTATATTATCAAGTATTACAGCAGAAGTATCAATCGGTATATTTTCACCTGTTTTTTCGGTTTCAGTAAAAGTAACTTTTACCGATAATACAACCAACGCAACAGCGAGAATGAGATTTAATATTTTTGATGTATCCATAGTAGCATAATTTTATTTGGGTTTATTTCGATCTTTCAGACATTTTCAAAAGGGTTCCGGTGAGACAAACAAAACGACAGAATGGTCTCGGTGTCAAAAACGAAAGTAGTAAAAAAGATGAACAGATAATTATAACGGGCACGTTAGCTGTACGGAACAAAAACGCTGAGAATGGCTCATAATCAATAATACTAAATCCAACACCTATCCACATAATGAACATTATCGCAAACCATAAAAGTTCTCTAAAACGTGTCAGTAATACGATTATCTTCTGCGGAATATTAATCTTAAACGGTGTAATTCCGCTTATAAGTTCCTGAAAAGCCCCCAACGGACATATCCAGTTGCAATAGTGACTTTTCTTTCCAAACAAAGGCATTATAAAGGCTGCAGACAGAAGTAAAACTGCAATCAGTGAAACGGCAATGTTAATTCCGTTTGAAAGATAGTTTATAATCAACGACAGAGATATAAAACTGCCACTCCAGAAACCAATCACAATAATATTAAGTACTTGTTGCAATATTCTGTATCTACGATTTTTAATGAATAGTGGCAGAAACATAGCAGATAGGATTACAATAACCGTTACGGCGAATTTAAGGTTGAAATTCTGATGTGTTCCACCTCCTGTATTAACTCCAGTATCTTCAATATAGGCCATCGCACGTTTTACAGTCTCGATAATAGCTGACGAGGAGTATGTAGCCCCTGAAACCGCATCAACATCCTTGGCAAGTGCCTCTTTTGGCGAAAGATCTACCCAAACAGACAGAAGTTTTTTATCTATAATATGCTTAAAATAATCGGGGCTCTCAGAGTTAGGCTGAGGTTCTATCTTTACTATACGGTTATCCTTTATAAAAATATGAAGCGGCACAGCTCCACCATAACCTGTAATATCTTTAGCTATATACTCTGTTGAGATTACAATATACCCTCCATCTTCGTAAACTATTTTGTTATTCTCCTGCTTATCTTCAGAAGATAGTTCCCTGCCCAAAACACGACCATCCCTGTTTATGGAAACCGTCAGCATAAGGAGAAGACAGGTTATAAGGCTTATAAATTGATGTAATCTTGAAAACTTCATAATCAATAAATGAGCACTATTTACTATTTATATTTAATACAGCCCTCTTCAATCCTTTACCCGAAGCCTCTAAAATTATTTTTCCGGTTTTTTCAGTAGATTGAACAACTGCTGTCATCATTCCGCTAAAGAGCTTCATTTGCGGTCGCTGAAAAGGTTCAAGCGAAACAGGGTTTCCGTTGGCTCCTGCGTAATAACACCCTTCCCCTTTTACCTTAAAATGTATCTCATTATCAGCAAACGGACAGAGATTACCGTCTCGGTCAACAACCTTAACAGTTACAAAAGAGAGATCTTTCCCATCTGCACAAATTTCTGAACGATCAGGTGTAAGTTGTATTCTGTATGGTTCTCCAGCTGTATGTATCTCTTTCTCGGCAACGGCTTTGCCGTCCATATCATAAGCCACAACCTTTATGCTCCCATGTTCGTATTTAGTATCCATCCACATAAGGCGATAACGTTTCTGACGTTTGAAATCGGCAGTAGATATAGAGTCTGCACTATTAAATACGTTCACCGACAGATCTTTTGTGCGTTTTCCTTGGCTTTTTCCGTTAATAAAAAGTTCTGCCGAAGGATAGTTTGTATAAACAAATATAGGGGTCACCTCTCCTTCCCGTCCATGCCATGTCCAATGCGGAAGGATATGTAGCGTTTCGGCATTCTTGTTCCAATGGCTGCGGTATAAGTAGTAGCGGTCTTTTGGCAATCCGGCAAGATCAACAATACCAAAGAGTGATGAATGGCTCGGCCATTCAGAATAGTAAGGGGTTGGTTCACCAAGATAGTCAAATCCTGTCCATACGAACTCTCCTATGCAATACGACAGGTCTTCATGCTGTATAAAATCGTCTTCGGGAAGATTTGACCAACCGCAATGCTCAACATCATAAGATGATGACTGATGATCATCATATTTGGGCATAGACCGGCGGACGACAGGGAATTTATAAACACCGCGCGAACTTATTGTAGAAGCCGTCTCGCTTCCGAGAATTATCTGCTGTGGCAGTTTTTTATAACTCTCCTGATATTTATGCGGACGATAATTAAATCCGGCAACATCCATAACGGCAGCCATATTGTTATTTACAACAGCATCTGGTGCATCCATTCCTTGTGTTACAGGTCTTGTCGGATCTTCTCGATGGCATATATCCTGCAAGAAACGCGAGAGTTTAGGTCCGTTATCACCGTTCCACTGGTCGGGGACTTCATTACCGATACACCACATAACAACGCTTGGATTGTTACGGAATTGATGTATAAGATTAACTAAATCTTTCTCTGCCCACTGGTCGAAAAGCTTATTATACCCATTCTGAACCTTCGGCGTTTTCCATTCGTCAAATGATTCTGCCATTATCATCATTCCTAATTCATCGCAGGCCTTTATCAGTTCCGGTGAAGGCATATTATGAGAAGTACGTATTGCGTTACACCCCATATCTTTAAGAATACGTATCTGCCTACGTATTCCCGCCTCGTTAGAAATACCACCCAGCGGACCGAGATCATGATGGTTACAAACTCCTTTAAATACAGTTTTCTCTCCATTAAGGAAGAATCCTTTGTCGGGGATAATTTCTATCGAACGTATTCCAAAAGTTGTAGTATATTCATCTTTTAATATTTCTCCGTTATATATTTTAGATGTGGCTGTGTAAAGATCAGGAGAATCGGGCGACCATAAAAGAGGATTTTTCACGATAAAATTCTGTTCAAACATATCTCCGTCATAATCTGAGCCACTCTTCTCATCAAAAGCCACAATAATACCGTTCTTATCTTTAATCTCAGTTATAACTGAATAATCTTTTATGCTTTTATCTACAGGAACTATAAGAGAGGTTTTTAGATTTACCTTTGCAAAATCTTTTGCCACATGTGGCGTAGTTAATTGTGTTCCCCATACCGGAACATACGCATTTTTAGTAATAACAAGGTGCACATTTCTGTACAACCCTGCGCCAGGATACCAACGAGAACTCTCATGTCTGTTTTCGAGACGCACGGCCATAGTATTTACGCCCCCCATATTAAGGTAAGGTGTTGCATCGAAATAAAAAGAGTTATAACCATACGGCCAAAAACAAGCCTCATGTCCGTTAATATAAACACGTGCATGACTCATGGCTCCATCAAATTTCACAGTACACCTCTCTCCATCGGCAAGAGTTGGTACATTAAAATTCAAACGATACCATCCCGTCCCTACAAAAGGGAGACCGCCGGTACGTCCGGCATGCTCCATTGCATCTTTTTGACCGTCCTGGGTTATGGCGACATTCTGTTTATCGTTATTAATACTGAAAGGACCGTGTATTGCCCAATCATGTGGAACTTTAACTGTCTGCCACCGTGAGTCATCGTATTGACTTGCACTAAAATCAGGGTTGTCTTCCTTTGTAAATTTCCACCCTTTTTCTAACAGACTATCTGTTCTCAACTGTCCATATACAAATAGAGGGAAGAATGCAAACAAAACAAGCACTAATTTGATACTATTAATCATAATAATATATCGTAAAAATTTTAATTATATCTTGCGAGCGAAGATAATAAAAAATTAGATATTTTACTATCTCTTTTGCGGTGGTATTTATGTTAGAATAGGATTATATGTATATATTTAAACTTTTATTCATGACGTTGAATCTACGGATTATCTTTTCTTTGTCATTCAAAAAACAGTAGATATTTCTGAATAATAGATATGTTTATATTATAATAAAGCAGGCTTATTTTGCATAAACAAAATAAGCCTGCTTTATTATAGTGAATTAAAAACCGAATGGTCAGCGAATACGATCGGCAGATTTTACAAGACGTTCATCGCTGTTTATTGATCGTATGGCCATAATATTAAGTATAAACGCCATTACAGGGAATATTAGCACAGCCCCAAATGATGTGGATGCAGCTGCAAGGGTCTCTTTTCCGTACCACCAATATATCAGGGCAACGGGATAAAACAATAGCATGAACATTCCGCTCAACATACACCCTTTAGCTTGACGATTACGGTTTTTATAACCAAATACGGATATAAACGAGAGCAACCCCGAGAGTGCTATTATTATAGCTACCGGCCATGTTGCAATTGAGATAACTATATTTCCGTTCACTGTCTGAATACCATCCGAATAGAATTTCCATACTCCATCGCTGTTGAAATATGTAGCAAGCGGAAAGTTGTAAATAGCAAACATCAATGCTCCGGCAAGCAGCAGATAAAGGGTTTGTATGCGTTGTATCATAATTATTTAATCTTTAAAGGATAGCTAAATATTTTCACTTCACTTAAACAAGACAAAAGCCTGTTTTGTTTTTATGCCTTAATATTAAGGTTATCAAGCACTACCCTAATTTTTTCATATGTTGTTATACGAGTAGGGACAAGAGGTAGACGTAAACGATTTTTTATATATCCCATTGCATTAAGCATACTCTTTACACCGGCAGGATTACCATCAACAAAAAGTAGAGAAAACAACTCTGTAAACTCATGGTGTATTTTAAGGGCATTCTCATAATCTCCATTGAGTGCAAGGCGAACCATCTTGCCAAACTCTTTTGGGAAAGCATTACCTATTACTGATATAACACCTATCGCTCCAAGCGATATAAGTGGGTATGCTATCCCGTCATCACCGGATATTACCATGAAATTATCTGGTTTGTTCTTTATAATATCGTCCATCTGAACAATATTTCCTGACGCCTCTTTTACGGCAACAATGTTACTAAAATCACGCGCAAGGCGCAAAGTAGTTTCGGCTGTCATATTCACACCGGTACGTCCCGGGACATTATATAGTATAATAGGAACATCGGTAGAGGAGGCGATGGCTTTGTAATGCTCGTAAATACCATCCTGCGACGGCTTATTGTAATACGGTACCACAGAGAGAATAGCATCAATTCCGTTTAAATCCTCATTTTTAATCTGATTTACAACAGCACGCGTGTTATTGCCACCAATTCCAAGTACCAATGGTACACGACCTCTTATTCGTTCTTTTACGAAAGCAATAATCTGATGTTTTTCATCATCAGTCAATGTTGGAGGTTCTCCGGTAGTCCCTAGTGCAACTATATAATCAACATTATTATTAAGCAGATGGTCGATTAATTTGCCAAGTGCTTTAAAATCGACCGATTCGTCATCGTCAAAAGGAGTTATGAGGGCTATTCCCAAGCCTCTTAAATTTATTCTTTCCATACAAGATTAAGCATCGTTTTAAAGGTGCGAAGTTAATAAAATTATTCTTTTTATCGTAAGACCTGCAAAAGAAAGAGTTTATATTTTATAGGTTATCTTTATAATCATCCGTTTATCATCTCCATAAACTCCTCTTCCGAAATAATTTTAACCCCTAATTTACAAGCTTTTTCCAATTTTGCAGGACCCATGTTTTCCCCGGCAAGTATATAGTTTGTTTTAGATGATATGGAGCTTGTGTTTTTACCACCGTATTGCTCTATCATTACTTTGTATTCATCACGTGAATGTCGTGAAAATGTTCCACTTATAACAATGGTTGATCC
Organism: Bacteroidales bacterium; assembly: GCA_036656055.1. Taxonomy (GTDB): domain Bacteria; phylum Bacteroidota; class Bacteroidia; order Bacteroidales; family G3-4614; genus Caccoplasma_A. The sequence continues at coordinate 54,023 of JAVVOY010000010.1, forward strand.
ACCAAGTTTATCTGAGAACAGCGACATTCTCTCCTCTGACAGGCTCATCTGCACTCCTGCTTTTCTTAACCTCTCTACGATATCAAGGTTTCTCTCTTCGCTGAAATACGAAATCACACTTTGAGCTATTCTTTGACCTATCTCATCGACGTTTACCAATTCCTCTTCGGTTGCAGTTATAAGGGCTTCAATATTTTTAAATGCTAAGGCAAGTTTTTTTGCTACTGTTTCTCCTACAAAACGGATGCCGAGAGCAAAGACAACTCTCTCATACGGAACTTGTAATGAAGCATGTATAGCATCTATTATATTTTGAGCAGATTTCTCCCCCATCCTCTCCTGCCGGGCTATCTGCCATGCTTCAAGTTTATAAATATCTGCAACGTCATGTAAAAGTCCCATTCTGTAAAACAACTCAACAGTTTCACTCCCTAATCCGTCTATATTCATTGCCTTACGACTTATAAAGTGCTCCATTTTACCGGTTATCTGTGGTGGGCAACCGGTATCATTAGGGCAATAATGCGCTGCTTCACCATCATATCGTATTAACTGGGTGCCGCATTCGGGACAATTTTTGATAAATTGTACTTTTGCTCCTAGCGAACCTCTCCTTGCAGAAAAATCAACACTGGTTATCTTCGGAATTATCTCTCCTCCTTTCTCCACATATATCATATCTCCTATGTGTAGGTCTAAACCTTCTATTATATCTGCATTATGCAGGGATGCACGCTTTACGGTAGTACCGGAAAGTTGCACTGGATCGAGATTAGCAACAGGCGTTACTGCACCTGTGCGACCAACTTGAAACGAGACTGCATTTAATCTTGTTAATGCTTTTTCTGCCTGAAACTTATATGCAATTGCCCAACGCGGTGATTTAGATGTGTATCCTGCCTGATGTTGTTGCCTTAGGGAGTTAACTTTAAATACTATTCCGTCCGTTGCCACTGGCTGATTTTTTCTCTCTGTGTCCCAATAATTAATATAACCTAGCATATCATCGAAAGTATTACATATTTTCATCGCTTCCGACACTTTAAATCCCCAAGAACGGGCTTTCTGTAAATTTGCATAATGATTGTCGCTTGGTAATGCGTCACCAAGCATATAATAAAAGTATGAATCTAACCCACGGGTGGAGACAACAGCAGAATTCTGCAACTTAAGAGTACCGGATGCAGCATTACGAGGATTTGCGAATAATGGTTCTTCCTCTTTTTCCCTATCTTCATTAAGTTTTTCAAAAACACTCCACGGCATAAGTATCTCTCCGCGAATCTCAAATAGTGGTGGATAATCATTCCCGCGCAACTGCAATGGGATAGAACGTATTGTTTTTACGTTTTGTGTGACATCGTCACCGCGTGTTCCATCACCGCGTGTTACCCCCTTTATCAATCTACCATTTTCATAGGTAAGGGATATAGACGTTCCGTCAAATTTAAGTTCTGCTACAATATCAAAATCTTCATTCAGGAGGGAAGATACTCTGTCATAAAAAGCCTTTACTTCATCGGTTGTATATGTGTTTCCCAATGAAAGCATTGGATATTTATGCTTCACCTGAATAAATACGTCTGAAATATCGTTTCCTACACGCTGAGTAGGTGAAGATGGATCAATATATTGAGGGTATTCACCCTCAAGCCGCTGCAACTCCGACATCATATCATCAAACTCTTTGTCTGAGACAATAGGCATATTAAGCACATAATAATTGTAATTATGCTCGTCAAGAGTTTTCCTCAAACGGTATATCTTCTCCTTTACTTGGTCCATAAATTATAGC
>JAVVOY010000011.1:0-17726 GCA_036656055.1 Bacteroidales bacterium
AAATCCTGACATATATATCAAGCGGTAAATCTCTTGAATAGTGGCGATTGCCTCCGCCGAGAAACCTCTTCTTTTCAATCCTATCAAGTTTATTCCGGCAAAGAATGTTGGTATATGACCGGCTATTATATATGGAGGAATATCTTTATTTATATGTGAGCCACCTTGTATCATTACATATGCCCCTACGTGTGAAAACTGGTGTATCAGAGTCCCTCCGCTTATTGTGGCAAAGTCTTCTATTATAACTTCACCGGCAATCTGAGACGCATTTGCAATTATTATATTGTCCTTTAGCAGGCAGTCGTGAGCAATATGCGAATAGGCCATTATCAGACAGTTGTTACCTATAACAGTCTTCCCTTTTGCTGCCGTTCCGCGGTTTATCGTGACGAATTCGCGTATAATAGTATTATCGCCTATCTCGGCAGTACTATATTCGCCTTTAAATTTAAGGTCCTGCGGTTCACCGCCTATTACCGCCGATGAGCAGATCTTGCAGTTTTTACCTATTCTTGAGCCCTTAAGAATAGTTGCATTGGAATTTATTATAGTCCCATCGCCTATTACCACGTCTTCCTCTATGGTTACGAACGGTCCTATGACTACATCTTTGCCAATTTTTGCATCGGGATGGATTAATGAGAGTGATTGTTGCATATACCTATTTTTTATGTTTTACTATTTGAGCTAGGAATTCAGCTTCAGTTGTTATTTTATTTCCTACAAAAACATAACCTTTCATAGATGCGCAACCGCGTCTTATATCAGTTGTGAAAGCTACGTGGAATATTGCTGTGTCACCAGGTACCACTTTTTGTCTAAATTTAACGTTGTCTATTGTAAGAAAATATGTAGAATACCCTTCTGGATCATCAACCGAGTTAAGTACAAGAAGCCCACCTGTTTGTGCCATAGATTCAATAAGAAGTACACCCGGGACAACAGGTTCCTGCGGGAAATGCCCCTGAAAAAAGGGTTCGTTTGTTGTGAAGTTTTTTATCCCTACGATATGTTTTTTCCCTACCTCTATTATTTTGTCTACAAGTAGCATCGGATAGCGGTGTGGCAGAAGTTCCTTTATGCGGTTTACATCCATTACTGGCGGGATTCTGGGATCGTATGAAGGAGCTTGAATTTCTTGACGTTTCATCTCCTTACGTATAGAACGAGCCAGCATATTGTTTATTTTATGCCCTGGGCGCGAAGCTATTATTCTCCCAACAATAGGTTTTCCTATAAGAGCGAGATCTCCTAACAAATCGAGTAGTTTATGGCGTGCCGGTTCATTGTCAAAGACAAGAGGTTTGTTATTTATATATCCAAGTTCATTTGCCTCCTTGCGTGTAACGCCCATAAGATTTGCAAGGCGGTCAAGCTCATCCTGCGAAGTCTTTTTATCATAAATTACTATTGCATTATCAAGATCCCCCCCCTTTATCAGACCATTCTTCAATAGATGTTCTATCTCTCGTACAAATACAAATGTACGGCTTGCCGCAATTTCATTTTTGAAGAGAGCCATATCTTCAAGACTTGCATATTGGTTATTGAGCACCGGAGAATCAAAATTTATCAGAACATTTACACTAAAATGATCGTCAGGAAGGATTAATATAGAAGATCCACTCTCTTTGTCTGTAATCTCTATTTTTTCTTTAATCAGAAAATATTCCTGCTCGGCATTCTGCTCCTCTATTCCTACTTTCTCAATACCTTCGGCATAGAAGCGCGCACTTCCGTCGAGTATAGGAAATTCAGGCGCATTAACCTCAATAAGGCAATTATCTATTCCGTATGCGTAGAGGGCAGCCATAGCATGCTCTATCGTACTTACAGTAACATCTCCGCTCTTCACCACTGTTCCGCGTTGCGTCTGGCTTACCTGATCGGCAAAAGCTTCTATTACAGGTTGATCAGGAATGTCTATCCGTTTTATTTTATATCCGGAGTTTTCCGGAGCCGGGTTAAAAGTAATAGTAATATCAAGTCCTGTGTGCAGTCCTTTGCCACTCAACGAAAAACTTCCCTTTAAACTCTTCTGCTTCATTATATCTGTATTCTAAATTATTCCACTTTATTGCCGATTATCGCTTTAAGTTCGTCAATCTCTTTCTGCAATCGCTTTACGGTATCATTCATATCCGGAAGACGTTTTAACAGTACTACCTGACGTGCAAAATCCTTTACCGGAATTGCAGGAGTTCCAAGTACATTAGACCCGGATGCAATATTGTTAGGTACGCCAGCCTGCGCTCCTATATTTACACTGTCGCTTATCGTTATATGCCCTGCCAGTCCTACCTGTCCACCTAACATGCAGTTATTGCCTACCTTTGTCGACCCGGCAATGCCTACTTGAGCAGCCATTACAGTGTTTTCGCCAACTTCTACGTTGTGGGCAATCTGAATAAGATTATCTAATTTAGACCCACGGTGAATCACCGTTGAGCCCATCGTTGCTCTGTCCACAGTCGTATTTGCGCCTAATTCCACATTATCTTCAATTATCACGTTTCCAATTTGTGCAATTTTCACATAGCCTCCGTTCTGCGGAGCAAAGCCAAAACCATCGGCTCCTATTACTGCACCAGAATGTATTATTACATTGTTTCCTATAATACAATCATGATATATACAAACGCCGGGGTAGATTATACAATTTTTCCCAACTTTTACATTGTCTCCAATATACACCTGTGGATAAATCTTTGTATTTTCTCCGATTTCGGCATTATCTCCTACGTATGTAAATGAGCCTATATATACAGACTCGGAAAGTTTGGCTGACGCTGCAATATGCACATCTTTATCTATCCCTTTTTTTTGTGGCCTAGCTTGGTCTACCATATTAAGCAGAAGAGCCAGACACGAATAAGGGTCATCAACCTTTATAAGCGTAGCTTTTATCTCTTGTTCCGGAGTAAAATCACGTCTTACTAATATGGCACTCGCCTCAGTCGAGTATATAAAGTGAGCATATTTACTATTTGCAAGAAAAGTTAGAGAACCTGATTTACCCTCTTCAATTTTAGATAAATTATTTATTTTAGCCGACGCATCGCCTATAATCTCGCCTCTAAGAAACGAAGCTATTTGTTCAACTGAAAATTCCATAGATCAATGTATATTATTTTATTCAGTATATTATGTAACCTAAAACATCTTTGTAACCTATAACAGCAGAATTAAGATTCCCTATCCCGATAACTATTTATTATTATCATTCAAGAAACAGTGATGTTTATCGTACAATCCGTATATACTATCGATACTGTATTCTTTTATTCTGCAAATTTCGGAAATTTTTTTCAAATATACGGAATACAATTGCGATAAAACATAAAAATATGTATTATAAGTAATTTCTTATTTAAAAGAGCTCTCTTTTTCGATCCGATTTGAAATTTTATTAGCAAACGAATTCAATATGGAAAAAATACATTAACTTTGTCTCATCATAGGAAGTACATAAAGAGTTAAATTGATGATGTAATTTATAAAATATGAAGTTGTTACAAAAAAAATTGGCAAGATATGACGCTCCACAAAAAGCTAAAGCAGCTGGAGTTTATCCTTATTTCAGAGAGATAGAGAGTGATCAGGATACAGAGGTTATAATAAACGGTAAAAAGGTATTGATGTTTGGATCAAATAGTTACCTTGGTCTTACCAATCACCCTAAAATAAAAGAAGCGGCAATAGAAGCCATTAAAAAATATGGTACAGGATGTGCCGGATCACGTTTTCTTAACGGTACGCTTGATATTCATACCGAGCTTGAAAGGAGATTAGCAAAATTTGTAGGTAAGGAGGAAGCTATAATATACTCCACAGGCTTTCAGGTAAACCTAGGTGTAGTCTCCTGCCTTACAGGTCGCGAAGATTATATAATATGGGACGAATTAGATCACGCCTCAATAATAGAAGGTCGTCGTTTGGCTTTTTCTACTCAGTTGAAGTACAAACATGACGATATGGCATCACTCGAACGCGTTTTACAAACATGCGCCCCCGATAAGATTAAAATGATCGTGACCGATGGAGTATTCAGTATGGAGGGAGACGTAGCCAATCTTCCCGAAATAGTGAGGCTTGCAAAACAATACAATGCAGCCGTATATGTTGACGAGGCACATGGAATAGGCGTTTTTGGTGATCATGGTCGCGGAACATGCAACCATTTCGGAGTAACCAACGATGTCGATTGCATTATGGGAACCTTCAGTAAATCATTCGCATCACTCGGTGGATTCTTAGCAACTGATTCAATCACAGCAAATTATCTTCGTCATAACTCACGCTCATATATCTTCAGTGCAAGCATAACACCATCATCAACGGCAGCCGTATCCGCTGCGTTAGATATTATGGAGAGCGAACCGGAACGCATTGAACATCTTTGGGAGATAACTCATTATGCCTTAGACGGATTCCGCAGCATAGGTTGTGAAATAGGCAATACATCCACGCCAATCATTCCATTGTTTATAAGAGATAACGACAAGACATTCCGCATTACACGCGAGCTTTTTGATGAAGGGGTTTTTGTTAATCCCGTAGTATCTCCTGCCGTATCAGATAACAGTACGCTTATCCGTTTCTCACTTATGGCCACACATAATAAAAAGCAACTTGATTTTGCAATTGATAAAATACAACAATGTTTTAAACGCTACGGCGTAATAAAATAGAGTATGGAATATAAGGCTGACGCAGGGCGTTACGATAATATGATATACCGGTATTGCGGGCAGAGCGGATTGCTCCTGCCCGTAATTTCTTTAGGGCTATGGCATAATTTTGGGAGCGAATCAGATTTTGGCGAAGCCGAAAAAATAGTGCATACAGCTTTTGACAACGGGATAACGCATTTTGATATAGCAGACAATTACGGGACTCCCCCCGGATCAGCAGAAGAGACATTTGGTCGCATATTAAAGAACGGACTGTCCTGTTACCGCGATGAGATAATCGTAACCACCAAGGCAGGGCATGATATGTGGGACGGACCCTACGGATCATGGGGAAGTAGAAAACACATTATTGCCGGGTTGAACCAAAGCCTTAAGCGAATGTGCGTAGATTATGTGGATATATTCTATTCACACCGTCCTGATCCAGAGACACCATTAGAAGAGACTATGTACACTCTTGCCGATATTGTGCGTTCAGGCAAGGCACTCTATATCGGGATATCAAAATATGATAAAGAGCAGACAATTGCAGCGGCTAAGATATTGCAGTCAGAGCATATCCCTTTTATCTGCTATCAGGGAAAATATTCAATGCTTTCCCGTAATATAGAAAAGGATATTTTACCGCAAGCAGCAATCGAAGGGCTCGGATTCATCGCATATTCTCCATTAGCACAAGGGTTGCTTACCCAACGCTATTTCGACGGAATACCCGAAGATTCACGGGTTGCGCGGCAAGGATTTCTCAAAGCCGCAGAAGTTACAACAGAAGTTGTTTCAAAGGCTAAAAAGCTATCGGAAATAGCCTCATTGCGAGGGCAGACGCTTGCACAGATGGCACTTGCGTGGGTGTTGAAAGACACAAGAGTAACATCCGTAATTTGCGGAGCAAGTTCAGTTACGCAATTAAAATCCAATCTTAATACGTTAGATAATATTGATTTTACATCTGAAGAGTTGCTGCGTATTGAAGAGATATTGCGAAAATGAGAATAATACATTTACGGATATACCAATACGGATATACCAAATCTTCCACTTAATCCAGAAAAGCGAAATAAACGGCAGCAATAATGCATACAAAAGCAACACCATGATTCCATTGAAAAGCCTCTCCACGGAATAGTAATGTTGCCACAATCATAAATACAGTAATACTGACAGCCTCTTGTATTACCTTTAACTGTATTAGAGAGAATGGTCCACCATTACCGTTAAAGCCTATTCTGTTTGCCGGGACCATTACTGAATATTCAAAAAAAGCTATTCCCCAACTCAGCAAGATAATAGCGATCAAAGGCCACCCTTCGGTTATTTTCATCTGTTGCAACCTCAAGTGTCCGTACCATGCCAAAGTCATAAAAAAGTTAGATACTATAAGTAGCCCTATTGTAGATACACTTTTAAGCATAAATTAGTTAGAATTTGTTTGAATTTTTTTAGGAAGATAATATTGTTGAATGTTCTCCATTGAGCCCCATAAATGGCTTTTTGCATTAGGATTAAGAGCTTCAAGCTCCGATATAATACGTCTTATATCCCCTCTGTAACTGCTATTCTCATACGGGCAACACTTAGGTTGTATCTTGTACCCTTTCGTTTCAGATAGTTTCGATAAATCCATTTCACTAATTAATGACAGAGGACGTATTATTTTCATATCAAATTTATCCATAGCAAGAATAGGGGGCATTGTTGAAAAAGAGCCTTGAAATGTCATATTCATAAGCAGCGTAGTCAAGATGTCGTCCTTATGATGCCCCAAAGCTATTTTATTACATCCAATCTCTTTTGCAAAAGCAAATAACAGTTTCCTGCGGTTCCAAGAACACAAAAAACACGGCGACTTACGATTATCAGAGTCCATATCAAAACACCCCTTGCGAACAAAGAACCTCACACCTAATCCATCACAAAAACTCTTCAGATAATCAGTATCAGATTTATAGCCGATATTCTCCATTTCTATATGCAGAGCTGTAATAGAAAACCTTGGAGCAAATATTTTAGAACGGTTGGCAAGCAGTTCAATAAGAGCCAAAGAGTCTTTTCCTCCAGATAGCCCGACAAGAATTTTGTCGCCATCCAAAATCAGCCCATATTCTCTGATACACTTTATCAGAAGCCTGTCAAGTTTAATGATAATTTCCGATCCCTCCGTCACCATCTTTAGTGAATAACCATAATTGCTGCAAATTTACATTAATCTGCTGATAAACATTCGTCATGTACCCAAAAACATCCTTAAATTAATTACATTTGTCACATACAATTAAGGCAATGGAGATAGAGACATTCATATACAGAATAACATCAGTACAGTATGTGAAGATTATTATGCACATTTCAGCCGGCCGTTACAAATACCTGCTGATTCCCATTCTTATTATATCAATTGCAGGATCATTTATTATAACAGATTTTGTATATGCGGCAATAATTATAATATTCGGAATATTTCCGTTCCTCCTGTTCCATGCCTATTTCGTGCGATCAGGCAGTTATGAAAATAGTCTTGTTTTTGCCGAGAAGTTTATTACAATAAATAAGGAGTCTCTTAAAATACATCTATTTGAAGGAGGGGTCATCAGCTACGATTTACAAGATATTAAATACAAAATGTTCACCGAAGGCAATTATATATTTGAAATAAAAGAGAAGATACTGCTGAATATCCCCTCAAAAGCATTCAAAAGCCGAGAAGATGTAAGAGAGATGCTTAAAATTGTATCTGAAAATGAATCTCCATAAAGTTAAAACATATTACATATCACATATAAATATCCTCTCTTACAAATAAACCATCTTAAAAGTTGAAGTTTTACACTAAAAAGATTAACTTTGCAAAGGTTAAGAGCCTGTTTTATTTCAATTCTGAATAAATTCATAAATAATAAAATAGCCGTATGAGTTACAGGATATATGCATTAATCCTACTCTTTCTCAGTACTACCGTACAATTATCCGCACAGACACTTGAAGCGGCCAAAGCCATGTATAAAGATGGAAAATACGCTGAAGCAAAAGAGACATTTTATCAGAACTTAAAAAAGCGGACATCCGATGCCACACTTAATCATTGGTATGGCGTTTGTCTGTATATGACAGGAGAAAAAGAAAAGGCTATTCCTTATCTCGAAAAAGCAGCACAGAAAAAAGTGCAGGATGCTTATTTATATCTTGGCAATATCTATTATGATGTATATAGATTTGATGAAGCCGCCATACAATACGAGAAATATTTAGAATCCATCAGAAAAAACAAAGGTGACACCTCCGTTGCCGTTAAATACATCGAAAAGGCCGAAAGAGCAGCCGGAATGCTTAAACGTACAGAAGCTGTTGTTATTATCGATTCCATGATTGTAAATAAGACCGATTTTCTTAGAAACTATAAGCTTTCTTCCGAATCAGGAGAGTTGTTATATTGGTCAGATATCTTTAAAAACAGTAAAGAAACTTCCGATGGGACCGTATATAAAAATCAGCGAGCAGACAAAGTGATATATTCACATCCTGATAAATCAGGATTGTATCGTCTTAAAGAGCGAGCAAAAATGGATGATGGAAATTGGAGCGAAGAGATGGATATATCCTCCATTAATTCCGATTCGTCCAATAATACCTATCCATTCTTAATGAACGACGGTTTAACGCTATATTATGCTTCAGACAATGATTCATTATCAATAGGAAATTACGATATTTTCGTGACACGTAAAAATCTGAATACAGGCTCATATCTATCCTCAGAAAACGTAGGAATGCCTTTTAACTCACCGTTTAATGACTATATGATGGCCATTGACGAATTAAACGAAGTAGGGTGGTTCGCCTCAGACCGTTATCAACCAGCAGGGAAACTTATAATATACCTGTTTATCCCAAGCGAAGAGAGACAGATGTATGACGATCTCCAGCCCGCCTCTATTATCCCTTATGCTAAAATAAAGAATATCGCTGCTACATGGCGTGAAGGAGCCGATTATTCATCACTTCTTAGTCGCATTTATAAAATAACACATGAGAAGAAAGAAGAACCTAAAGCCGATTTTATATTTATTGTCAAGCCGGGTCTGATATATACAAATCTATCTCAATTTAAGTCCCCTGAAGCTAAGGCGTTATTTAAAAAGGGCACAGATGCGGAAAAAGAAATTGAGAAAACAAAAGCCTCTTTGGTTGATTTAAGAGAAAAATACCGTATAGCAAAAAAACGTACTGATATCAGCACACAGATATTAAAATTAGAAGAGTATATTAAAACACTTTATCCGCAGCCCAATAACTACTTAAACCTTAGCCGTGCGGCAGAAGCCGGTATTTTATCAAAACAAAAAAAGTAAACTATGAGTATCGTAATAATCGCATCATTAATGCTTATCGGACTATTGCTTGTAATTATAGAGATATTCTTTCTTCCGGGAATAACAATAGCCGGAATAAGTGCTCTCTTCTTTTTCGGTAGCGCAGTATATTATGCCTTTACATCCATAGGAGTTAACGCCGGGATGTTGACTACAATAATATCAGTATTTGTTTGTATAGGCGGAGTACTATTTTTTATGCGAACCCGAATGCTCAAGAGGATATCATTAGACACAACGATTAATTCAGTGGCCCCTACCAAAATACCTCAAAATATAAAAGTAGGCGATAGCGGTATTACCGTATCACGTCTAAACCCCATGGGACATGTAATGATAAACGGTAACGCAGTAGAGGCGCGGGCACAGGAGTCCTTCCTCGATGAAAATACGCAGATTCAAGTTGAAAAAATAGAAAGTACCGTTGTAATAGTAAAAAGAGTCAAGAAAGAACAATAATAAATATAAACCTAAATACATTAAAATTATGTTTGAATTCAGTTTTCTGCTGCTGATAGCGGCAATAATCCTTTTAATAATATTCTTCTACTTTGTTCCTTTTCTGCTGTGGATTTCAGCGATAGCATCAGGAGTGAACATATCGCTGTTGCAACTAGTCTTAATGCGTATCCGCAAAGTTCCGCCACAAATAATTGTGCGTGCAATGATAGAAGCACACAAAGCCGGCTTGCAGAATATTACACGTGATGATCTTGAGGCACACTACCTTGCCGGCGGTCACATTGAACGCGTAGTACATGCTCTTGTTTCAGCATCAAAAGCCAATATCGATCTCGGTTTCAAAATGGCTACGGCCATAGACCTTGCCGGTCGTGATGTTTTTGAAGCAGTCCAGATGTCGGTCAATCCGCGAGTTATTGACACCCCGCCAGTTATAGCTGTTGCAAAAGACGGAATACAGTTGATCGCCAAGGCCCGCGTAACGGTACGCGCCAGTATCCGTCAATTAGTAGGAGGAGCAGGAGAAGACACGGTACTTGCCAGAGTAGGAGAGGGTATAGTATCATCCATAGGTTCATCAACATCACATAAAACAGTATTGGAGAATCCTGACTCCATATCCAAGTTAGTCCTTAAAAAAGGACTTGATGCCGGAACAGCATTTGAGATATTATCCATTGATATCGCCGATATAGATATAGGTAAAAATATCGGAGCCGTATTACAGATGGATCAGGCTCAGGCCGATAAAAATATTGCACAGGCAAAAGCAGAAGAACGCCGAGCAATGGCAATAGCCCTTGAACAGGAGATGATCGCCAAGGCACAGGAAGCAAGGGCAAAGGTGATTGAAGCCGAGGCAGAAGTACCAAAAGCTATGGCAGAGGCCTTTCGTTCAGGGAATCTCGGTATAATGGATTATTATAAGATGAAAAATATAGAGGCAGATACCGATATGAGAAGTAATATAGCTAAATCGCCATCAAAATAAAACCATATCAATAACGAGGCATTGGTCATTTTAAAATAATTTGTGATTATAAAAATGAGAAAGATATTTTTACTAATAGCGTATATTATTTTACTCGGAAGTACAACCGCAGTAAATGCAGTCGGAGTACTTATAAGAAGTAATTCTATGAGTAAGGATATATATGCTGACGTTATTTTGCCCAAACAATATGTAAAGCAGCCAACTACAAATTTCCCTGTTTTATATTTACTGCATGGAGCAAGTGATAAATATGATGTATGGAGAAGATACATACCTTCAATAGAAGATCTCGCAACGCATTATAATATGATTATCGTATCTCCAGATGCCGAATACTCGTGGTATCTCGATGCCCCTAAATCGCCCGCCAGTAAATACGAAACCTATATCAGTTCAGAGATTGTCAATTATATGGACGCTAATTATAGGACAATAGCCAATCGTAACGGGCGAGCCATTACGGGTATAAGTATGGGAGGACATGGAGCATCATATATTGCATTAAGGCATAAAGATACTTATGGGACATTTGGTGCAATGTCAGGAGGACTTGATTATGCAGAATCTTCTCTGTCAGGATATTGGAATGGTTGGAATCTTATAACACTATTAGGTAACTGGAGCTATGAATCATGGTATCCGTACACAGCTTTAGCACAATTGGACAAACCGATAAAAGATGGAGACTATAAAATAATACTACATTGCGGAACTAATGATTTCTTTATAAACGGGAATCGTAAATTTGTGAATAAGTTGAAATCAAAAGGGATAACATATTCATATACAGAGACACCGGGACAAGGTCATGAATGGAGATATTGGGTCTCTATAATAGAAGATCAACTTAAATTTTTTAATGATTTCTTCGGAAACGGTATTTATGTCCCAGAGCCTGAATATTGCACCCCTCCAATGCATGATTATGATACCTATGCGCTAAATCAGTACGTAGAGGAGATTAATGTAAAAATAGGAAGACCAAAAAAAAATTTACATCGCCAATCTTCACCAGGCGTTTTTCAGACGTTAAATGTTTTACCGAATATTAATCTAAAAGCCGGTTCAAAATTTAATTTAGAGTGGAAAGATGCTAAAATAGGAACTTCAAGTACGGATAATTGCCGTCTTCAGATATATTTAGATAAAAATAAGGATCTAAAATTTACTGAAGATGAGTTGATTAAGGTATTTGGTGAGTTAAACACAATGAACAACACAGAGGTTGCAAACAATAGGTTAGATATTGTGCTTCCCCTAGAGTTAACAGAAGGAGAAACACGGCTCAGGATGTTTTATGAACAAGCATATTTTCCTTCTCCTGCCGACGGATGTTCCAGAACATCAAGGAGAGTGTATGACATTCCTATAACAATCATTCCAACAGGTTCTAGCGTAGAGATTACTAAATCAGAGAACCGTCAGCCGTATACGTTTAATAGCCAAACATCAAAACTTATATTAGAAGATGGAGTAACCAGTATTACTGTTTATTCTGCAGATGGGAAACAGCGTCTGCAAAGTTCCGAAAAGACTATATCACTTTCTAATTATCCCAAAGGAGTTTACATCGTGTCTGTGTTAAAAGGAGCCGTTAAATACAATTCAGTTTTATTATATTAACTTCCCTATATCTTTAAATTAAAAAATAAGGCTGTCTGATTTTTTTCAGACAGCCTTATTTTTGCATTCACAGTTCTTATTCTATCTTCTTGGTTTCGACCTTTATTTTCTGTTTTTTCAGTTTACTTTTATCCCTTTTAGGGGAAGTGCGCTGGAATATCTCTTTAACCTTTGTAAAATCCTTTTTAAATACAATTCCTACACCCTGTGTTGTAAGAGCAGATTTTACGTAGTAGTTTTTATCGTTATAGTGATTATATGCCTTTAGCCTAAACGTACCAGCTTTATTAATAAGGTATTCCAGATCGAAGTCACCGATAAAACTATTGCTGTTTACAGATTTATCGCGGTATCCGAGGTTTCCATTAAAAATCAGCCTGTTGTTTAACAGTTGAGAAGAGAGAGCCACATCAAACTCAATATCAGAGAAATCACCCTTTTCACTGCGGAAATTAGTTCCAATATTAAATTTATCGCTTATCTGTCCCAATATATTGTTTAATTGCGAAGATAGGGCAGACGATGCGACAGATGCAAGTTCGTTGCTGTGAGTCTGCCCAACATTCATATATTCCGGCGTATAAAATTTATTAAGAGCTAACAGATATAAGACTTGCCGATTCATCATATCCTCAGTATTTATTATACTCTTTACGCGGCGGTAAATATCTTGGCTCAGAGAGGGGAAGTTAAGATCAAATCTGAAGTCCGGACGTCTCAGATCACCGGTAAGCGTCATAGTTGTCTGCACAGGCACAGTAGTACGGTTAAGATCTCGTTCCTGAGCAAAGCTTTCGTCAAGATCAAGTAGATTGGCCTGCAAACCATAATAGGCACTGATATTAAGATCTGCATTCATCGGGTTCCCTCTAAAAGTAATACTGCTACCGGGATTAACTATAAATTCTTTAGCTATTAGATCCTGAAGGTTCATATTATAGTTACCCTTCTCAGCTGTGTAAGTCCCGTATATCTTCATCTCATCGGTATTGCTGTATTCAATCCTTATTCCCCCCTCTCCGTTAGCCTTTAATCGGTCATTTGTGGCAGGGTTTATTATCAATTCCATAGTTGCATTCGGTGTCGCATCTATTTGTAAATTAAGGTTTAATTTATGTTTTGCAATATTATTTTGCCATGTATTTGCAGTGGCTTTCTCGTCCGGCGAGATATACATCTCTTCATCAATTGTATTTTTATCGACATAAGTTATAAATTTATAGTCTCCCGCCGAGGTCTCATTTCCCAGAACGTAAGTGAATCTTGATTTAGCATCAGTCCTCATATTGATATCTATTAGCGTATATTTATTGTTGCCGACAATATTTCCTGCTCCTGAAACATATATCTTTCCGAAATATACAGGATTTAATCTTTCAGTTACATTAAACGCCAGAAAATTGTTTAGTTTCGATATTCCTATATTGTACGATAAATTCTGGAAATTTTGGTGTTTAAGAATCATAGACACCATTCCTGTGTTCCCTTCTGTATCATTCAGTTTGGCATTATTTACCCATATCCCCTTAGTATCAAGATGCACACTGTCGCTTATTGAGAAACCGGTATTTAGATAATCAATACCAAATCTGAAATCCTTCACATAAGCAGCTCCCGATACATTTAAAGCTTTAAATTTTCCGTATAAATTTACAAGACCGCTCGCCTCTCCATCAACATTTGTGAGTATCTTTTCTGTAAAAGGTCTTAGAAACGTGAGACCAACCTTATTTGCATTAAAAGCGAAATGAAGAGAATCGCCACTCGGAAATACACGCCCTAGAATCTTGGTATCCTGTGCACCGGGTTTTGAAACTATTCCGTTTAGAAGGATAGCTTTTTTCTCATATTCCCATTGGCTACTGAGGTTAAGGTCTCCAAAAGTACAATAGTTATAAGAAAAATCTTTTACTTTCAGCCCGTTTGTGTACATCTCAGGTATTCGTCCAGGTAGTTTTTTTACCGTAATTTCACCTGTGGCTTTTCCTCCAAATACAATATTAGGTTTATCAAGTATATCAAAAATATAAGAAAGGTCTATATCCTTCAACCCTATTTCTAACGTCTTATCAGCTTCATTGCAGAAGTCCCCGTCTATTTTCAGAAACTGTTTTGCGCGTCCTATTTCAACATCATTCAGAGATATATTATCCCTGTTAATAAAGACCGTTGCAGGAGAAATATTCCAAACACTGTCGTTTATTATAAATTTGCTAGGATGTATTACAATATCAAACATGCGTCCTTCGGCACTTTTTATGAAGTGTGTTGCAGACAAAAATTCTCCGCTGAAAACCTTTGGCTTTTCGTTTTCCCAACTTATCTTAAGAGTTGTACTGTCTGAAGATGTAATAGAATTTATGTTCCATGCGGTTCTTACATTTTTTGCTGTAATATGAGTAGTTTGTGCCTCAATCTGTACAGCTTTGCCGAATTTCTCCATTTTTAATCCGGCATCTTTGAAATCTATATTCCCCAATCCGAAAGCCGGCATATCGCACGAGAGGCTGAAACGTTCGGTCTTATCAGCATAATATCCATTTATAGAACACTTCTCATCAAGAGAGAATGGTAATTCAAAAATTTCGGACAAGAAAACAGTATTAGAAATATTAAAATCAAATGTAAAGTTGTTATCATACTTGTTGTGTACAATATCCTCAGTAAGATTAGGTGCAACATCAGCGAGCATTGATATAAAGCTGCTTTTTAGTGTTTTAAAAGAATATTTTCCTTCGACCCTCCCTTTTAATATATCCGAATTTATATCTATTGTTTGTGGATATACCGAGTTTTGTGCCCAAATTACAGCACTATCAGTAGAAAACAATTTTCCGTTGTTTTGAAAATAGAAGTTGTTTATTTTTATCTCACCGTCAGCAGTGTCAAATTGTGTCCCTGTAAAATTTGCATCAATATCAAAAGCCATAACCGATCCTTCGTATTTTTTAGTGAGCATAAGTTCATTAAGCCTTATGTCGTCACCTTTTATCTTCATTCTTAACATTCTGTTTTTACGCGATAGATCAACTTCGCCATCTAACAAAAGGGTTATATTTGAATCATTAAGGGCTACCGATCCGCTGTACTTTGTCCCTAAGTAGCTTCCGTCAATAGCAATATCGTTATAACGGTAGTCCCTATATTCAAAATATTTTATTTTGCCTGATATTTCCCCTTTGTTATATCTGCTTGATTTAAAGCCGTTCAATTTAAGTTCAAACCCGGCATTCCCTAATCCCTTTTCCGGAATAAGTCCATTAAGGGCAATTCCATCACTTTTAACCCTTCCGCTGAATTTAAAACCATTATCGTGGTCAAATAGCATATCTGCATCTATCTTGCCAATAGCACAGTTAAAATTTCCGTACGTGACAAATTTTGAAACGAATCCCGAAATCTCACCGGAGAAACCTATATTACCAAGGTTATGCAATATTGTTTTGTCTTTAATATTGACAGATAGATTTTCCGTAAGCGTTATTATCCCCTCAGGATTGGCTTTAATCTTATTTATCTTGCCAAATATGAATGCTTTCTCAGGAGAAGGGAAGATGTTATCTAAGTTTCCATATCCGGTTACCGATATAAGATCATTTCCGTAAATGAAACTGAAACTTTCAAAATTGAGATGATTTATCACTCCACTTATCAGGCAATTGACTATCACAGGCGTTGTGAAATGTTTTACGGACGGTATAAATTGCGCAAAATCGGCAAGAAATATAATTCCATCTTTAATTCCTAAATTTATCTCGGCATTGTTGGCGAAATTGTTTTTGTCAATTTGACCAGTTATATTCGCAATGCTATTCTTTAACAGAATATAGCTTTTTCCTGTTTCAAAAGCAAAATTAACAAGTTGTATTTTATCTTTGTTTCCAATCAACTTAAAAGCAAGCTTTTTGACCGAAAATCCCGATTTTTCATTAAAACGGAGCGATCTTAAGTTTATATTTACAGAATCCCTGCTTATTGCTTTAATAGAGGCATTTATAAGAATATTTTTAAAGCAAATATGGTTCTTGTCAAAGACACCTTGTCCCTTATCCGGTTCTTTTTTTACATCATATTTTAACGTCCCCCCTTGCAAAAGAATCGTACTAATCCTTACATCAAAAGGATTGGCGGATTTCCTTCCACTAAATTTGTCGATAATGAATTGAATATTTGTTTCCCCGTTATTGCTGCCTTTATATATTGCAATATCAAAAGATTCTATGCTTATTGTGTTGAATACAAGGCGTCTTGCCGTAAGTTCACTAAGATTCAGAGACAGACCTGCTCTCTTTGCATAAAACAGCGTATCGCCTGCAATATCAAACAAAACCATATCCTTTATTACAGCTTTATTAAAAGGATAAAACCTTATTTCTCCTATTGCTACACGCGTATTTAAAAAAGAGGATATTTCTCTCTCAGCAAAATCGGCTATACGCCTTTGCACCGAATTAAGGCTTAATATAATGTATAACAAAGTATAACCGATTACCAATACGGCAAACGATCCTACTATAAATCTCCTTATGTACCTTAAAATGCGTAACATTCCTTAGGGTACAAATTTATGTTATTTACTTCAAAAAGAGAGTATCAAATCCTTTTTAATTGAGTACTTTTGCGCAAAATAAAGAAATACATACCATTTAAGATGATAAAATAGAGATGAGCATTATAATTTTAGGTATAGAGTCGTCTTGCGACGATACATCGGCCGCCGTAATAAAGGACGGAGTTTTATGTTCAAATGTCATAGCCAGTCAGTCTGTCCATGAAGCATACGGCGGTGTAGTTCCGGAGCTTGCCTCCAGAGCACATCAGCAGAATATAGTCCCCGTTGTATCAGAGGCCATAAAGCGTGCCGGTATAACGCCTTCTGATCTTACTGCCATAGCATTTACCCGCGGACCGGGTCTTATGGGGTCATTGCTTGTCGGCAACTCTTTTGCAAAAGGTTTTTCCATGGCGCTCGGTCTCCCTTTACTTGATGTTAATCACCTTCAGGCACACGTACTGGCACACTTCATAAAAGAGACTCCAGAGCAGAATAATGCGCCAGAATTTCCATTTATATGCCTTTTGGTTTCAGGTGGAAATTCTCAGATAATAAGAGTTGACGCATACGATAAGATGAAGATTTTAGGTCAGACAATAGATGATGCAGCCGGAGAAGCATTCGATAAATGCGCAAAAGTAATGGGGCTCGGGTATCCGGGAGGTCCCGTGATAGACCGTTTGGCAAAAGAGGGCAATCCCAAATCTTTTTCCCTAAACAAGCCCCATATACCACTATACGATTACAGTTTCAGCGGATTAAAAACATCGTTTCTATATCTGCTTCGAGATGAAATTGCAAAAGACGATGCGTTCATCGAAAAAAACAAGAACGATTTAGCCGCATCACTGCAATATACTATTGTTGAGATTCTTATGGATAAATTGCGCAAAGCCGTCAAGGCAACAGGCATAAACAGAGTTGCTGTTGGGGGAGGAGTGTCGGCAAATTCAGCTGTAAGAGAGGCATTTTTCAATCACGCCGCAAAATACGGATGGCAGGTATTTGTCCCAAAATTTGCATTTACC
>JAVVOY010000011.1:17788-54778 GCA_036656055.1 Bacteroidales bacterium
ACAGGGTATTTCAAATATCTCGACAAAGATTTTTGCGATATAAATGCACCATCCTTCTCACGCGTAGAGATTTAATACGATAATATCCAAGCAGATACTAAAAATAGATATATGAGTCAGTATGTTTTTTATACGATAATAATTTTTGTAGTTGGAGAGTATCTATTTTCGCAGTGGCTTGCACGGCGTAACCGTAAAGCAGCCTCCCCATACCTACCTCCGCAATTGAGCGGATTATACGATAGCGATAAGTATGCAAAGCAGCAATCCTATTTCAAGGAAAATAATCGCCTTTCGTTTTATAGTAACACATTCAGTACACTGTTTATATTAACCATGTTCATAACAGGAGCATTTGGATCGTTATACGAATATTGTGCTACTATATCCGAAAATAATATTGTGGTAACTTTGATATATTTTGCCATACTTTTTATCATCTATGATTTACTTAGCACGCCATTTGCAATCTACGATACATTTGTAATAGAGGAGAGGTTCGGATTTAACAAAACCACCCCCGCAACCTTTATATTAGACAAACTGAAAGGGTGGTTTATAGGTGCGGTTTTAGGAGGAATCCTTATTTCAGTTATAGTCATTATTTATAACAAACTCGGAACAGATTTCTGGTGGGCAGCATTTTTAGTCATAATATCATTCTCCATGATAATGACAATGTTCTATTCTCAGATAATAGTGTCGATTTTCAATAAACAGACCCCTTTGCCGGAAGGAGAGTTGCGTGATGCTATCGCCGGATTTGCGGCAAAAGGAGGTTTTAAACTCGACAATATATATGTCATGGACGGATCAAAACGCAGTACAAAAGCAAACGCCTATTTTACAGGTCTCGGAAGTAAAAAGCGGATTGTCCTCTACGATACCCTTATAAACGATCTCTGCACAGAAGAAATTGTCGCAGTCTTGGCACATGAAATGGGGCATTACAGAAAAAAACATACGTTGATCAGTTTTGCCATTTCAGCAGTAGTTACATTGATTCAGTTTTATATATTGTCTTACGTATTGACCAGCATCGACGTAGCCCAAGCAATGGGAATCTCCACTCCTGTTTTTGCCGTCTCATTAATAGCCTTTGCCATGCTGTATACACCAGTTGATATGCTTACCGGTATAATGGTAAATTCCATATCGCGGCATAATGAATATCAGGCAGACGGCTATGCCGCATCGTTTGGTTTAGGGGAAAATTTGATAGCTGCGCTTAAGAAGATAACGGTAAAAAGTCTTGCAAACCTTTCCCCTGATAAAATATACGTAAAAATATATTACTCTCACCCTACACTATTACAGCGGATGATGCGGATAAGAGGTATTAAATAAGTTTTCACACATAAAAAATATGGATTCGGAGATTATAGTAATTGGAGACGAACTTCTGATAGGACAGGTGACAGATACTAATTCAGGGTTTATTGCTCGAAAAATGAATGAAATAGGAGTAGACGTTTGCCGTGTTGTAACCGTAAGAGACAGAGAAGAAGAGATAACCGCAGCCATTAGTGAAGCCATGTCGAGAGTTGATTTGGTCCTTGTTACAGGAGGATTAGGTCCTACAAACGATGATATAACCAAAAGCACGCTTTGTAATCTTTTCGGTGGTAAATTGATTTTTTCGTCCGAAACGCAAGCCGCAAACGATCATCTTTTTAGTATGCGAGGAAAAGATATGAACGACCTTACCCGTTCACAAGCTATGCTGCCCGATGTTTGCACTATAATTCCAAACGAACTTGGAACAGCCCCGGCAATGCTTTTTAATCGCGGACAGAAGCTCCTTATATCCATGCCCGGTGTCCCTTTTGAGATGTGTAATATTGTAGAAAAAAGCATTATCTCTATAATAAAAGAGAATTTTACGGACAGAGGGAACATATTACATATTACAAGATTAGTCTGTGGGATTACCGAATCGCAGCTGGCAGAATATCTTTCAGAATATGAAAACTCGCTTCCCAAAGAGATAAAGTTAGCTTACCTTCCCAACATGGGAATAATACGATTGAGGCTTACAGCCCACGGGACCAACCAAGACCAAGTCTCTGTAAATCTATGTCACTATGCTGAGAAATTAGATCATCTTCTTGGTGGTTATCTCCTGGCAAAAGAAGATATGCCTCCGGCAGGAGCCCTTGGTCTGTTATTAAAAGAGAGAGGTTTGACGATATCAACCGCTGAGAGTTGTACGGGAGGCAATATAGCCGCACAGATAACTTCAATTTCAGGTGCGTCAGAATATTTCAAAGGAGGAATAGTCACTTATCATAACAGTACTAAAATAAGTCGCCTAAGCGTAAAAGAAGAAGATATTCGTACTTACGGAGTTGTTAGCAATGCCGTAGTAGAACAGATGGCGCGCGGAGCTGCCGTAAATTTTGGGACAAATTGTGCAATAGCTACCTCCGGCATTGCAGGTCCGGGAGGAGGTAGCAAAACTAAGCCTGTCGGCACAGTAGCAGTCTCAGTCTATTACAATGGCGAGCATATTACCCAGACACTCTCTTTCCCCCCCTCCGACAGAATTAAAAATATAGACCGTTTTACCTCCACAGCAATAACAATGATGATAAATATGCTAAAAGGGGAGAAATAAAAACGCGAAGTCCCTTAATCATATAAAATTTGCCTTGGTTTTGCAATTTGGCAAAAAAAAATTTGGATGAGTAGATAAAAATCACTTACTTTGCACTCTGTTTTGAAAAAGGTGTAGAAATCAATAATAAAACATTATAGGAACAATGTCTAAGATTTGTCAAATTACCGGGAAACAAGCAATGGTTGGCAATAATGTCTCTCACTCAAAGAGGCGTACCAAAAGAAGGTTTAATGTCAATCTTTTTACAAAAAAGTTCTACTGGGTGGAACAGGATTGTTGGATTGACCTTAACGTGTCAGCAGCAGGTCTCCGCCTTATTAACAAGGTAGGATTGGATGCCGCAATCAAAAAGGCTGCGGAAAAAGGTTATATTTAAACGTTTAAAAGAAAGAGTTAGAGATGGCAAAGAAAGCTAAAGGTAATAGGGTACAAGTAATACTTGAATGCACAGAGCATAAAGAGAGTGGGATGCCTGGGACATCAAGATATATTACCACAAAAAACAGAAAAAACACCACTGAGAGATTGGAACTTAAAAAGTACAATTCTATCTTGAAAAGAGTAACCGTTCATAAAGAGATAAAATAATATTGAGCCATGGCAAAGAAAACAGTCGCATCATTACAGAAAGGTGAAGGACGTACCTACTCAAAAATCATCAAAATGGTAAAATCGCCGAAGACAGGAGCATATATCTTCGAAGAAGAGATGGTACCCAACGATAAGATAAACGAAAAACTTGCAAAATAGTTATTCTTAATAAATCGTAAAAAGAGGCTGTCGGCGGATTGAAACTCCCGGCAGCCCCTTTTGTTATATTAGCAACTAATGCTGTACTTTTCCGTTAATATTAAAGTTGTGTTGTATAAGTAAAATAGGTTAAGAATTTAAATAGTTTATAACTATGGGATTTTTAGATTTCTTTTCAAAAGAGAAAAAAGAGACACTTGACAAAGGTCTTGAAAAGACAAAAGAGGGAGTGTTTTCGAAATTAGCACGTCTTGTTGCGGGTAGATCAACAGTAGATGACGCTATGCTTGACGATCTTGAAGAGTTACTAATAACCTCCGATGTTGGAATAGAGACCACGTTGCGTATTATAGAGCGCATACAGAAGCGTGTTGCAAAAGATAAATATCTCTCCTCATCCGAACTTCAGAATATCCTGCGCGAAGAAATAGTAGCCCTGCTTACCGATAATAACAGCGAAGCAGAAAACGGCTTCACGCTATCCGACAGTCGTCGCCCTTATGTTATAATGGTAGTCGGTGTAAACGGAGTCGGGAAGACCACCACCATAGGAAAGCTCGCCTATCAGTATAAGAAGAACGGCTACAAAGTATATTTAGGTGCAGCCGATACATTCCGTGCTGCAGCCGTAGAACAGCTTGATATATGGGGAAAACGCGTAGGTGTGCCAGTGATAAAGCAGAAGATGGGATCCGATCCGGCATCTGTTGCATTCGATACGCTCTCTTCAGCTAAGTCTAACGAAGCAGATGTAGTTATAATAGATACAGCAGGTCGCCTCCATAACAAAGTAGGATTGATGAACGAGTTATCAAAGATCAGAAAAGTTATGGATAAAATAGTCTCCGGAGCTCCAGATGAAATACTTCTCGTATTGGACGGATCCACAGGACAGAACGCTTTTGAGCAAGCAAAGCAGTTTATGGCAGCAACAGAAATAAATTCACTTGCAATAACTAAGTTAGACGGGACGGCAAAAGGAGGTGTAGTGATAGGAATATCAGACCAGTTCAAGATTCCGGTTAAATATATAGGGTTAGGCGAGGGGATAGAAGATCTTCAGCCATTTAGTCGCAAGCTCTTTGTTGATTCATTATTCAGCGAAAAATAGACTCGTTAAATATGGTAAAAAAGCGGATAGACATAATAACACTCGGATGTTCAAAAAATCTTGTAGATTCAGAAAAGCTGATGCGGCAATTCAGCGAGTTAGGATATGAGGTTCATCATGACTCTGATAACGTAAAAGGAGAGATCGTTGTAATCAATACATGCGGTTTCATAGGCGATGCCAAAGAAGAGTCTATAAATATGATACTCGAATTCGTCGCCGCCAAAAGTGCAGGAAAGATAGCCAAGCTCTATGTAATGGGATGTCTTTCAGAACGATACATGCAAGACCTAAAAGGAGAAATACCAGAGGTTGACGGATATTTTGGAAAATTCAATTGGGAAGATGTAATAAAAGCGATAGGAGGAGTTTGCAACCCCGATATTGTTAATAGTCGGATACTTACAACTCCCCATCATTACGCTTACCTCAAAATATCCGAAGGGTGTAATCGTCAGTGTGCTTACTGTGCGATACCGATGATAACAGGACGTTATAAATCACGACCAGAAGAGGAGATAATAAAAGAGGCCAACGAACTTGTCACTAACGGCGTAGTAGAATTACAGCTAATAGCACAAGACCTTACATATTACGGATTAGATAACTACGGAGAATTTCGTCTTCCGTCTCTCGTTGAGAAATTAGCCGGTATTCCCGAGCTTAAATGGCTAAGATTGCATTATGCATACCCAGCACGTTTTCCATACGAGCTTCTACCCATTATGAATAAGTACGAGAATGTCTGCAAATATCTCGATATTGCACTTCAGCATATAAATGGCAGAATATTGAAGAGAATGCGTCGCAATATAACAAAAAAAGAGACTTATGCATTAATAGAACGCATCCGTTGCGAGGTTCCGGGAATACACCTAAGAACAACGCTTATGGTAGGCTTTCCGGGTGAAACAGCAGAGGAGTTCGAAGAGCTTTTGCAATTCGTAAAAGATATGCGTTTTGAACGGATGGGAGCCTTTGCATACTCCGAAGAAGAGGGGACATATTCTGCGCTCAATTACAAAGACGACATACCGTCAGAGGTGAAAGAGCAACGTTTAGAGCGTATTATGCAATTACAGGAATCAATATCCGAAGAGATAAATTCCTCCAAGATAGGAACCGTTATGCAAGCCGTGATAGACCGTGAAGAAGAAGACTACTATGTGGCCCGTACAGAGTACGATTCGCCCGAAGTAGATCCTGAGTTACTTATAAACAAAGCCAAACCGCTTACAGCAGGGAAATTCTATAATATAAGGATAACTTCAGCCGGGCCATACGACCTTTTCGGAGAAGTAGAATAAATCAGCAAAAGATAATGTTACCGGTAAAAAAAATCGGGGATCTGAAAGAAGCTATAAAGATTGCTATCCAAAAAAGCATCCCGTTTTATGCCTATCACTCTCCAAATGCTGATGAATTTTGCTTTGGTGCACAGATCACCCCACTTACCCCTTACAAAGAGGGAGAAGAAGGATTCATCATAGCCCCTTTCAATAAAAAAGACCTTCCACTCCTTTTCATAAAAGATGAAATAAATATATCCTGTTCTGACTTTTTGCAAAAACTTTACGATGCAGCTAAGAACCCTTGCCACAATATAAAAAGCAACATCGAAACATCATACGAAGATTATTGCAGAGGTGCGCAAGAACTTATTACTGATATGAAATGCGGCAGATATGAAAAAGCCGTCCTCTCACGTGTAATAAACTATAAAGCCGATGCACTAACCAAAGCCCCTGTTTGGTTTAC
The DNA here is from genome assembly GCA_036656055.1 of Bacteroidales bacterium. Classification (GTDB taxonomy): domain Bacteria; phylum Bacteroidota; class Bacteroidia; order Bacteroidales; family G3-4614; genus Caccoplasma_A. Next base: position 24,028 of record JAVVOY010000011.1, read on the forward strand.
CGATTTATCAGCCAGATATCCCGAGGCATTTACATTTATAGTCTCCGTTCCCGGTATAACCGTGTGGATGGGAGCCACACCTGAACTCCTTTTAAAAAATGACGGAGAGCGACTTCATACTATGGCATTGGCAGCAACACGTTTTACCGGCGATCAGCGTCCTTGGAGCGCAAAAGAGGAGACCGAACAGAAGATCGTTACTGATTATATAAAAGCACAGTTCATAAAAGTCGGAATAACACCAGAAATATCGCAGCGTACAGAATTGTTAGCAGGAACGATAGAACATCTTTGCAATAATATAACAGCCATAGATGCCGATCCAGAGCAGATAAAAAATCTTTTATCATTGATGCACCCCACGCCTGCCGTTGGAGGAGTTCCGTTAATAAAGGCTATGGCTGCTATAAAAAAAGCAGAAAACAGATCTCGCCGGTATTATGCCGGTTATTTAGGCTATGTAAAAAAGAACGATATCTTCAGTTTATTTGTAAATTTGCGCAGCATGGAGTTGTTTTCAAATATGGTGCAACTTTACGTAGGCGGAGGACTTACAGCAGCCTCAGAAGTAGCCTCAGAGTGGCGCGAGACCGAGTATAAAGCCCAAATACTATTTGATTGCATAAAAGAAGATGAATAAAACAACAGATAAAAAACAGGTCAGGATACTGCTTGGGATATTGTCCGCAAAAAGCATTCATAATATAGTCCTCTCTCCCGGCTCGCGCAATACACCCATTATAATAGGTTTTGCAAGAGAACCATATTTCAAAAAATATGTAATACTCGATGAACGTTGTGCCGGATTTACAGCATTAGGGTTGTCACAGCAGTCGGGCTCACCAACAGTATTAGCCTGCACGTCAGGAACCGCAATACTTAACTATGCCCCCTCCATAGCCGAAGCTTACTATCAAAATATTCCACTTGTTGTAATAACAGCCGACCGTCCTCAAGAGATGATAGATCAGGACGACAGTCAGACATTGCGTCAGGAGAATATCTACTCTAATTACATAAAGTACTCGTGTTCACTGCCTGTTGAAATAACCTGTAAAGAGGATGAGACATATACCGAGAGGCTCATAAATCAGGCTGTAAACATAGCTAACCGTTCCCCTAAAGGGCCGGTGCATATAAACGTCCCCCTTCGCGAGCCACTATCAGGTGTAACATGTACAAAGTCCGAAACCCCGCGTATAATAGATGATATTTGTCCCAAAAAGCAGCTGTCATCACTCTCTGCCGAAATGTTTGCATCAAAGATTACCAATAGCCGCAAGGTTATGATTCTTGCATCATTCAGCAAATACGACAAGAACATTTCCGCAGCATTGTCGGAATTATCCCTTTTTCCGCAGATAGCAATTCTCTCCGAAAGCCTTTCAAACATAGACGTTCCCCAAGCTATAAATACGATAGACCGTGTGCTGACATTTATCCGAGACGATGAAAAAGAAGACATGGCACCTGATATCCTTATTACATTCGGAGGTTCACTTGTCTCAAAGAAGATAAAACAGTATCTGCGCATATTTACCCCGGCAGAGCATTGGAATATAAACGAATCAGGCTTTATTGTAGATACCTTTGGCGCACTGACTAAGCAGATAGATCTTTCCCCTTCGTACTTCTTTGGGCAGTTGCTACAACACTCCAAACCACTAAAGACAGGATATAATAAAGCATGGCATAATATGACCTCTAAGGCAGCAGAGGCAAGGACACGTTATACAGAATCCGTAGGATGGAGTGATCTTAAAGCATTTTCGATATTACTTCCTTCAATTCCCAAAGGAACAGCATTACAGCTTTCAAACAGTACACCGGTGCGTTATGCACAGCTTTTCGATTGCAGGCAGTTCTTCAGTGTAAATTCAAACCGAGGAGTAAGTGGAATAGACGGTTCTGTATCCACGGCTGTCGGAGCTGCTATGGCAGACACAGAGAGACAGGTTATACTGATAACCGGAGATATGGGATTTCTTTATGACTCGAATGCACTATCAATTGCCGATATCCCGAATAACCTCAAGATCGTTGTTATTAAAAACGGTGGTGGCAGCATATTCAGGTTTTTGCAAGGTGCCGAGCCGTTAGACGAGTTGGAGCGTTATTTTGAAACGGTACAAGATGTAGATGTAAAAAGTTTTTCAGATATGTATGGATTCCGATATTTCCATGTCGCAGACGAATGTGGGCTCAAATATATTCTCACAGATTTTTTTGAATGTGAAGCAAAAGCAATACTTGAGGTCGTAACACCGCGCACTGAAAACGATATTATTCTCAGAAACTATTTTAAACGATAATGATATGCAAAAACGAGAATGGTTAGTAATAAAAGAGTATGAAGATATAAAGTTTGAATACTACAACTCGATAGCTAAAATAACAATAAATCGACCTCGCGTATACAATGCATTCAGACCACAGACAAACGATGAAATGCTCGATGCCATGAAAATATGCCGCGAACGAGCCGATATAGGTGTTGTTGTGCTTACCGGAGCCGGCGACAAGGCATTTTGCTCAGGCGGTGACCAGAATGTAAAGGGCTTGGGCGGTTATATAGGAGAAGACGGCACACCGCGCCTTAATGTACTAGATCTTCACAAAGCAATCCGTTCCATTCCAAAACCTGTAATTGCTATGGTAAACGGATATGCCATAGGCGGAGGTCATGTGTTACACGTAGTATGCGATCTTACGATTGCTGCTGAAACTGCGTGTTTTGGACAAACAGGACCCAAAGTAGGTAGTTTTGACGGCGGTTTCGGCTCGTCATATCTGGCTCGTTGCGTAGGACAGAAAAAAGCCCGTGAAATATGGTTCCTCTGTCGTCAATACACGGCGCAAGAGGCTGAAGCTATGGGGATGGTAAACAAGGTAGTTCCACTTGACACCCTTGAAGACGAAACTGTGGAGTGGTGCGAAACAATACTTAAACGTAGCCCTATGGCTATCCGCATGATAAAACGCGCACTAAATGCAGAACTTGACGGGCAGCACGGTTTAATGGAACTTGCCGGAGACGCTACGCTTATGTATTATCTTATGGAGGAGGCGCAAGAGGGCAAAAATGCGTTTCTTGAAAAACGCGATCCTGATTTTAAGAAATTTCCTAAATTCCCATAGTATTATATGAGAGCATCATATAAAAAATATACGCTCCTATTCATCAACCCGGCTAAGACTTCGCGTAATACCCTAATAACAAAAGATACATATTTTGTTAAAATATGGGACGAGAATAACCCTGATTGCTTTGGAGTAGGGGAGGCTGCCTTATTTCGTGGTCTCGGAGCAGATGATAAGCCCTATTACGAAGAGAAATTGTATGAAGTCTGTGAAAATATAAACAGTATAAATATAGAGTCCCTAAATGAGTGGAGTTCTATAAAATTTGGAATAGAAACCGCCCTATTAGATTTTAAAAACGGTTGCCGTCGCATAATAGCAGATACCCCGTTTTGCCATGGAGAGCGAGGTATAAAGATTAACGGTCTTATATGGATGGGAAGCCGCGAGGAGATGGAGTATCGTATAAAAGAGAAACTATCAGGCGGCTTCAGGTGTCTGAAACTTAAGATAGGAGGAATAGATTTTGAGTCAGAGTTATCGCTTATCAAGGAGATAAGGAAAATTTTTCCTGCAGAAAAGCTTGAATTACGTCTCGATGCCAACGGAGCCTTTACCCCAGCTACTGCATTGGAAAAGCTCGAAATGCTCTCTAAATATTCAGTTCATTCAATCGAACAGCCTATCCATCAGGGAGATTGGAAATCTATGGCTGCGATATGTTCCTCATCGCCAATCCCTGTTGCTCTCGACGAAGAACTTATAGGAGTTAACTATCCCTGCGATAAAGAAGAGATGTTAGAAGCCATAAAGCCTCAATATATTATCCTGAAACCATCGTTGATAGGTGGGTTAAGCAGCTCAGAAGATTGGATAAAATTAGCGGAAGGACATAATATAAAGTGGTGGGCGACATCGGCTGTAGAATCCGATATAGGGCTAAACGCCATTGCGCAGTGGGTATCGTCATACAATATCTCAATCCCGCAGGGTCTGGGGACAGGACAGTTGTATAAGAATAATATTCATTCGCCACTTCATCGCGTAGGAGAATGTTTATATTATGACAACACAAAAGAGTGGAATTTAAGTAATGTTTAAAGTAAACGGTAAAATTTGCAAAACATTAAAAGAGGTGGCAGAGATTGCTCCTTATGAAGTTGCCGAATTTCTTGAAGAGTGGTATTCGTCCGGAGACTATGTTACAGCATTTACCTCCGGATCTACGGGAGCACCCAAGAAGATAAATCTGCTTAAATCAGATATGGAGTCCTCTGCACGTATTACAAATAGGTTTTTCAATATAACAGAATCTTCAAAGTTGCTTTTGTGTCTATCACCTAACTATATTGCAGGCAAGATGATGATTGTACGCTGGCTTTTGTCTGGAGCAGAAATAATAGCCGATAATCCAACTTCAAACCCTTTGTTAAATATTGAGATAGAAATAGATTTTGCCGCAATGGTTCCCTCACAGGTAATAAATATCCTTGATAGCCCGATAACGGCAAAACGCCTTCGGTTAATAAAATATCTTATAATAGGAGGGTCTCCGCTCGATTTAGGAACAGAGCTTAAGCTCAAGGAGATAAAAACAGCCTGTTATGCAACATACGGAATGACGGAAACATTATCACATGTGGCTTTGCGCCATATTAATTATGATAACGAATATTTTGCCGTAGGGGATATTACTTTTAGCCTTGACAATCGCGGCTGCCTTGTAATAGATGTTCCTCATTTATCGGTAAAACGAGTTGTTACCAACGATATGGCAAAGTTATCAGGAAAGCGTAATTTTATTTGGCTCGGCCGATACGATAACGTAATAAATTCAGGAGGCGTAAAGATTTCCCCCGAGGAGACAGAAAAATTGTTACGTCCCTATATTAAAGAAAGATTTTATATCATTGGTATGCCCGATAAAATATGGGGAGAGAAGAGTGTGCTTGTTATTGAAGGAGACAAGTGGGGGAATAGCAGAATAGACAGCATAAAAAAAGTTTTCGGGAAGGAGCTTCACCCCTACAAAGTTCCGAAGGAGATTCTTTTTCTAAATAGCTTCTCTGAGACACTCTCTGGAAAAGTTATCCGTATTTTACCACAATAATCAACATCTCTTTAAAGTTATACTATAATAGTAATATAGTTGAGCCCCAGCATCCAGTTGTGTTCAATTTTGCATGATAAAAGTTCCACCAACCTCATTCCGCTTATATTCTCATATAATTTCTCATGCGTTATCTTATCCAACAGATAGTCATCGTTGTTGTCGCCAGAGTAGGCTATTGGGGTTATTAATGCACCATTATCACGTATGAATATTTCAATTTTACCATTCTGTGAGCATAACCGTATATCAATATTTATATCTTTCCGTTTTTTATTAAACGATGAAATATTTATAACCGTACACTCTATGATGAGAGCCGCTTTATAGGCAGATACTTCATCTATACCGTTTCTCAAAAGATCTTTTTGTATATGAGCTGAAACATCAGCCGCATTATGAAATGTACAATTTAATGAGACATTGATCAACTCTCCGGTTGCTTGTTTAGGAATCTGCATTATTCCGTAGAAGCAATTATCTCCTTTTCTGTGATCTCCTATCCATGTATATATGTAAATTATTATAACAGTCAGTATCTCACATAATATAAATGAGTACCAAACCCCTGTTAATCCAAATAACTCTCCTAATATATATGCCAAAGGGATTATTATCAGAAAACCCTCGCACAGAGATATCAATATTGAAAGTGTACGTTTCCCTATTGTTGTATAATAGTATAAAAACAGAAAAGATACCGCCGTTCCCAAAAGACTTACCGAAAATATCCTGACAGCCGGTATCCCTTTATGTAGAATCTGTCCCGCATCCACCCCGAAACACATAAGTATATCTTCCGTAAAAAAGTTAGCATATAATACACATAGCATACAGAAAAACAGCATAACCTTCAGCGTGAGCCAGAATACCCCCCTTACACCTTTGAAGTCATGTTCTCCATAAAGAGTTCCAAGAATAGGGATCATTGTTTGTGCTGATCCGGCAATGAACATCGACACGAAAGACCAACATGATATGCAAACTGTAAAAATAACTATGCCGCAACTTACGTCTATATTGTCGGTAATATGGTTTATTGCAAATATTTTCAGCATAATAAGAGTAACGCCTAAAGCAGCCGGGAATCCATATTTTACAATTTCCCATATATGTTTTAAAACCCCCGAAATATTATGGAAAAAACTGAAATCAAAATGTATGCTTCTTGTTTTTGAAAATGCGTAAGGTATTAATAGCAGCATTCCGGCAAAGTATCCGGTAACCATGGCAATTCCAGCTCCGTCTAATGTGAATCCGAAGAACTTTATTAGTATAAAGTTTAGACCGACACTAATAGTACTGCATGTAATTAGTATTATCGAAGAGAGTTTAGCTCTGCCGTCCAAACGCAGACAGAATGCAATTGTCAGCAATATAAGGTAAAATGGAGTACCCCAAAACATGTATCTATAATACTCCTTTGCATAAACGGCTATCGCTTCGTTTTTTGTAAGCATGGCCAATATATCATCTATGAAAAAATATTGTAAAATGGTAAGGAGAATTGATATTGCCAATATTGCTGCCATAGCAGCTGTAAATATTTTGTTGGAATATACGTTATTGCGTTCGCCTTTTGCAATTGCCATTAGAGAAGATGCACCAATACCGAACAATATTGATATTGCAGAATACAGTTGAAAAAACGGTGAAATGACATTGAGCCCAGCCATATAATAGGGACCAAGAAGATTTCCTACAAGAGCATTGTTAAGTACGAACGACACAGTAAGACTCATGCTTGTCAGCACCGTAGGGATAAAAAATTCCATGAATTTTTTATTTATAAGTGTATTTCTTCGGATAAAATTCATATCAAATTACAAATATAATTTCCCCTTAATTTATATTCCGTAAAGATATGAAAATATGTTAGAGTTGGTTTAAAAATTATTATAGAAACAAGAATAGTTTAAAATTAAGCAACAAAAAATGCTTCGGATATATAATAATCCGAAGCATTTTAATATTTATAAATTGAGAATTTATTATTCAGAAAAGGATTCTTTCATATTGTTGAATACGTTTTGTACGTCTTCATCATCTTCAAAACGCTCAATGAGTTTTTCAATCTGTTCACGTTGCTCATCAGTGACCTCCTTTGTATCGTTTGGAATACGTTCAAATTCTGCACTGGTTATTTCAAATCCGTTCTCCTCAAGATATTTTTGTATATTATTGAATTCGCTGAACGGACCGTAAATTATTACTTCTCCTTCGTCAGAATCAACTTCGTCTACGCCGAAATCTATAAGCTCAAGTTCCAACTCATCCAGTGATAATCCCTCTTTTTCAGTTACCTTAAACACGCTCTTGTGGTCAAATAAGAAATCGAGAGAACCTGACGTTCCAAGTGAACCTCCGGCTTTGTTAAAATAGCTGCGTACGTTTGCTACTGTGCGTGTTGTGTTATCTGTGGCTGTCTCAACGACTATTGCAATTCCGTAAGGACCGTAACCTTCATATAAGACTTCTTTATAGTTACCCTCGTCTTTAGATGTTGCTTTCTTTATAGCACGTTCGACAGTCTCTTTGGGCATATTTGCCGCTTTGGAGTTCTGTATAAGCACGCGTAGACGTGAATTTGCCTCCGGGTCCGGACCTGCGGCTTTTACCGCAATAGTAATTTCTTTACCAATCTTTGTAAATGTACGCGACATATTTCCCCAACGCTTCAACTTACGTGCCTTACGGTATTCAAATGCTCTTCCCATAGTCTTTTATAATGTTGTTTATTCTAAACAGTCTGATAACAAGTCTATTGATCTATCCACGAACAGACAGACTCAATAAATCTATCTTAATTTTGCATCCAATCTGTTTTGTAGGGTGGATATTATTTTAGTCATTATGGTGTCAATCTGCTTATCTGCGAGTGTTTTTTCATTATCTTGCAGTATAAACGAAACAGCGTAAGATTTTTTACCAAGTTCAATATTCTTCCCTTCGTAAACGTCAAACAGATATATATCCTTAAGTAGTTTCTTTTCACACTCCATTGCAACTTTTTTTATCTCAGAGAATTTAACATCAGAGTTTACAAGTAGTGCCAAATCACGTTTTACAGGAGGGAATTTTGATAACTCCGAGAATGTAACTTTATTCTTTGATGATTCTCGCGATAAAAGCCCGAAATTGAATTCGGCAAAAAATATATCATCATCAAGGTCAAAAGGAGTAACCACTTTTTTGTTTACTATTCCAATCTTGCCGAGTAATTTTCCGGAATTAGTTTTGTAAATCAAAGCAACTGAAAATATATCGTCAGAGAGTTGTTCGGTTGTATATTTTTCGTGGAAGAGACCGAGGCGCACAAGCATATTCTCCACATAACTCTTCAATATAAAGACAGCACTCTTCATATCGGGATGCATCCAACTGCCTGATATTTCATTGCCAGTAATCCACATGCCTATCCTAAATTCTTCATGGTAGGGAGCCAAAACATCTTTGTCTGTATCGGCATCAGAATTAAAAGAGTAACAGTTCCCGAATTCAAAAAATTTAATGTTTGATATGCGTCTGTTTACATTGCGTGCAATGCTCTCAAGTCCACCAAAGAGGAGCGTCTGACGCATGATCCCAAGATCAGAACTAAGCGGATTCATTACAGTTACACAATTCGATGCCGGAAACGACGAGAGTTCAGCATAATATGCGACCTTACTCATTGAGTTATTCATTATCTCATTAAACCCACATCCGGCTAATTGTTCAGCTATTATGTTATAACGGCGGTGCGTTTCATCAGCAAACGATTTATTCGACAGATTTGTATGCACGCTGTTTGTGATCTCAATATTATTATATCCGTAAATTCTAAGAATATCCTCTATTACATCGGCATCGCGGCGTACATCCACGCGATATGTTGGGATTTCAAGCTCCATAACCCCATCCTTTTCGCTCTTTATATTTATTTCAAGCGAAGAGAGTATGTTCTTAACCGTATCCGTAGGTATGCTTTTGCCTATCAGCGAATTAATACGAGTAAAACTCAGTGTAACTTTATAATCCTCAACAGGTGATGGATATATGTCTGCAATCTCGCCAGTAATTTCACCACCAGCTATCTTTTTAATCAGCATTGCAGCACGTTTCAGCGCATATACGGTATTATTAGGATCAACGCCCCGTTCAAAACGGAAAGATGCATCAGTGTAGAGACCTTGGCGACGTGCAGTTTTGCGTACCCATGTAGGATTAAAATAAGCCGATTCAAGAAATATATCGGTAGTTTTTTCTGTGACACCTGATTTCAATCCACCAAAAACCCCGGCAATGCACATGCCCTCATTCTTGTTACATATTATAAGGTCCTTATCTGATAGTGTCCGTTCTATTTCGTCTAACGTAATGAATTTAGTCCCTTCTGGCAGCGTTTTTACAATAATCTCACCACCATCTATATGGGCTGCGTCAAAGCAGTGTAAAGGTTGTCCCGTCTCATGTAGTATATAATTGGTAATGTCCACAATGTTGTTTATAGGACGCACACCTATTGCATGAAGACGTTGCTTCATCCACTCAGGACTCTCCTCAACAGTTACTCCACGTACCGTAAGCCCCGAATATCTTGGTGCCCCTTCGCTGCACTCCACCGTAACTTTTACTGCATCACCTTCGTGGTTGTCAATTTTAAAATCAGTTACCGACGGTTTTGAAAGTCCACCTTCATATCCGTTCTGTTTAAGATAGGCAGCAAGGTCACGAGCTACTCCGTAATGCGATGCCGCATCTATTCTGTTTGGCGTTATATCTACTTCAAGGACATAATCACTTTTCAGGTTGTAATATTCCGCTGCCGGCGTTCCCGGAGTAGGGTTATCATTAAGCACAATTATTCCATCGTGGCTTGTACCTATCCCTATTTCATCTTCAGCACATATCATCCCATAGGATTCTTCGCCGCGTATTTTTGATCTCTTTATCGTAAAACTTTCATCGCCGGCGTATAAAACCGTTCCCACAGTAGCAATTATCACATATTGTCCTGCTGCCACATTAGGCGCTCCACATACAATCTGTACAGGTTCGCCAGTCCCTAGGTCTACACTTGTTATGTGCAGATGGTCTGAGTTGGAGTGCTCCTTACATGTAATTACTTTTCCGGTAACAATCCCGTTCAGTCCGCCTTTAATTGACTGAACCTCTTCCACGCTGCCGGTCTCAAGCCCTATGGATGTGAGAGCATCAGCTGTTTGTTGTGGCGTAAGTGGTATGTCAAGAAATTCTTTTAACCAGTTATACGATATGTTCATACGATTAACTTATTTTATCAAAGTATATGTAGATCACTATAATATCAGACAACACTTCACCGTGAAGTGAGCATTTATCTGAATATCACGACAGATTAGTATTTATAACATAAATATAATTTACGGCAGGCAAAGGTAATAAGATTATTTCTGTTCCGAAAGGGAATATCAACAAAAAAGCCTGTTTTTAGCGGGTTATTTTATCGAATTGTGACGGAATAGCTGTCTTAAAAAACATATCATGGCGTGTTATCGGGTGTACAAATCTCAATCTGCAAGCATGCAGGGCAAGACGTTCCAGTGGATTTATCCGTGAACCGTAGCGTTTATCGCCTATTATAGGATGTCCATGTTCAGAGAGATGCACGCGTATTTGGTTTTTTCTTCCGGTTGCAAGTTGAAGTAGTAGCAGTGAATATTGACTATTTGACTGTACTGTTTCATATCGTGTCAACGCATATTGCCCATTTCTTTCATCATTAGTTGAATATACCAGATGTACACTGTTCTCAGCAAGATAAGATGATATTTCACCCGTTTCAGGTTCCATTTTACCCTCAATTACAGCAACATATCGCCTGTCAAGGACCATTTCGTTCCATGCCCGTTGCAGGAGGAACTGAACCTTCTCAGATTTTGCGTACATAATAAGACCCGATGTATCCCTGTCTAATCTGTGGATAACAAACAGTTTAGCATTAGGATCTTCCTCCTTCAAATAATCGCTTAATATATGGTATGCCGTTTTTTCCTTTATTCTGTCAGTAGAAACCGATAATAATCCATATCCCTTGTCAGCTACAATTAAGAATTCATCTTCGTAAACTATCTTTAACCTGTGATGTTTAAAAATTCTGAATCCCTTTTCTAAATTTATCAATACCTCGTCACCGCATTTTATCGGTGCATCAAAAGCAGTTGTTGGAATACCATTTATTGCTACCTGCCTGTGAGATAGCCATGATTTTACGGTAGTTTTGCTCTTATCCGAGTAAACCCTGTATAGATAATTCATTAATGTATCCTTCTCCTCGGCCGTTGTAATTGCAGTAGTCCGTTTTTTAGCTGCCGGATCAGCATTTTTCTGTTTAATTTGCATAATATTTTCTTAGAGTATGCTTTTTTAGGGTTACTTATATATTAAGCAAAGGTACAACCTGATTCCGGAAAAATACAATAAAAAGATCTGTTTTAATGAAAAATAGGCATCCGTTATACTAATTGCAAAATTTAATAATCTCTTTAGTGTCTATATAAGTATAATTGTTGTTTTAAAAAAATATATTATCTTTGCTTCCGTTTTTAAGCGGTGAAGATAAAATGAAGTTGAAGATTCATCAAGAAGGAAGAGAGATATTAATATCTGTTCTGCTAATACTAATAGTATTAAATGCAGTTTCGTATTTGGTAATAGATACAAGATGGGTGAACACGTTTTTCCTGTCGTTGTCAGTACTATTTTACCTTGTAGTTGTGAATTTTTTTCGTTCTCCACGAAGATCATACGCCGGCTATTTCAATGATGAGCATAATATAGTAGCTCCGGCAGATGGACGTGTTGTAGCACTGGAAGAGGTTACTGAAAATGAGTATTTTTATGATAAGCGCATGCAGCTATCAATATTCATGAATCTTTTTAATGTACATGCCAACTGGTTTCCGGTAGCAGGTAAAGTCATCCACGTAAGTCATCAAGATGGACGTTTTAAATCAGCATTCCTTGCAAAATCCAGCACAGAGAACGAACGTTCAACAGTAGTAATAGAGATGCCTAACGGCGAAAAGATACTTATGCGTCAGGTGGCAGGAGCTATGGCGCGTCGTATTGTTACTTATGCCGAGCCGGGCGACAAATGTGGAATAGACGAGCATGTTGGGTTTATAAAGTTTGGTTCACGCGTGGATTTATTTTTACCCATGAACACAGAAATTCTTGTTAAACTCGGAGACAAAACAGTCGGCGGAGTAACCAATATAGCCAATATCCCATTATACGATTAAAAATTGGGTTAAATATCTGTTTACAGGTATCAACAACTCAAGTACTTTTCATAAAATTAAAACTGTCTCTATGATATCCATAAAAAAGCACATACCCAATACAATAACTTGCATGAACCTCCTGTGCGGGTGTTTTGCATGTATGGCAGCATTTAAAGGCTATGCAGGAGGCAGCTATATATATGTAGCTGCAATGTTTATCTGCGCTGCTGCTGTATTTGATTTTCTTGACGGTTTTGCAGCACGGTTGCTGCATGCCTATTCTCCTATGGGAAAAGAGTTGGATTCATTGGCAGACCTTATAAGTTTCGGATTAGCACCCGGTATAATATCTTATCAGTTTGCAAGCGACATTATCACTACATATAATAATATTCCGGCAAGCGAATACGTACCTTACCTTGCATTTTTGATACCAATTTTCTCAGCGTTACGTCTTGCAAAATTCAATATTGATGAGCGTCAGACAACATCATTCATTGGTCTTCCGGTCCCGGCAAACGCCCTGTTTTGGATAGGAGTTTACTTTTTTGGGATAAGCTATGGTTTGCAATATCCATATATCTGGATAGCACTCGTTATCATATTCTCATATCTGCTTGTATCTGAAATACCGATGTTCTCGCTCAAATTCAAGAATTATTCGCTAAAAAGCAATTATCTAAGATATATACAGATTATAACCACTGTGATACTTGTTCTAATATTCGGTTTAGGAGGTTTTGCCCCGGCAATAATGTTGTATATACTGCTTTCATTATTACAAAATTATAAGATACTCGCAAAATAGGCACGTTTTTTGTTTAGTACAATTAAAACGAAAAATACAGAGAGATGGGCTTGATATATTTGTTGCTGATAATTGCGCTTTTCGTGATATTTGCTTTGTTGGCTGTTGCAGGGAGTATAATACGCGGAATATTTGGTGGATGGAAAAATATTTTTCGCCGAGCCAGTAGCAGAAGCAGCACAGGACAGACAAAATACGAACGCGGATATACACAAGATGAAAAACGCGAAAAAGTTTTCGGACCTAACGAAGGAGAGTATGTAGATTTTGAGGAGGTAAAAGAAGACGAAGAGACAAAATGATTTTCGTGTCTAAATAATATAAACAGTAAAAGTTGCTATTTAAAAAACTATTTTCTACCTTTGTCGTAAGTAAAAAAGAGATTAACAGATATGACAAAATCAATTTACCACCGTAACCATCATTATCTTAACTCATAAACTTGGGGTAGGCGGGTTGTCATATCAACGTTATATAAGTATAAAGAGGCTTACCTTAAACTGAGGTAAGCTTTTTTTTATTAAAAATAGGGAGATCAAAACAAAACACAAAAATAAAATCAGATTATGTTACGAATTGCAATTCAATCAAAAGGACGTCTTTACGATGAAACAATAGAGCTTCTTGAAGAGCTGGGAATTAAACTTTCGTCATCCAAACGCACACTACTTCTTCCGGCACGAAATTTTCCGGTAGAGGTACTTTTTCTACGCGATGATGATATCCCAGAATCTGTGGCATCCGGGATAGCCGACATAGGCATAGTAGGTCTGAATGAATACATTGAAAAAGCGAAAGTAGCAACAATAATAAAAGAGCTTGATTTCAGTAAGTGCCGTCTATCACTTGCAATTCCTAAAGATGTTGAATACAAAGGACTTAATTGGTTTGCAGGAAAAAAGATAGCCACTTCATATCCTAATATACTGAATAATTTTTTGGTAAAGAACGGTATAAAATCAGACATACATATAATAACAGGTTCAGTAGAGATAGCCCCCGGAATAGGTCTTGCCGATGCCATATTTGATATAGTAAGTTCAGGCAGTACTTTAGTTAGTAACCAGTTGAAAGAGGTTGAAGTAGTAGTAGAATCTCAGGCTGTTCTTATTGCAAACAACAATCTAACCGAAGCAAAGAAAGAGATACTCGATGAGCTTTTATTTCGTATCGAAGCTGTATTGGCGGCCGACGGCAAGAAATATATCCTTATGAACGTCCCCAGCGACTCAATGGATGAGATACTGGCTATCCTTCCCGGAATAAAAAGCCCCACTGTAATGCCTTTAGCCCAGCCAGGGTGGTGCTCTGTACATGCAGTCCTGCCCGAAAAACGTTTCTGGGAAATAATAAACAAGCTAAAATCAGCCGGTGCAGAGGGTATACTCGTATTGAATATAGAAAAAATGGTACTTTAAAGTATGGAAATTATAAATAATCCGACCAAGACCCAATGGACACACTTAACGGAGCGTCCGAGAATAGATACTGTCAGTTTACAGGATACGGTCGGTGACATATTGTCAGATATAGTGAGTCGCAGAGATGTAGCTGTACGAGAGTATGTAGAACGTTTTCAGGGGATAAGATTGCATTCCTTTGCCGTGTCAGAGGAAGAGTTCTCCGATGCAGAACGAGAAGTTTCCGAACCATTGAAAACCGCCATTCTTAAAGCAAAAGACAATATAGCCAAATTCCACGCCTCCCAAAAGCAAACAATTAATAAAATAGAGACGACAGACGGCGTAGTCTGTTGGCAAAAGAGCATTGCAATAGAGAAAGTGGGGCTATATATCCCCGGAGGCACAGCACCATTATTTTCAACAGTACTAATGCTTGCCGTTCCCGCACAGATAGCAGGATGCAAAGAGATAATAATCTGTTCCCCCTGTGGCAGTGATGGTCGGGTGAATCCTGCGACGCTCTATGCAGCCAAGATATCAGGCGTAACCAAATTCTATAAATTAGGAGGTATTCAGGCGATAGGAGCGATGGCTTACGGAACAGAGAGCGTTCCTAAAGTTTACAAAATATTCGGTCCCGGTAACCAATATGTTATGGCAGCCAAACAGCGAGTAAGTTTAGACGGAGTAGCCATTGATATGCCTGCCGGACCATCAGAGGTAGAGGTCCTTGCCGATGAAACAGCCAATCCTGAATTTGTTGCATCCGATTTTCTCTCACAGTCAGAACATGGTGCCGACAGTCAATCATTATTGGTAACAACCGATGCTGCGTTAGCGGCAAAAGTAAAAGAAGCAATAGAAGAGCAGTTGAAACACCTTCCACGCAGGGAAATAGTCAAAAAAGCCCTTGCGCATAGTCGTATGATCGTATTAGATACTATGGACGAAGCCGTGGATTTTACAAACGAATATGCTCCGGAACACCTTATAATATCATGCCGTAATTACGGCGAAGTAGGGGAGCGAATAATAAATGCCGGTTCAGTATTCCTTGGAGCATACACGCCGGAGAGTGCCGGAGATTATGCCTCAGGAACCAACCATACACTCCCCACAAGTGGATACGCAAAAGCATATAACGGTGTCAATCTCGACAGTTTTATCCGCAAGGTAACTTTCCAAGAGATAACACAAGAAGGGCTCAGCAAGTTAGGTGATACAATAGAAATTATGGCACATAATGAACATTTGGATGCCCACAAAAATGCCGTTTCCATAAGGCTTAAAAAGTAACAAAGGAAAAATATAATCGTATGAAACCATTAAAAGAGCTCGTAAGAGAGAATATATATAATCTCAAAGCATATTCATCGGCACGCAGCGAGTTTAAAGGAGATGCATCTGTATTTATAGATGCTAACGAAAACCCCTACAATACACTATGCAACCGTTATCCTGACCCCTTACAGACGTCCGTCAAAGAGAAGATAGCCGTTGTAAAGAGAGTAAAGGCTGAAAATATCTTTCTCGGAGTAGGGAGCGATGAGCCAATAGACCTGCTTTACCGTGTGTTTTGTGAACCCGGTCGCGATAATGCCGTTGCCATCGACCCTACATACGGAATGTATGGCGTGTGCGCCGATATAAACAACGTAGAGTATCGCAGGGTAAGATTGGACGATAAATTTGATTTTAGTGCCGATAATCTTCTTGCTGTTACCGATGATAATACAAAACTTATATGGCTCTGTTCTCCCAATAACCCCTCTGGTAATTCCCTCTCCTGTACAGAGATAGAGAAGGTGATAAATAAGTTTGGAGGCATCGTTGTCCTCGACGAAGCTTATATCGATTTTTCATCAATTCCCACACTCCTTACCCAACTAAATAATTACCCAAATCTTGTAATATTGCAAACATTCTCAAAAGCATGGGGAAGTGCCGGAATACGTCTCGGAATGGCATTTGCATCAAAAGATATAATAGCAATATTTAATAAAGTAAAGTATCCATACAACGTAAACATCCTTGCGCAGCGTTACGCCATTAAACTTTTAGACAAAGCCTCTGACGTTAAAGCCAAAGTAGATGAGATAATAAAAAACCGTGTATATTTAGAAAAGAAACTCGGCAAACTACCATGTATAAAAAAGATATATCCAAGTGATTCAAATTTTATACTTGTCAGTACGTCCGATGCAAAATCAATATACAGCTATCTGGTTGCCAATGGCATTATCGTCCGCAACCGCCACGGCATTACCTTGTGCGACCAATGTCTGAGGATAACCGTTGGAACACGAGCAGATATAAAAAAACTGATAACAGCACTAACATCGTATAAACGATAAATTTATGAAGAGAGTATTATTTATTGACCGCGATGGTACATTAGTAGTAGAACCATCTGAAGATTTGCAACTTGACTCACTTGAGAAATTAGAGTTTAAACCTAGAGTTTTCCGTAACATGGCAGTTATACGCGACAAACTTGATTTTGAGCTTGTTATCGTCTCCAATCAGGACGGTCTCGGCACACCCTCTTTCCCAACAAAAACATTTCTACCAGCACACAACAAAATGTTGCAAGCATTCAGAAACGAAGGAATTGAATTTGACGATATACTTATAGATCCATCTCTTCCGGAAGAAAATAAGCCTACACGAAAACCCGGAATAGCAATGCTTACCAAATATACAGGAGGTGATTACGATCTGACCTCTTCATTTGTAATAGGCGACCGTCTGACAGATATACAATTAGCTAAAAACTTAGGGTGCAAAGCCATATTACTTTCCGAAAAAGAGGTTGGAGAAGCGATTGCCAAAGAAGTCGGACTATTAGATGTTTGCGCTCTGATAACCCCTTCGTGGGATAAAGTGTGTGAATATTTAGTTGCCGGAGAACGCATAGCCGAGGTGCATCGCAAAACCTCTGAGACCGATATATACGTTAAACTTAACCTCGATGGTAATGGTAGATGCGATATATCCACAGGATTGTCATTCTTCGACCATATGCTTGAACAGCTTGGTCGCCACTCAGGGATGGATGTTACAATATATGCCAAAGGAGATATTAATGTAGATGAACACCACACGGTAGAAGATACGGGAATTACAATAGGTGAAGCCCTCCGTAAAGCATTAGGAGACAAACGAGGCATTGCGCGCTACGGATTTACATTGCCGATGGATGATTCACTATGCAGTGTAGCTCTCGATTTCGGAGGTAGGGCATGGCTTGTATGGAGTGCAGATTTCAATCGCGAACGTATCGGAGACCTCCCGACAGAGATGTTTATGCACTTCTTTAAATCCCTTTCAGACGCAGCTGCAATGAATCTGAATATAAAGGCAGATGGGGCTAATGAACATCACAAAATAGAGGGGATATTTAAAGCTTTTGCCAAGGCTATTAAGATGGCTATAACGCGCGATGCTTTAAGTAATTACATTCCTACAACTAAAGGAATAATATAAATAGCACGCTCTATATTGTACGTATAAATTTTCACGACAGAATATGATAATTAAAACATCGTATTTTGTCGTTTTGTCTCTTAAAAGAGTTAAAAGCCATGAGCCAGTGATAAAAACGAGCGATTACATTTGTGTAATTTAAGCGGTAGCCTTATATTTGTATCATCATCATATTATTACCTATTTAAAATGAAAATGCACACATATCGTTTATTCATCATCGCAGTACTAACAATAACAGAATTATCTGTTTCGTCGGCAAAAGTACCTAAAGCCATATTGCCGATACCAACTCAAAAGCAAGTGGAGTGGCAGAAGATGGAGAAATATGCCTTTGTGCATTTTGGTCTCAATACCTTTAATGACCGAGAGTGGGGGTATGGCGACTCCGACCTTAAAACATTCAATCCATCAGGGCTTGACTGCGAACAGTGGGTAAAGACATTTGTCAATGCCGGCATGAAAGGAGTGATACTTACCGCCAAGCATCATGACGGTTTTTGCCTATGGCCTACGCAACTTACCGAATATTGTATCCGTAATACACCCTATAAGGAAGGTAAAGGAGATATTGTAAGAGAACTCTCTGTCGCTTGCAAAAAATATGGGATAAAATTTGCCGTCTATCTCTCACCTTGGGACAGACACCAGGCAAATTACGGCACTCCGGAGTATGTCGATTATTTTTATAAACAACTGCATGAATTACTTACACGTTATGGCGATGTCTTTGAGATATGGTTTGATGGTGCTAACGGAGGAGATGGCTGGTATGGAGGAGCCAAAGACATCCGTACCATTGACCGCAAGAGTTACTACGATTATCCACGCGCCTATGCCATGATTGATTCATTGCAGCCACAAGCAGTAATCTTTTCCGACGGAGGACCAGGTTGCCGGTGGGTAGGAAACGAACATGGATTTGCCGGAGCGACTAATTGGTCTTTCCTGCGCGCAGGCGAAGTATATCCCGGTTATTCAAAATATCGTGAACTACAATACGGTCATGCAGATGGTAATCAATGGGTAGCAGCCGAGTGCGATGTATCTATTCGTCCGGGGTGGTTTTATCATCCCGAAGAGGACGATAAGGTGAAAAGTGTTGAAGACTTGACAGACCTTTATTACCGTAGCGTAGGACACAATGCAACCCTGCTGATTAATTTCCCAGTCTCCCGTAGTGGGCTTATTCACCCTGTCGATTCAGCCAATGCCGTAAACTTTCATAAAAAGATACAGAAGGAGTTGGCAAATAATTTGTTTGCCGGAGTTATTCCTAAAGTTTCCGATAAACGTTGTTCCACCTATTCAGGTAAAGCGGTTACTGATGGTAAATACGACACATATTGGGCTACTAACGAAGGTGTGACATCGGCAACAATAGAATTTGGATTGTCAAAAGTCCAAAAAATAAACTGCCTGATGTTACAAGAGTATATACCGATAGGACAACGTATTAAATCATTCACGGTGGAGTATTTAAATGAAGGTCAATGGTTGCCGGTTAAACTGAATGAAGAGACTACCACTGTCGGATATAAACGTCTATTGCGTTTCAAAACGGTATCGACAGATAAGATCCGTGTAAATTTTACAGATTCTCGAGCATCCCTATGTATTAATAATATAGAGGCGTATTATACCGGAGATGAATGTGACATTTTTAATACAAAAGTTGAAAAGATTGAAAGCTATCCGTTTACATTGATTGGTGTTAATATTGAAGAAGCAAAAAAAGCTTCCGATAAAGATCCGCTCACAACCTGTTTCATAGACGCTAATACTGTGTTGATAGATCTAGGGGAGGAGCAAAATGTAACATCATTTCATTATTTGCCCGATCAAAGTGAATACAACAAAGGGTTGATCTCTAACTATGAATTGTATGTAGGCAGTCAGATTGATACCGTAAGTACATTGGTATCAAAAGGGGAATTTTCTAATATTAGAAATAATCCGATTCTTCAATCTGTTTATTTTACCCCTGTAAAAGGACGTTACATAATGCTAAAAGCTGTCCGCATGGTTAATTCAGAAGAGCCTATGGGTTTTGCCGATATATGTATAAAATAACAACATCATAATAAAATATAGTAATATGGACAAAATCACCAACCGGTTTTGTCCATATTATATTTAATAACAGTCTCACCCTTTTGATGTTGTATCCTAATCAGATAAATGCCGTTATTTTTGATAGCTGCGTCTATGACGGTAACTGAGTTCTCTCCAGCGCATTTGACTGAAGAGACAAGAGTCCCAGATATATTGTATATATTAACCATCTCTATCTTTGTCCCTCCACTGATTATTATATCTCCGTTGCCTACTGATGTTACGGTAAAGTCACAGCCATGGTACTCAGTATTTGTAATTCCCATCAATTCATTCTCTATGCTGCTGCGAGTGAATGTGCTGTTCTCAAATTTTAAGACATCGTCATTGTTGGTATATATCCATACTACCGGTCCATCGCAGAGAACGCTTCGAGCCTGATCAAATCCCGGGCAGTTATATGATGTAAACTTGTTGCCGTCATATTTTAAAAGGTATTGCGATGCAACGAACCATACATTACCATCCGCATCAATATCGCATGCCGTATATAAGGCATCAGGTATATCCGGATAGCTCTTAAAATTATAATGGGTATCGCTGTTTGTTTGTTGATTATAATAGTGTATTCCGTCCGTAAAGACAAACCATATATTGTCGTTACGGTCTATCGACAGTGATGTGGCTGCAAAATTGTCTCCAGCTCCCCCTAATATAATAGTTCCGCTATCTGCTTCTCCTTTTTTATGACATAGCAGATGTATATTAAGTCCGTAATCGATTGCTATCCATAAGTTATCCTTACTATCAAATGCCATATCCATTACGGCATAATTTCCACCGCCTCCGTCAACGAAATGAGATGGAATCTTATGCTTTTTTTCTCCTTTAAAATCAGCATAAAAAGCAAATCCTCCTGCCCAAGGGTTATTTTCAGTATCGAATGCAAAAGCATAATTATATGCTATATAATACCAATCATAAACGTTAAAAGAGATACTACTGTAATGTGTAGTAGTGCTCCCGTCATACATATACGCTTCATCATCTTCTGTCCCTATCCATAGATTGCCATTTTTGTCAGATGATAGGCTTAAGATAATTGTGTTCTGCTTTAATCCTATATCCGTGTTAGATATTAAAGAGCATTTTCCTGTTGGTTTCTCATATTTTATCAACCCGCGATTACTCGCAATCCATAGATAATCTCCGGCATTGGCTATGCGGTTGGAATAATATTCATTATAGCCATGTGTTTTTGCATTAACTTCTGTCGTAGTTATCAGCATTATAAGAAGTAGAACTGTGTAGTGTAAGACTTTTTTCATAGCTGTATATTTTAATGGACTATTATTTTTTTTGCTGTTTATATTCCCATTAATGGTGCAGGTTACTAAATATAAACCGGGGATGACATTGTAGCGATGTGAGTATTTACCCTCTTCGACATTCTTGTCGGGAGTTACTAAAGTTGTACGGTTTGTATTTAAGTTTATTATATTACTACTTTAATATGGATACTAAAATAGTTTCTATATAATATTACAAATATAATTTTTATATTTTAAAATACAATACAACTTGCAAGGTAAAAGAAAACTTTAAAAAAAGACAAATAAATATTAGATAGCGTTATTATCGTAAAACACCTTCAGGATACTGCATTGTTATGCAGTGAAGTGAACCATGTTGTTTGATAAGTGGAGAGCTGTTTATACCAATTATTTCATAACCCGGGAATGCTTTTTTAAGTTCATGGGCAGCCTTGCAGTCATTCTCTGGTTGTGCGTAGGTAGGGTAGAGTATTGCACCATTTATAATAAGAAAATTAGCATAAGATGCAGGTAAACGTTCACCGTCAAAAAAAACAGGATCAACCATTGGCAACGCAATCAAGTTGTAGGGCTTTCTTTCTACGTTAACTGCAGCTACAAGTTCTTGTTCCATTTTGTTCAGTTCATCATAATGTTCATCATTTCTGTCGTTGCATTTCACATATACGATAGTATTATTGGGGCAGAAGCGTGCTAACGTATCTATATGGCTGTCTGTGTCATCACCGGCAAGATAGCCATTCAAAATCCATATAATATTTTGTACACCGAAACTATCTTTCAAAACATTTTCTATCTCTTCTTTACCAAGCATCGGATTTCGGAACTCCGACATCAGGCAGCGCACAGTAGTCATAAGAGAACCGTTGCCATCGCACTCAATAGAACCACCCTCAAGGATAAAATTGGTCATATCCTTGTAATATGCGTTAAAAGCACCTCTTTTGTAACAGGTTGCAGTTATCTCATTATCCATGGTCGCTTCAAACTTCCGTCCCCATCCGTTAAATCCGAAATCGAGGATACATTGTCCTCCTATTTCGGTGTCATATACGGTTATTCCACCGTGATCTCTTGCCCATGTGTCATTGCTGTTGCATTTAAAAAAACGGATGTTTTCAATTTTAGTATTCCCCGTAAGCCTGTTTTTTACCTCATTAGGGTGAGGAGTTACTACAATTAATTTTTCGCGTGCTGATATTTCGCGTGCCACATTGATATAACACTCTTCAACTTCGTCAAGAATATATCTCCAGTCAGTATCAGAGTGTGGCCATGTAAGTTGTATGCCACTTTGTCTGTACCATTCGGGAGGTAAGGTGTATTGCGCCATTACTCTTTTGTTTTAATGTTTTAATGAAAAGTTTATTTTAAGTCCGCCTGAAATGTTGTTTTCAGCAGTAATTGTTCCTCCGTGCCGCATCACAGCATGCCTTACTATGGCTAATCCTAATCCCGATCCTCCGTCTTCGCGCGAGCGTCCGCTCTTCTCTCCGCGGTAAAATCGCTCAAATATCCTTGGCAGGTCTTTCTCTTTTACGCCGGATCCGCTGTCGCTGACACTAAAATAAAGCCTTTCATTGTCGTTGCCTGTTAGATTATACTCCAGTGTAATCCATTTGCCGGCATACTTAAGTGTATTCTCTGTAAGGTTGCGGAATATTGAATATATAAGCGTATAATTTCCCTGTATGAAGGTCTTGTCGGGGATCTTTACCGATATTTTGACAGAGTTGGCAGCGATCTGCTTTTCGAACTCTTCGATAATCTTGTTTACTACATCGGTTATGTTTACCTCTTCATCCTGAAACCCACCTTCGTGTTCCTCAATTTTTGTAAGCAGCGAAATGTCGCTTAAAAGTTCCGATAGCCTTATCGCCGCCACATGCGTCCGTTCAATAAAAGCCTCTTTTTTATCAGCCGGAATTTCAGGGTCGGCAAGGGTCTCCGTATATCCGCGTATTGAGCTGACCGGTGTGCGCAATTCATGCGCAATAGCACTTGTCATCTCTGTTTTAAGTGCTGCTTTTGCGTTTTGCTGAGCTGTTATATGGTCTTTTAGCCTTTCAATGTCGTAACCAAAGCGTTTTGCAATAAGCCATAATAGTATTAGTGAGATGGCAAATAGTACTGATACAAATAGCATAAATGTTTTGTCAGGTTTAAGCATTGTCTTTGCCTCAGAGTCGTAAGGAAGAGCTACGCGGATAAATCCGTTGTCTACTTTACGTGCATAGTACAGTAGCATTTTGTTGAGTGTAGAAGATCTGCGTATGCTCCAACCCTTGCCATCACATGTGGCGTTCTTTATTTCTGGCCTATCAAAATGGTTCTCAGTCCTTTTAAGGCTGTCAATATCATTGTCATACACTACTCGTCCTCCTTTGTCAAGAATTGTGACGCGTAGATTTTTAGGAAGAACATCTTTTCTAAAATCAGCCTCAATGAGTTTTGAGTATAAGTCGAGTTTCTCCTCTATCAATTTTCTTTTAAAATCCATTTCCCTCATCTGTTGGTAACTTACCACTAAGATGGAGAACACAGCAAATACAACAAAGAAGTAGGTAAAAAGCCTGAGCTTGTAGTTTAATTTCATACCGTTATCTTATATTCATATCAGTTTTATCTTCGACTATTTTTTTATGCAGTATCCATATCCGCTGCGGTTTATAATAATGTCTCCGGCTAATGAGAGTTTTTTACGCAACCTTGTGATATGTACGTCTACGGTACGTATTTCAACAAAGCAGCCATCGCCCCATACTCTGTCCATAAGTTCTTCGCGAGAGAATATCCGTCCCCTTTCTTCGGCTAACGTTGTAAGTAGCATGTATTCTGTTTTTGTAAGATTAACTGACTTGCCGTCAACCGTTATATTCTTTGTCGTTTTATCAATATTAATATTTTCTATTGTCTGTATCTCGTCTTTTTTTGGTGAACGGGCAATCACTGCTTTTACTCTTGCCACTACCTCCTTTATTGAAAACGGTTTTGAAATATAATCATCTGCTCCTGCTGAGAATCCGCGAAGCAGATCAGTTTCGTTATCAAGTGCTGTAAGGAATATTACCGGCGTTGTAATGCCGTTCTCGTGTAATTTAGCAGCCGTTTCAAAGCCGTTAATTCCGCCCATCATAACATCAAGCAGAATAAGCATATATCTATCCTTATTATTTTTTGTAATCTCCAGAGCCTCCTCGCCCGATGTAGCTGTATCTATCTCATAACCGTTTTTTGTGAGATTGTATGCCAAGATGTCCAATAGGTCAACCTCATCATCTACAATTAATATTCTGGGTTTCATCCGTAATTATTTATTAAATTCGTTGCCGTAAAGTTACGATTTTTTTTGGTGGCGAAGTTCTTTGGCATCTACGAAAAAGACAATCTCTTCAGCTATGTTGCTGGTACGATCACCAATACGCTCTATCCTTCTTATCAGAGAGAAGACGTAAAGCATCTCGTATGTCTCATCTGGGTGCAACGTTATGTAATTGCTGATTATTTCAGGAGCTTTGCTGTTTATCTCATCTATAACGTCGTCCATTGTAAGTACTTTGCGGCAGAGTGCGCTATCTTCTTCTACAAGTGCTTCTCTGGCAAGACGCAACATCTCTTTAGCATTCTCCATCATCTCCTCTAATCTCAAATCCCCATCTAACTTTTTATCTATGTTTTTAGTCTGCTTATTAAGCACAAATAGTGCTATGCTTGCGGCAAAGTCTCCTATTCTCTCAAGATTATTGGTTATTTTTATAAGTGAGAGTACAAACCTTAAATCAATTGCTACCGGGGCAAATAGTGCGATAAAATCTTCGCAATGGTGATCAACTATGAGCTCTTGGGCATTAACAACCCTTTCACGAGCAATCACTTCGCGCGCAATCTCCTTATCGTTGTTTTTAAGGGCAATAAAAGCTTTGTGTATCTGCTCCTGAACAAGATTCCACATTTCAACATGATAGCTTCTTAGTTTTTTTATTTCATTTTCAGTATGCTTCATCATCTCTCTATTATTTTAATTTATAATACATTCTCTTTGCATTAGCCAAATCTACCTGTAATATAATTTTGTGTGGCTTCAACTTCAGGTTTAAGGAACATCTGTTTAGTCTCTCCGTATTCAATCAATTCTCCAAGATAAAAGAAGGCTGTCTTGTCCGATACTCTGGCAGCCTGTTGCATATTGTGGGTAACTATTACAATGGAATAATCCTCTTTTAGCGAGTATATAAGATCCTCAATCTTTGTCGTTGACAGAGGATCAAGAGCCGATGCCGGTTCATCCATAAGAATTATTTTGGGTTTTACAGCTAATGCTCGGGCAATACACAGACGTTGCTGTTGTCCGCCAGAGAGTTCAAAAGCAGATTTTTTAAGTTTATCTTTAACTTCGTCCCAAAGAGCTGCTCCGCGTAGAGAATTTTCTACGGCTTCATCAATAACATTTTTGTCTCGTATCCCGGCAACCCTTAACCCGTAGGCAACGTTTTCAAATATTGATTTTGGAAACGGATTAGGTTTCTGAAAAACCATCCCTACTTTAGCTCTGAGTTGATCTACGTCAATACCTTTACGGTAAATATTCTCACCTTCAACAGTAATCTCACCCGTAAGACGTATCCCGTCGATAAGATCGTTCATTCGGTTTATCAGGCGCAGAAATGTTGATTTTCCGCATCCCGACGGCCCTATAAATGCAGTTACAGTATTTTTATCTATTTGCATTGAGATCCCTTTCAGTGCATGAAAGTTTCCGTAATAGAAGTTTACGTCTTTAGATGTTATAATACTCATTTTATTTTAATTTTTTTCCAAAATATACTCTTAGTAGATTCGCCGTTATATTAATTACAAGGACAATGACGATAAGGACTAATGCTGTTCCATAAGCCATTGGGCGTGTAGCCTCAATATCTGTTCCGCTTGTTGCCAGCACATAAAGGTGATAGGGGAGTGCCATAACTTGATCAAATACCGAGGTAGGCAGATTAGGCAAGAAGTATGCAGCAACCGTAAACAGTATTGGGGCTGTTTCGCCCGATACGCGACCAACTGCCAGAATAAGCCCTGTAACAATATTTGGCATTGCTATCGGGAGTATTACTCTGGTTGTTGTCTGTAATTTTGTTGCGCCAAGTGCGCGGCTTCCGTTACGATATATGTCGGGAATAGCTTTAAGAGCCTCTTCAGTAGTCCTTATCACAATAGGGAGAGCAAGTAACCCGAGGGTAAGTGAGCCGGCAAGTATACTATCTCCAAAACCTAATGTGTTTACGAAGAGTGTCATTCCGAATAGCCCAAATATTATAGACGGTATGCTTGACAGATTGTTTGTCATTATGCGGATAAACTTTGCCACCCAATTATTAGGAGCATATTCTGTTGTGTAAATTCCAGACATTACCCCAAGTGGAAACGCAAATATTATCGATCCTACTGTTAGGCAAAGAGTACCAACAATGGCAGGCATAATTCCTCCTGCCGTCATTCCATCCTCGGGTGCAGAAGAAAGGAATGTCCATGATATTACGCCAGCCCCTTTAATAATCAAGAACCACAATATCCAGATCAGTATTCCTACAACAACCATTGTCATAATTCTGAAACTCCAGAAAACGGTTGTCTGTATTTTTTGTTTTTCTGTCATTTTACATCTGTTGTTTAGTTCGTTTCGCTGATATTAACTCTACTGAAATACTTATTGCAAGAGTTATTATAAACAGTATCACTCCTAGCATAAATAGAGCCTCATAATGTGCTCCACCCGATGGTGCTTCGCCGAGTTCTGCTGCAATTGTCGCCGGTATTGTCCGTACCGGTTCAAGCAGCGTTGTAGGAATAACAGCCGCATTACCCGTTACCATTAGTACAGCCATCGTTTCCCCTATTGCTCGCCCTATGCCGAGTACTACGGCTGCCATTATTCCGCTTATGCAGTAGGGAAGCGTAACCCTGAAAATTGTTTGAAGGTGAGAAGCCCCGAGTGCCAGCGAGGCTTCTTTTGTTGTCCGAGGAACGTTTCTTATGGCATCTTCGGCAACCGTAATAATTGTAGGCAATGCCATAATCGCTAATATTACAGCTCCAGCAAGAGCAGTTTCACCAACGGGCAGGTTAAACAGATTACGTATAAGAGGAACTATTACTACAAGTCCGAAGAAACCATACACAACTGAAGGTATTCCGGCTAAAAGTTCTATGACAGGTTTCAGGGTACTTCGTATTTTTGGAGATGCGAGTTCTGCCAAATAAACCGCAACTGCCACCCCTAATGGCAAGGCAAAAAGTATTGCCGAAACCGACACCAAAAGAGTTCCCAGAAGTAATGGAAGAATGCCGAAAAGCGGTGACGGTTGTGCCGTCGGAAACCACTCCTCACCGACAAAGAAGTCATCAGGAGATATATTTCCGAGATTGAGGATTTTTCCTTTAAACCCCTTCTCTATATAGCTTGTCGGTATAAAAGCTATTATGTTTGGTGTTTCGCTTACAATTTTAGATAGGCATGCCGGAAGTCCTGAAAAATCCTCGCCTAACTCCTCTTCGCTAACGTAATTTGTAATATCGTTAAGCCTGAACAATACTATGTCCGCATTATTTCCCCCTACTTGAGCCCAGTTAACTATTTCGCCGTCAAATATCTTTTTTATTTCTACTGGCGAGAGTTTACTGACATGGTTTGATTTGTTAAGGGCAAGTTTGTACCCATCTTCAACTATCGGTGATTTGAAGAGTCCCGCCCCCTGCGAAAACATAAAAATGATTATAAGCAGAATGGTAAGTGAAGTAATAGCTCCACTTGCCATTAATATCTTTTCTGCAATTATTTCAAAAAACTTACGCATTACTTAAATTATATCTATATAACCAATTTCATTTACTGTTTTCTGACCTTCGGCCGACAATATATAGTCGATAAACGGTTTTACCTTAGCTTCATACCTCTTTTCATAATAAAGTATCAACGGGCGGACAACAGGATAACTTTTATTTTTAGCATTATGATAGGTAGGTGGAATGTAATTTTTGCCATCGTAGCTTATTTTCAGAGGTTTTATTTTATTGTTTACGTAAGCATGCCCTACATAACCTATCGCTCCCGGTGTCTGACTTACTGACTGAATTATTGCGCCTGTTGCCGGCATAGACAATGCCGCCGACATGTAATTCTTGTTTTTGAGAACAGACTCCTTGAAAAATTCATAAGTGCCGGAGCTTGTCTCGCGAGAATATACCACTATTTTCATTTCGTCTCCACCCACCTCTTTCCAGTTCTTTATTTTTCCTGTAAAAATATCTTCGAGTTGTTGGCGCGTAAGTTTTGATATTTTATTTTTTGGATTCACTATAACGGCCAGAGCATCGTAAGCAATAACTTTTTCCACAGGATTTTTTTTTGCCTTTTGAAACTTCATCTTTTCATCGAATTTCATTTTACGGCTTGACATTGCTATATCAGCACTTCCCTCGGCTAGAGCTGCGATCCCCACGCCCGATCCGCCTCCGGTTACTGTAACATTACCTTTTCCCTTCTTAATATAGTTCTCAACTTCTTTTTGTATAAGTGGCAATAATGTGTCAGAACCTTTCAATTTCTGTGCGTTGCCTCCCATTGAGACTGCCATTGCCAATAAAATAAAAAATACTTTTTTCATAGCTCAATATTATTTAGTAGCGTTTTTTTAGTTTTATAACTCAAAAGGTTAGTGCATAGTTCGTTATATACAAAATAGTAGTATACATGCCATCTCTACCAATATTTCATTAAAAAGCCAAGACTATAAAGATAATTATCCTCTTTTTTTGTCATATTGTTATTTTTTTCAGACGCAAAAGTACCGCCACCTTGTTACAAAACGCCTACTAAAATATTACGAAGCGGTTACAATTTAATTCGCGGTTAATACTAAAAAAAAAGAAGATTATTTTAGCTATTCGTAATAATCTATAAAAAATAATTTGTACTTTTGTCTCTTGTAGTCTAAAATAAACAGATATTATATGAAAAAAATAATTCTCGGATCGATAATTCTTTTGGCGATAATTCTTTTTGCTGTTTATAATATTATGAACAGGCTTCCGTCAGCAGATCTTCCGCTAAATCAGCAAGTATATCAGATATTTAATGACAGTCGGTGCTTATTATGTCACAGTTATGATGCCGAACTCCCTTTTTACGCCAAAATTCCTTTGGTAAGAAGGCCTATATATCAGGACATGGATAAAGCTGTAAAAGAAGAAAATCTTACCGCAACAATGGATTCTCTTGCCAAAGGCGCCCCGATTTCTATGTCGGTGATAAACAAGTTGGAGTTTATGGCGATTACGGGCAGTATGCCACCGGCAAGGTTTTACCTTATGCATTGGGGAACCTCTCTTACCGATGAGAAGAGGGATATTATAATAAAGTGGGTAAAACAGCAGCGTCTCAGTGGATATCTATCCGGCTTGCAAGATACGCTTTTAGCAAATAAACTTGCATCAGAACCAATTTCTCCAATATTGTATAATATTCCTGTCGATTCGCAAAAGGTTGCATTAGGGTTCAAACTGTTTCACGATACGCGCTTGTCGTCCGATAATACCATATCCTGCGCATCCTGCCATCCGCTCGGAACAGGAGGAATGGATAACAAGCAGTTCTCCACCGGCGTTAATAATGCTCTTGGAGGTGTCAACGCACCTACTGTTTATAATTCCGTCTTCAACTTTGTGCAGTTTTGGGACGGAAGAGCAGCCACATTAGCTGCGCAGGCAGCAGGTCCACCATTAAATCCTATTGAGATGGCTTCAAAATCGTTTGACGAGATAATAGCTAAGTTGAAAAAAGATAAAGAGTTTACGAAAGAGTTTACATCTGTGTATCCCGAAGGTTATTCTGAAGCGTCTATAACAGATGCTGTGCAGGAGTTTGAAAAGACTTTAGTGACGGTTGATTGTCCTTTCGACCAATATCTTAAAGGAAATGTAGCAGCACTGACCGCACAACAGAAAGTAGGTTATGAAAGTTTTAAAAAATATGAATGTGCAACTTGTCATGGAGGTGTTAATATCGGAGGAAATTCATACGAACTAATGGGCAAACGCAATGACTATTTCAGTGACCGTAATACGGCGATTACAGAAGAGGATTTTGGTAGATTCAAACAGACGCATAGCGAATACGATCGTCACCGGTTCAAAGTGCCGACACTAAGAAATATCGCCCTTACAGCACCTTATTT
>JAVVOY010000012.1:0-51438 GCA_036656055.1 Bacteroidales bacterium
TGAAATCAAGAAGTTTTGCGAGATCATTCATATATCCCGAAATACTATTTTCTGTCAGACCGCGTTCTAACCTGAGATATGCGGTATAACTTTTTATAAGGTTAGTTTCTACGTGAAACATATATTTATAATTCCGAATATTTATTACTTTTGCATTCGACTTGCACTATCTTTGCTCCCCGGGTAAATGGAAGCGAAGTTATAAAAAAATTGGGATATATGGAGATACTAATAATAAATGGACCTAATCTTAACCTTTTGGGTAAAAGGGAAAACGGTATTTACGGATCGCAGGATTTTGAATCTTATCTTTTTGAGTTAAAAGAGGCTTATCGGGATGATGAAATAAGATATTTCCAATCTAACAGCGAAGGCGAGATAATAGATCGCCTTCATGTTGATGGATTTGGCAATTTTGCCGGAATAATTCTTAATGCCGGTGCGTACACGCATACCTCCATTGCCATATCTGATGCTATTCGTGCAATAAGCGTCCCCGTCATAGAGGTTCATATTTCAAATATAGCTGCCCGTGAGGAGTATCGCCATAAGTCTATGATAGCTGCGGCTTGCCGTGGTTCTATTGCCGGCTTCGGTCTTGATTCTTACAGACTTGCTGTTGAGGCGTTGAGAAATATATAATCTGTTGAAAAGTTGCGGTGTAATGGATTTTGATACAGAAGATTATCTCTTGTCGCATATTGATGCGGAGGGGGAATTACTTAGTCGCCTTAACCGCGATACTAATGTTATGCTTCCGCGAGCACATATGTTGTCGGGACATCTTCAGGGGCTAATACTTAAAATGCTGTGCAGGATGGTTCGCCCCATGCGAATTCTTGAGATTGGCACATTTACAGGATATTCGACGCTCTGTTTTGCCGAGGCGCTTCCGGAGGGTGGTGTAATATATACTATTGAGGAGAATGATGAACTGGAGGAGTTTATAAACCGTTATATTTCAGAATCACCGTATCGCGATAAAATAACCCTTATAATTGGCGATGCCAAGAGGGTTGTAAAAGAGATAGACGGCTATTTTGACATGGTTTTTATAGATGCCGATAAGCGAGAATATTGCGAATATTACAGATCTATTTTTGATCGTGTCCCTTCGGGTGGCTTTATTTTGGCAGACAATACGCTTTGGGGTGGTAAGGTGGCAGATATGTCGCAGCACGATCCTCAGACTGAAGGTTTGAGACGCTTTAATGATATGGTGGCATTTGATGAACGGGTAGAAAAAGTATTTTTTCCATCACGTGATGGACTGACGGTAATTTATAAAAAATAATTATATGGAGACTACAAGACAAAGTAAAATAAGCCGGTTGTTACAAAAAGAGCTTAGTGAGATATTTCTTAGTCAGACGCGTAAAATGCCGGGAACGTTAGTATCGGTAAGTGTGGTGAGGGTCAGTCCGGACCTCAGTGTGGCAAGGGTATATCTTAGTATTTTCCCAACAGAAAAGAGCACCGAGATGCTTGAGTCTATAAATGAGAATACCAAGGGTATCCGCTTTGAATTGGCCTCGCGTGTGCGATTCCAATTACGTAAAACACCAGAACTCGTGTTTTTCCTTGACGACTCACTTGATTACATAGATAAAATAGATACATTGTTAAACAAGCAGTAAAAAATGCCGCTGTCGTTTAAAATAGCCATACGTTATCTCTTCTCAAAGAAGTCGCACTCATCAATAAATGCAATTTCTGCAGTCTCTGTTTGCGGGGTTGCTGTTGCTACTATGGCTATGATATGCACACTGTCGGTGTATAATGGTTTCCAAGAGGTGATAGCAACATTGTATTCAGATATAAATCCGCAGATTGAGATTACCGCAAAAGAAGGAAAAACCATTGATACCGCTATTTCTCAAATAGCTGCATTATCTGAAAAAGATTGGATAGCATCTGTTACGCCGATTATTGAGGACGAGGCTCTGGCAGTATTTGGGGAGCGGCAGATACCTGTAACACTCAAAGGTGTCCCTGATAATTATGAGCGGGTTAGCGGGCTGAATAAAGCTCTTATAGACGGTTGTGTTGCAGTTGGAGATACTGCTTTGTCTTATGCCGTTATTGGGGTGGGAGTGGCAAATAATCTTCAGGTTGGAAGCGGATTTATGTCTCCGATAGAACTTTATACTCCCCGGCGCAAAGCCAAAATAAATATGATAGACCCTATGTCTTCTTTCAATAAAGGAGAGGTGTTCTGTTCCGGTGTCTTTTCTGTTAGTCAACCTGAGTATGACGATAAGATAATATTTGTCCCGATAAATATATGCCGCGAATTGTTTGATTATACAACCGAAGCTTCATCTCTTGAGATAAAACTTATTTCAGGAACAAATGAACGGCAGGCAAAAAACGATATTTCTGAGTTGCTCGGGGACGGATATAGTGTCAAAAACCGTATAGAGCAACAATCACAGGCCTTCTCTATGATGCAGATAGAAAAGTGGATAACCCTTGAGATCCTCTCGTTCGTGCTACTTATAGCTGCATTCAATATTGTGGGGTCTGTTTCGATGCTGATAATAGATAAACGTGATAATATAAATACACTTTACAATATGGGGGCTGACAGTGGGCTTATATCAAAAATATTCTTTGCTGAAGGGTGTCTTATATCGGCGATCGGGGCAGCCATAGGATTGATTATAGGTTTGGGGATATCACTTGTTCAGGAACATTTTGGATTGCTGAAAATGGGGGACACATTTATTGTGGAAGCCTACCCTGTAAAAGTTATATGGACAGATATATTTGCAGTTATCTTTATTGTTTCGCTTATAGGCTTTGCAGCAGCGTGGTATCCCGTAAAGTATCTTAACAGCCGAACTCTTAAATTCAAAGGACAAGAGATTTAGAAACACACTATCTCAGTAAAAAATAATAATAGTATGAAAGCAGTTTTTAAAAAGTGGTTCCCGTATATAATTTCAGTTTTAGCGATGGTTGCCATATCGGTGACATATTTTTCACCTGATATATTAGACGGGAAAGTATTGTTTCAAGGAGATACACAACAAGGAATAGCAATAGGTGAGGAGGGAAAAACTTTTAAAGAAGCCACCGGAGAGCAAACACGTTGGACAAACTCTCTATTTGGCGGTATGCCTAATTTTCAGATATCACCCTCGTACGATAATAATAAGATAATAAAATTCATTGAGAATATATATAGTTTGGGACTTCCAAATCCCGCTTCGTATATATTTATAATGATGATAGGATTCTTTATTCTTCTTCTGACACTTAATGTAAAGTGGTATATTGCATTGATAGGTGCTGTGGCATATGCTTTTTCATCATATTTTTTCATAATAATAGCCGCCGGACATATATGGAAGTTCATTACGTTAGCATATATTCCACCTACAATTGCAGGAATAATACTTGCCTACCGTGGTCGTTATTTTGCCGGAGCAGCCCTTGCAGCTCTTTTCGGAATGTTGCAGATAAGCTCCAATCACATCCAGATGAGCTATTATTTCGGTATATTTATCCTTGCACTTGTGGTCTCTTACGCTATTGAGGCAGGAAAGAAAAATGATTGGAAGCGTTTTCTAAAAGCTACGGCAACTCTTGTTTTTGCTGCTATTCTTGCAATATCTGCTAATCTTCCGAATATATATAATACATACGAATACGCCAAAGAGACGATGCGTGGACAGTCAGAACTTGTTTCGCCCGGTAGTGACGTAAATGAGAAGGACAGTGGAGGTTTGAGTATTGATTATATAACTAATTGGAGTTATGGTGTAGACGAAAGTTGGACGCTTTTGATCCCTAACGTTAAAGGTGGCTCTACCGGAGCGATTGCACAAAACAGCAATGCTATGAGCGACACCAAACCGGCATTGCGGCAATATGTGGGGCAGATGAACCAATACTGGGGCAATCAGCCGTTTACAGCCGGTCCTGTATATGCCGGTGCAGTAATTATGTTTCTTTTTTTTATAGGGTGTTTCGTCGTAAAAGGTCCTCTGAAGTGGGCTATCGTATCGTCCATTATATTGTCGTTGATGCTGTCATGGGGGCATAATTTTATGCCACTTACCGAGTTTTTCGTAAATCATATACCACTATACAATAAGTTTAGGACTGTATCCAGCATATTGGTTGTGGCTGAGTTCTGTATTCCGCTTATTGCTGTGCTTGGATTAAAAGAGATTATAAGTAATCCATCGGTTATGAAAGAGAGACCGCGCAGGATTATAATTCCGTTTCTTCTTACGGCCGGAGTATCGTTATTGTTTGTTCTTATGCCAACGGTATTCTTTAATTTCCTTTCAGGAGATGAGGTCAAATTTGCAGCAGAAAATCGCGACTATGCAGAACTGTTCAATGAACTTCAAGTCATAAGGCAGGGAATATTCACCTCCGATGCTTGGCGTACATTTTGGTTTGTAGCGGCGGCATTTTCAGTATTGTTGATGTTCGCATATAATAAACTTGGAAAGAGGGCAGTGGTATGCCTTATTGGAGTTATGGTGCTTTTAGATATGTATCCCGTTAACAAACGATACCTTAACGGTGATAATTTTGTAGAGCAGCAAAAAATTGTAAATCCGTTCCCGCCTACAAAAGCCGATCTTATGATAATGCAGGATAAAGATCCTAATTTCAGGGTGCTTAATCTTACTGCGGACACATATAACGACCCATATACATCGTACTATCATAAATCCATAGGTGGATATAGCGCAGCAAAGTTGCGCCGTTACGATGATCTTATAATATATCAGCTCTCCAAGGGTAATATCCATGTAATCAACATGCTTAATACCAAATATATTATTACAAAAGACAAAAATGGAGAGATAATAGCGATGCATAACCCAGAGGCAGCAGGGAATGCGTGGTTGGTAAGCGATATAAAATGGGTTAAGGATGCGGCAGGTGAGATGGCGGCATTAGACAATTTCGATGAAAAGAAGACGGCTGTTATTGATGAACATTTCAGGGCATTTGTACCAGATAAACTTACAACTCCGGCTCAGGGAGATACTATATATCTTACTTCGTACAAACCTAATGAAGTGCAGTATAATGTACGAAGCATTAATGGTGGGTTTGCCGTTTTTTCAGAGATATATTTCCCATGGGGATGGAATGTGACAATTGACGGCAAAGATGTGCAGATGGCTCGTGTAGACTATGTTTTAAGAGGTTTGCAGCTCCCTGCCGGTGAACATACAATAATATTCAGGTTTGATCCTGAATCTCTTCATGTAACCACAGGTATAGCATATGCTGCAATAATATTGGTTATACTTTTATGTGCCGGCACTTTATATGTGGTTTTCAGACGGAAGCGAAAAGATAGGTAATAAAACTAACGTTGTATTTTGGATGATATTATAATAACAGCAATTGTAGTGTCTTTAATCGCAAAACATATAACTTCTTAGGCTTTTAAATACAAATTTAAATATATAAATATGAATTTATCGGTATTTGTGCCCCCTTTATTGTTGCTTATTGTTTTTGTAACGGGTTGTGGCACTTCTACATCAAATAATAAAATTGTATCTGTTACAATAATGCCACAGAAATATTTTGCCGACAAGATATCTGGAGGATTGACAGAGGTAAATTGTATTGTCCCGTCGGGAGCCAATCCTGAAAATTACGATCCTGCACCAATGGAAATTATTGCCACAGCTAAAAGCTCTGCATATTTTAAGGTGGGAAATCTCGGTTTTGAGATGGCTACCCTGTCAAAAATTGCGGAAAATAACCCATCGATGAAAATCTTCGATACTTCACGTGGGATAGATCCGTTAAAATCGCATTACCACCCAGTTGGCGATGAGTGTTTCGATAAAGGAGAAGATCCGCATATATGGGTATCACCAAAGGCGGCAAAGATAATTTCCCACAATATGTTGCTGGGATTTATAGAGATAGATTCAGTAAATAAGAACCAGTATATAAAGAATTACAATCAGCTTATAGCTCAGATTGACTCTGTAGATAAAGTCGTAACAAAAAAATTAAGCAAGCATGTTGGAGGTATATTTGCTATTTTTCACCCTTCCCTCTCTTACTTTGCCAGAGATTACGGTTTACGACAACTCACTCTTGAAAAAAATGGCAAGGAGTTGACGGCTATATATTTTAAAGAGGCTATTGAAGCAGCAAAAGCTAGCGGAGTTGAAGTTGTGTATATACAAAAAGAATTTAATCCGAGTCAGGTAGAAACCTTTGCCGCTGAGGTAGGCGTAAAAATAATAGTAATAGATCCGTTGGACTATAATTGGGTTGACGAAACAATAAAAATTGCGGATGCATTTGAATAATAGGTACATAGAAGTAAATGACGTTAATCTGTCGTATGGAGCAAAGAGTGTCCTGCGTGATGTGGCATTTACGATTGATCGCAGCGATTTCCTTGCTGTTACAGGACCTAACGGAGGTGGAAAAACATCTTTGATCCGGATTATGCTTGGGCTGATAAAGCCATCTTCCGGAACTGTAAAATACTACAAGGATGGTCTTGATGAAAATAGGCTGAATGTAGGTTATCTGCCCCAAAAAAGCACTCTCGATATGCGCTTCCCTATATCAGTAAAAGAGCTTGTTGCATCAGGGCTAATAGATGGGCATACAGATAATGACGTCAGTGGCGTTATTGACGAAAAGGTTGCAGACATGTTGAGTACTGTGGGGTTAACAGAATTATCGCGACATCAGATAGGGGAAGTTTCTGGCGGACAATTTCAGCGCGCACTATTGGCGCGAGCCGTAATATCGGAGCCTGAATTACTCGTACTGGATGAGCCGACATCATATCTTGATAAATTTTTTGAAGACAAGGTCTTTTCAATGTTAGAAGGTCTTTCACAACATTGTACCATTGTTATAGTTTCGCACGATACTGCCCGTATTGGAGATATTGCGTCAAAAATTATTTCAGTTCAGGAAACTGTAACAGAGGTAACTCATGCCTTACGGTAGCGATTGCCGGGGAATGAGCGTACGAGCCCTTTAAATTCAAGTCCCATAAGTGACGATATTACTAACGATGTCGCGATACCAGTCTCTTCTGTTATTGTGTTTACTTGGCATTCACGCTTTTCATTAAGCATATCTATTATTTTCTGCTCAGTCTCATCTAATTCAGGAAAGAGAGTCAATCTCTTTTTCGGGGAAGAATATTTCCATCCGAGAGAATCTGCTATATCAGTTGCAGATGTTATAAGCGAAGCCTTATTTGCTTTTATTAGGTTGTTGCATCCGATAGAAGTCTCATTCTGTATATCACCCGGTAATGCAAAAACCTCACGGTAATAACCAGATGCAAGGTCGGCAGTTATAAGCGATCCACCCTCCTCTTTCGATTCGACAACCACAGTTGCATCACTCATCCCGGCAATAATTCTGTTGCGGGCAACGAAATTTACCTTTAGTGTAGGCGTTTGTGATGTATATTCGGTTATAAGGGCACCGTTCTCAATTATTTGTGCCGCTGTATTCCTGTGTGTTGCCGGATAGATGGTATTAAGTGAATGCCCTAAAACTGCTACCGTTTTAAGCCCGTTTGCCAGCGCTGCACGATGAGCGCACACATCTATGCCGTATGCCAGTCCGCTGTTTATTATAAGGTCAGGAAACATAGTCGCAAGATCAGAAACTAATTTTTCGCAAAATGACCGTCCATAAGGAGTTGCGTGCCGTGTTCCCACTATGCTCAGCATGTGGCGCGAATTAAGGTCTGCTGAGCCCCTGTAATACAACATGATGGGAGCGTCATCACACTCCCTGAGTCGTGAAGGGTAATCATTCTCGGTGAAAAATATCGGTTTTATGCCCTCTCTCTCAATAAACTCAATTTCAGAATCGGCATAAGTGAGTGCCTCCATTCTTGCATCTTTAGTAAATACGGAGATTTCACGCTCGTTCTCTTCATCTTTCAGAATAAGGTTCTCTTGTGCTAATATCGCTTCAGCCGAGCCGTATATGTCAATAAGCGAAGAAGCTACCTTATAAGTCATCTTCTTTAATGCCGATATGGCTATTGCTGCCCTGAGTTCGCTGTTTACCATGCTGTTTAATTTTGATGGGCTATAAATAATCTTTAAGCCTTTCGGCAAGTTCATCCCCACGCACAATCTTGCCATCCGAAGTACAGACAGTTATGACCTTTGCTGATGCACATAGTTTGTTATCGGAAGCACGGAAAATATCCTCAAAAAATATAAACCTTACCCCTTCGCGCCGTATAAATAGTTTGCAAATAAATAGCTCACCGCCATGAAGCGAATTTTTGTAATCAATCTCAATACGTGCAACGACGGGTTCAATACCCAAACTCCGCAGATTGGCGAAAGAGCACCCTGCTTGTTCAAGAAATTCATGTCTTGCAATCTCAAAATAGTGTTGGTAATTA
Source organism: Bacteroidales bacterium (assembly GCA_036656055.1). Taxonomy (GTDB): domain Bacteria; phylum Bacteroidota; class Bacteroidia; order Bacteroidales; family G3-4614; genus Caccoplasma_A. The sequence goes on from JAVVOY010000012.1 coordinate 8,402, forward strand.
GCGTTATTTACTATCCCTTGCGCATCACATTCGTAATCGCGCACCTTAATTTCTATCTGACATGAATATTTATTTTCCATCATAAGTTTCACGTAGAGTTATTATATCTTAGTCATTTATATCCAAGGCAAAGATAATGCACGGCGGACAAAGAAACACAGAATACAACTAAAAAGTAAATTTTCTGCCGTTTTTGTAAAAAGTAAATATTTTCAATTTTAACAATAACAAGACAATATCAATCTTAAATTGGTTGATGTCGCGCAATACATCCTTTTTAGTATTACACCTGAATTAATGTTTTGTAATGTGAGAAATTTAGCCTCTGCGTCTTGCTGATATTTGTGCTGAGACTTTTTTTGTGAATTGTATAATAGAGTTTCCCATTATAACCAGAGTTACGGCGGTAATAACCATAACAACCCCTATCATAATGCGTGTTGTTAGTTTTTCGTGAAAGACAATGACTCCGATAATAAGTGCCGTAACTGGTTCTAGCGCGCCAAGTACAGCCGTAAGTGTGGAGCCTATGCGGTGAATTGCAGATGCAATGCAGACAAGTGATATGATTGTAGGAAAGATGGCCATAGCGAGCAAATCCATCCACGAACCTGCTGATGTTATAGGTTGCAGATCAGTCAAGAACCTGAGTCGTATTATATAGACGGAGAGTCCGAATAAAAGGGCGTAAAAGGTTAGTTTTCCCGTTGTCATATTACGCAGTGACGATTGGTTTGCTCCGACAATATATATTGCGTATGCAAGTGATGATAATATTACTAATATCATTCCTGTCAGACTTAATGTCTCATCTCCATCTCCGTGGTATAGTAATACTATTCCCGACAAAGCAAGAAGCACGCAAAATATTGTCAGCCACGAGGCTTTCTCGTGAAAAAACACAAACATTATAACAGCTACCATAACAGGATAAACAAAAAGAATCGTACATGCCAACCCAGCCTCCATATAAAGGAAACTCTGAAAAAGGAATAATGATGAGAATGAAAACAGTAATCCTACTATAATGAGTGGAATTATTTCATTTTTTTTCAGAGCAAGAGATTGTTTTTGTGTTTTAAGCATTATTGCCAAGATTATAGCAGCAAAAGCATAACGGTAGAACAGAACGGAATCGGGACTCATGCCATCTTTGTATAATGGAAGGGCAAACAACGGGTTAAGTCCATAAACAATCGCAGCTATAATGCCGTATATAATCCCTTTAGAGGTAGAGCTCATCTTAAGTAATATAAAATTCAACATAATGTTTTTGAAAATATAAAACACCGTATTTTGCCGGCTTTTGGTATCTTTGAGGTGCTTTTTTGTTTTAGATCATATTTTGCGGGTACAAAGTTAGTCAAGATAAATAATGTTCAATAATTATTTCTCCTTACATGTAATAATTATAACAATTGTTTGATATAAATGGCAGATTAAGCAATAATGTTTAATTGTAAAGTAGAGTCAAATCGCAATACTTAATAAATGTCTTATTTTTAATAGAATATTGTTGTAAAGATTTATGAATATAAATAATGAAATTGAAAAATATGTGACTGATGAGATTCTTCCTCGTTATTCATGTTTTGATAAGGCGCATAATATCTGCCATGTTACACGTGTAATACAGGAGAGTTTGCTGCTCGTCTCGCACTTTAGTGTTAATCCGGATATGGTCTATACGATTGCTGCTTATCACGACCTTGGCCTTATAGCAGGAAGAGAAGAGCATCACAAAATCTCAGGATCAATTTTGCGAGCTGACTGCAAGTTGCAAAGATGGTTCATTCCTGAAGATATTACGGTTATGGCAGAGGCTGTTGAGGATCATCGTGCATCGGCATCATGTGAGCCACGCAGTATTTACGGTAAAATTGTAGCTGAAGCTGATAGGGATATTGAGCCTCTGATAGTATTAAGGCGTGCAGTGCAATACGGATTAAGTAAATATTCGGTGCTTACAAAGGAGGCGCAGTTTGCGAGGTTTAGGACGCATATCAACGAAAAATACGGCAAAGAAGGGTATATTAAATTATGGATCCCATTTTCGCGTAATGCGGAAGGTCTTTCACGGCTTCGTGCAATGCTGCTTGACGAGAATCTTCTTCATGGTGTATTTGACGAAATATATAATGAAGAGATACAACGTATTAGTGGAAGATAGTTTTTTTTTAATAATTGTTATATGGTGATAAAGTTGTGTCTTCGTATATTTGTATAGAAAATAGAGAAGAATTTTTAAATTCTTTGTTGGCGCTTTGTTTTTTTACTTTGGAATATATCATACTATGAGAAAGATTTTTTCGGCAAAACTTTTTAATATCGACCTTTCAAAAATATTATTTGTCTTACTATTTGCTGCATCTATATTTTTGTCTCCGGCAATTGCCCTTTTTCTTGGAATTATATTGGCTCTAACGGTTGGTACGCCTTACGGCAGGATTGCAAAAAAAACATCTAAATATCTATTGCAGGCTTCTGTTGTTGGGTTGGGGTTTGGGATGAATCTGCACTCATCGCTTGCAGCAGGACGAGAAGGGATGATATTTACAATAGTATCGGTGATCGGTGTTATGTCGTTAGGTGTATTGCTTGGAAAACTTCTTAAAATAAACCGTAAGAACAGCTATCTAATAGCATCTGGTACGGCTATTTGCGGTGGAAGTGCAATTGCTGCGGTTGCTCCTGTTATAGGAGCAGACGATAATGATACCTCGTTGTCGTTGGCAACTATTTTTATCCTTAATGCAGTAGCCCTTTTCATCTTTCCGGCGATAGGTAGAGCGTTAGATCTTACGCAATCTCAGTTTGGTACGTGGGCGGCAATTGCAATACATGATACCAGCTCTGTTGTTGGGGCGGGAGCTGCATACGGCAATGAAGCACTGAACGTAGCCACTACAATAAAACTTACACGTGCCCTATGGATAATACCATTAGCTTTTTTCTCTGCGTTTATCTTTAATGCCAAAGGTAAAAAGGTCTCAATCCCTTGGTTTATACTATTGTTTGTCGTAGCAATGATTATAAATACATATCTTCCTATCCCTGTTGTAATAACAAATGGTATAGTATTGGTTGCCAAACATGCCCTTAGTGTGACATTGTTTCTGATAGGTTGCGGATTATCTCTTTCGGTAATAAAGAAGGTCGGGGTTAAGCCACTTGTTTTGGGCGTTATTTTATGGTTTATAATCTCTGTCGTGACTTTGTGGGTTGTTATGTTTTAGAAAATACAAATTATTATTAGCATCGTCATAAATGCAATAGGAGAATTGAATTTGCTCATGAAATATAAAATGGATGTTTTTAAGATATCTAATAAAAAAGCCCTCTCAAATTTTATTTTGAGAGGGCTTTTTTATTTTTAGTTATTATCTCTTTTTCTTTATCGGTAGTTTAAGCATTGCTGCGGTGTTACCTCCGTCTGCCGCTTTTCTGTACCACTCAACGGCTGACTTTTTGTCTTTTTTGAACACAACTCCCTCTTCATACATCCATCCCATATAATATTGTGCTTCGGCAATATTTTGTTCTGCTGCTAACTTAATCCATTTGGCAGCCTCTTTGTAATCGCGGGCTACACCTTTGGCGTTTATGTACATTTTGCCCAATTCTGACTGTGCTTCAGCGATCCCATTTTGCGCAGCTTTTGCGTACCATGCGGCTGCAATTGAATCATTTTTTTCAATTCCATTGCCCGACAAATATATTTTTGCTAACATAAGTTGCGAACTAATCGAGTCGGGCGTTTCTTCAGCATATACGGCAGCATTTTTATAATCCCCATTTGCAAAAGCCTCATTTGCAAATTTTATACTTTCGATAGGTGTACGTTGTTCTGTCTTTGAACAGGCAGACAGAGCCACCATTGCAAGTCCGATAAACAGTAATCTCTTTAAGTCCTTTTTCATGCTATTTCTCATTTTGTTGATATAATGCCGATAATTTCACAAATTTAAATATAAAATTTCATAAAAGCAAATTTCTGCTTGCATATATTGTAAAACTGGACTACTGAGTTGGAGTGAGTATTATTGATAAAATCAAAGCTAAGTTGTTCCCACACTATTTTTAGCCATATAAATGTACATGGTAGTGCTTTGAGTGCGTATGGAACAATATATTGTTTGCGGATAAAGGATGGGAAAATATCGGTAGGTGAAAGTGATGTGAGTATAAAACAGAATATAATCAAAGTAGAGTTAATCGCCGATTTTGTATTGCCTGTTGGGGTGCTAATGTACCATAATGCTGCAGCTACCATTGCTGCTATGTAACCACTATTTTCGGTGCCACTGCTGAATAATACATAAAAAAGCAGAGCAGAGCAGAGATAATGTAATCTGAATTGTTTGCTGGTGTATTGCCCTACCCTTAAAAGAGGAGCGAAGAATAGTACTGCCCCTGTTATTATTATCCATATATCGCTGTAACTTGTCACTCCTGAGCATTTTCGTATCATCCCCAGCAATGATATGTTGGTATAAGTTGTAAAATAGTTTTGGCTATTTTTATTCAATAAGGTTGAGCCCCATTGCATATACTGTTCAATAACATATTGTGGAGATGTGTAGAACATAGGGAGCACAAATAGTACGGCAAACCAAAATATTATGCTTTTAATTAAAACATCCTTACGCTGTGCAAACGGTATAAGTACCAGACCTACAATTCCGTATACTTTGGTAATTGTGCTTAAAGCAATGAAAAAGGCAGCCCAAAACTCCTTTTTACGTTCAATTAATGCAAATGATAATATGACCATCCCTGCAATGGCTATATTGTATTGCTGCATTATTATACCGGAAAATAACTCGTTTACGCATAGCCATATTACTACTGCAAACTTTTGCCGTGAAAGTTGCAATTTACTAATGGCAAAGTAAAGTAGCAGAGCATTTGCCATGCACCATAAAGTCATTCCTATAAAATTTGGGAATATTGTAAACGGGGCTATTATTGCAGTGAATGGGATTCCGTATAAGAAACGGTCTATACATTCGTTTGGATAGTGAGCATATAAAGGCAATTGCTCTAAGGCATGTATAAAAGATTGTTTGAATATTATGTAGTTAGGATATGTTTTTCCTATCGGGATTTTGAGTAAACAGCCGGCCAGGGCTGTACCGAACCATAAAAAACTTAAAAAAACCGGGGATCTAAGGATGGGATGTTTGTAAATTAGTTTAAATATAGCCATAATATTAAACATAAGTGATGCTATCTCCGTATACGTAGCAGCTATTAATAAGCATTATAGTTTTATATGTCGCAAATTTATATAAATAAAAGCTATATGCAATAAATATTAAATAAAAAATACCACTAAAACATGATAATGTGTTTTCATAAATCAGGTTTATATGGATATAAAAATATATTCAATCATTCAAATAGTTAGATAATTACCCTATTTTAGTCACTGTGTTTGCAGTTAGTTTAAAGGGATTTACTAAATAGTTTGTATGGTCTTATGCGATACTGTAACTGTTTGACAAAAGGGGAATATTATCGACAGAATTGCTGTCGGTAATGTAAAATGTCTTTTTTACTCAATTTTTAACCCGTGGCAATTTTAAATTATGTATCTTTGCTTGATTTTTAGACGAAAAGAGAAAAAAGTATGATTAATCCGATTAAGAAAACAATCGATTTGGGTGATGGACGGACCATCACCATTGAGACTGGCAAGTTGGCCAAACAGGCCGATGGTGCTGTTGAAGTACGCATGGGAAATACCATGCTGCTTGCTACCGTGGTAGCAGCAAAAGAGGCAGGAGAAGGTGTAGACTTTATGCCGCTGCAAGTAGAGTACAAAGAGAAATACGCGTCATTCGGACGTTTCCCCGGCGGTTTCACAAAGAGGGAGGGTCGCGCATCAGATTACGAGATTCTTACATCAAGGCTTGTAGATCGTGCACTGCGTCCGTTGTTCCCTGATAATTTTCATGCAGAAACTTTTGTAAATATAATAATGTTCTCGGCTGATGGGGTAGATATTCCAGATGCACTTGCCGGACTTGCAGCATCGGCTGCGCTTGCTGTATCGGATATTCCGTTTAATGGACCAATATCTGAAGTCCGCGTTGCTCGTATAGATGGGAAATTTAAGATAAATCCTACATTTGAAGAGCTTGAAAAGGCTGATATGGATCTTATGGTAGGTGCTACGATTGAGAATATAATGATGGTTGAGGGGGAGATGAATGAGGTTTCTGAAAAAGAACTTCTGGACGCGCTCAAGTTTGCCCATGAAGCCATAAAGGTACAATGTCAGGCACAGATAGAACTTGCCGCAGAGGTAGGCTCTACTGTTAAACGTGAATATTGTCACGAGAAAAATGATGAAGAGTTACGTAATGACATACACGATAAGTGTTATGAAAAGGCCTATGCAATAGCCAGCTCAGGAAATACGAACAAGCATGCACGCTTAGATGCTTTTGAAGCTATTCAGCAGGAGTATATCGGATGTATGAGCGATGAAGATAAGGCTGCGAAAGGTGAAATGGTAAAACGTTACTACCACGATGTTGAAAAGGAAGCTATGCGTCGCAGTATACTTGATGAGGGAAAACGCCTTGACGGTCGTACTACGACACAGATACGCCCTATCTGGTGCGAGGTTGACTATTTACCCGGACCTCATGGATCGGCCGTGTTCACGCGTGGTGAGACCCAGTCGCTGACAACTGTTACTCTTGGAACAAAACTTGATGAGAAACTAGTTGACGATGTTCTCGACCGCTCACACGTGCGTTTTCTGCTGCACTACAATTTTCCGCCGTTCTCAACCGGAGAAGCGAAAGCTTCGCGTGGAATAGGTCGTCGTGAAATAGGACATGGAAATCTTGCCTGTCGTGCATTAAAAGGGATGATCCCCGATAACTATCCTTATTCTGTACGTGTGGTATCAGATATACTTGAGTCTAACGGGTCATCCTCTATGGCAACAGTATGCGCAGGCACACTGGCTCTGATGGATGCTGGGGTTAAGATAAAGAAGCCGGTTTCAGGAATAGCTATGGGGCTTATAACCGATAATAAAAAGTTTGCAGTACTCTCTGATATACTTGGTGACGAAGACCACCTTGGCGATATGGACTTTAAGGTTACCGGAACGAAAGACGGTATTACCGCCACGCAGATGGATATAAAGGTAGACGGATTGCCTTATGAAATACTTGAGAAAGCACTTATGCAGGCACATGAAGGGCGTATGCACATACTGGGCAAGATACTTGACACGATACCTGAACCACGTGTTGATCTGAAACCTCACGCTCCGCGTATTGAAGCAATGCTTATCCCCAAAGATATGATAGGTGCAGTAATAGGTCCTGGTGGAAAAATAATACAAAGCATACAGGAAGATACCGGTGCTGTTATAACTATTGATGAGGTTGAAGAAGGAGGACATATAGAGATTTCAGCTTCGTGTCGTGCATCAATTGATGCCGCTATTGCAAGAATAAAAGGAATCGTTGCTATACCCGAAGAGGGCGAAACTTATACCGGTAAGGTTAAATCTATTCTCGCTTTTGGCGCATTCATTGAGTTTATGCCGGGTAAAGACGGACTTTTGCATATTTCAGAAATAGGATGGACTAGGCTTGAGTCTATGGATGCATCCGGTTTGAAAGAGGGTGATGAAGTAAAAGTTAAACTTCTTGAAATAGATAAGAAAACAGGTAAATACCGTTTGTCGATGAAAGCTCTTCAGCCACGTCCCGAAGGTATGCCGGAAGATAACCGCGACCGTCCTGCCCGCAATGGAGACCACGGTAACGGCTATAATAGAAACAGAGAGTAATATAATAATATAACTATTCTATAAAAGATAACGCCGGAAATTTTTTAATTTCCGGCGTTATCTTTTATGTTAGTTTGTTTTAGGCGCGTTTATGAGCCCCCTAAAAACTATTGTTCATTGTATTCGTCTTCTGTTACCTCGTCATCTAAAATAAGTTCGTCTTCTTCACTCTGACATTGACTTACCTCAAGGTTACGATGGGTAATTGAGGTTATGCGGTTTTCATCACTGTTCAGTACTTTCCAGAGAATCTCTTTTAGTTCTGGAATGTTTTTTCCTGTTACTGATGATATCATTATTGTTGCAACTCCTTCAGGAAGTTCTTTTTTTACAGCCGCTGTAAGTTCTTCGTCGAGAATATCGCATTTGGTTATTGCCATAACCCTTGCTTTATCCAAAAGTTCGGGATTAAACGTCTCTAACTCTTTCAGTAGTATCTCGTAACTTTTTTTTATGTTGTCGCTATCAGCAGGGATCATAAACAAAAGTACGGAGTTACGTTCTATGTGACGCAGGAATCTAAGCCCTAACCCTTTTCCTTCACCTGCCCCTTCAATAATTCCGGGTATATCGGCCATCACAAATGTGCGACTTCCATCGCATGAGACTATGCCGAGATTTGGTTCGAGTGTGGTAAATGGATAATCTGCTATTTTTGGTTTGGCGGCTGAAACTGCACTTAGTAGGGTGGATTTGCCTGCGTTGGGAAATCCTACAAGACCTACATCGGCAAGCAGTTTAAGTTCAAGTATAATGGTTCGTTCAATAGCATCTTCGCCCGGTTGTGCAAAACGAGGAGTCTGATTGGTGGCTGTTTTAAAATTCCAGTTTCCTAATCCTCCACGCCCACCCTTCAGTAGGATAAGTTCGTCTCCGTTGTTTGTAACTTCGCAAAGATACTCTCCGGTTTCTGCATCATAAACAACTGTCCCGCACGGTACCTCTATTGTTTTGTCCTGACCGTCTTTGCCGAAACTTCGGCTTTTACTGCCGCATTCACCATTCCCGGCAAATACATGGCGGGAGTATTTGAGGTGTAGCAATGTCCAGTAGTTGCGGTTGGCGCGCAATATCACATGACCTCCGCGTCCTCCGTCTCCTCCGTCCGGACCTCCTTTTGGAATATATTTCTCGCGGCGCAAGTGTGTTGATCCGCTACCTCCGTGTCCTGAACGGCAATAAATCTTTACATAATCTACAAAATTTGAGTCCGGCATAAATAGTTGTTATTCGAGTATTGCTATGGCCTTTTTTATCTGTCCGAATATTTCGTCGATGTTTCCAGCCCCTTTTATTTTGGAATATTTTCCCTCTTTTATATAGTAATCTTTTAAAGGATTAGTCTGATTGTGGTATACGTCAAGTCGATTCTTGATAGTCTCCATGTTGTCGTCGCTTCTACCGGATATCTTTCCGCGATTTAGAAGACGAGAAATTAGTTCTTCTTCTTCTACCTCTAATCCCAATACAATGGATATATCCATACCTCGCTCCGATAGCATTTCTTTTAATGCTTCTGCTTGTGGTATTGTTCTTGGAAATCCGTCAAATATAACCCCTTTGCTTTTTTTCTGTTTGTCAAGTATGTCGGCAAGTATGTCTACTATTAAATTGTCTGGTAGCAGAAGCCCTTTTGATATGTATTCTTTGGCTGTCTTGCCGAGTTCACTACCGCTCTTTATCTCTGCACGGAGCACATCGCCTGTGGATATGTGGGCGAGTCCGTATTTCTCTATCATGCGTTCACTTTGGGTCCCTTTTCCTGAACCCGGAGCGCCGAAAATTACAATATTCAACATATTAATACTAATTACAAAACTCTTTTTATTGTTCGTCAATTACGTAGATATCGTTCAAATAACGTCCGCTTTCGTTGTAATCTAACCCATATCCGACAATGAAGTCGTTTGGAATTGTAAAAGCGGCGTAATCTATCTGTGTTTCGTATTTTCTTGCATCTGGTTTGGATAGTAGTGCGGCGACTCTTATTTTGCGAGGATTTAGTTTTTTCAACTCTTTTGTGATATGGTACATCGACAATCCGGTGTCTACAATGTCTTCAACTATAAGCAGTGATCGTCCGGTAATCTCCCCTTCGGTTAATCCACAGATTGATTTCACCTCTCCCTGTGACTTAATCCCGTTATAGGATTTTATCCGCATCGATGTCATTTCACACTCTATCGTGAGGTTTCGGATAAGGTCAGCTGTAAATATCATCGCACCATTTAAAACACATATTATCAGTGGATTCTCTCCTTTAAGATCTTTGTCTATTTGTGCTGCAATTCTCTTTACGGCACTCTGTATTTCATCGCTTTTTATATAGGTTTTGAAACTTTTGCCGTTTATCTTTATGCTGTCCATTTTACTGGCCTCTTTTGTGGTGCGAAGATACTGCAACTGCCAGATATTGCCAAATTTATTTTGCCTTAAATTATTTTTCATCCGCAATGATTTTTTTTTTATCTTTACACCCATAAAGATATATTGTTACTGTATTTGTAAAATGAAGATCTTCAACACTAAAGATAACCGAGAATTTGACGAATATACAGTCGTAAAGGAATCCGTCAGTTTTCTTGACCTAATGGAGCGTGCTGCTACGTCTGTAACGTATGAGATTATTTCGCGTTGGCGACGTAATACTCCTATTGTAGTTTTTGCCGGACAAGGAAATAATGGGGGTGATGCACTCGCAGTTGCACGTATGCTTATTGATGAGGGGTATTCCGTATTGGTGTATCTGTTCAATCCTACCCGTTCCCTTTCATCATGCTGTGAAAAGAACCTGAAACGTCTTCAGGATATGGGTGTAGATGTTGAGGAGATAGTTCAGACGTTTATTCCTCCGGATATTGCTCCCGGAATGTTGGTTGTTGACGGTATTTTCGGTGTTGGTCTTAACCGTACGTTAAGTGGAGGGTATGTCTCTTTAGTACAGTATATAAACGAATCGGGCGCCATAGTTCTTTCGATAGATATCCCGTCAGGATTGTTTGGAGAGGATAATCGCGAAAATAATCCGCACTCTATAATAAAAGCAAATATTACCGTCTCTTTTCAATATCCTAAACTCTCTTTTATGTTTATGGAAAATGCGCAATATGTCGGAGAATGGCGTATTGCCGATATAGGGATATCGCAGGAAGCAATTGATAAAAAGGAGACACCGTATTATTATGTTGAGGCTGAGGATGCGGCGCGGCTGCTTGTTAAGCGTAACCGTTTTGCGGAGAAACATGATTTCGGACATCTGCTGCTCGTAGCCGGAAGTTCAGGTATGATGGGTGCCGCGCAGATGTCGGCTAGAGCTGCGTTGCGCAGTGGAGCAGGTTTGGTGACGGTACATTCGGCAGGATGTGGAGAAGAGGTGCTTCAGACAGCCGTTCCTGAGGCTATGTTTATATCTGATACCAATGTAAACCGTGTGACGAACTTTTCTCTTACGCGAGCACATACTGTTGTTGCGGTAGGTCCGGGATTAGGTCGCCATAAAGATACCATCGAGGCTATTTCATATCTTATCAACAAAGCATCTGTACCGATGGTTGTAGATGCAGATGCACTGAATATAATGGCGGATAATATGTCGCTGATTTCAAAACTACCCAAATACTCTGTAATTACGCCACATTTTCGCGAATTCGATCGCCTTTTCGGTCATAGCAAAACATTCTACGAAAGGATGCTTAAGGGGATGGAAGTAGCTGCAAAATACAATATAACCATTGTCCTTAAAGGGGCTAACACGGCTATTATAACTCCCACCAAAGAGGTTTTCTTCAATAGTACAGGTAATCCGGGGATGGCTACTGCCGGCAGTGGAGATGTGCTTACGGGAGTAATATCATCGTTGATGGCACAGAAATATTCGCCGTCAGTTTCCGCAGTATTAGGTGTTTTCCTGCATGGTCTGGCTGGCGATATGGCAGCAGCAAGCCTCTCAGAAGAGAGTATGACGGCAACCGATATAATAAGTTACCTTGATGGAGCTTTTAAGAAGTTACATACATATAATATTTAAATTAAGTATGAAAATCTATTTTCAGAATATTAAAGCATTGTTTGTTGCGGTTGCATTTTCCGCTATATCTTTTGGTGCGATAGCTCAGAATGAGACTAAAGTTATTGCAGGTAAATATAATGAGTATTCAGTCTCTTATCTGTTGCCTAAAACCGTTGTTGATGTAGAGATTGTAACCGAGCAGACTATTGCTAAAGCCGGACCGTATGCAAATTATTCACAGAAATATCTCGGAATACCTGCAACTGTAACTAGGGATAAAGATAGCTGGGCACTTGTCAGCGCAACTGTTAAGGCGCGAGGAATAACCGATACGGAGACATACTATAACGTGCAGTTAAAAGGAGGCGCTTCTCCGTATGTATATCTTGATAAAGAGGGTGTTCTCCTATCAGTCAATGCTGTACCGGCAACAGATGCTGTTGCTGTAAAATCGGTATCTTCAGATAAAACGATATCACCGCTTGAGGATAACAGTTATGCGCTTGCCCTAACGGAAGAGATGTTGCAATCTGGTTCAAATGTCAGGATGGCGGAGTTGGCAGCAAAACAGATATACCGTTTGCGTGAGAGTCGTACCGACCTTATTACCGGAGATTCTGATCAGAAACCTGATGGAGAAGCTCTAAAGATAATGCTTAAGCAGATTGAAGAACAGGAGAAACGCTTGACAGCGATGTTTATCGGAACATTGCAGACCCGCCGAGATATCTCGCACGTAACATGGTTACCGGAGATTGCGAGTGATAATGTTGTTATTGCTCGTATCTCGGAGAAGGACGGAATTGTAGATAAAGAAAACCTTAGCGGTGCTCCAATTTATATATCAATAAGTAATATTGTGTATGGTGAAGATCCTTTAGATTCTAAAGGGAATCCCATATCGGTATCTAAAAATGCTGTAATGTATAACATTCCCGGCGAGGCTGTGGTTACCGTCAAGTATGATGGTCGCGATCTCTCCACTTCAAAATTGAGTCTTACACAGTTTGGTGTTAAATTCGGTTTAAATCAGACTTTGTTTACAGATAAAAAAGCCCCAACATATCTTGTCCTTTATCCACAAACAGGTGGTATAAAGGAGATTGGACAGAGTGTAAAGGAACAGTAGAATAAAAATGGATATAAAACTTACGGCTCCATCTGCTATTGAAGCGGAGATAACCCTTCCATTCTCTAAAAGCATAAGTAACAGGGTGCTGTTGATTAACAGATTGTGTAATAATAATATCCCAGTTCAGAATATTGCCGTTTGTGATGATACGCGTATTATGCTTGAAGCTACAACTTCGCATAATACCTATCTGGACACAGGGAGTGCCGGTACAGCAACACGTTTTGTAGCAGCTTTGCTTACCCTACTTGATGGGCGCCATACATTGACCGGCTCTGAGAGGATGAAACAACGCCCGATAGGTGTATTAGTGGACTCATTGCGGAGCCTCGGAGCAAACATACGCTACTCAGAACACGAAGGGTTTCTCCCTCTTGAGATAGACGGAGGACATTTGCGTGGCGGAGAGATAGATGTTAGTGGCAGTATAAGTTCGCAATATATTTCGGCCTTACTAATGATAGCTCCATATACCAATCAAGGTGTAAAACTTACGCTTACCGGAAAAATAATCTCACGACCGTATATAAATATGACATTGTCACTAATGAAGCGATATGGCGTAGAGGCTGTTGTTGGCGATAATATTATAACGGTCCCGGCAATGAAATACAACCATATCCCCTATACGATTGAGGCCGATTGGTCTGCCGCATCTTACTGGTATGGTTTTGTGGCACTTGCAGATGCTGCTGATATAATATTGGATGGATTAGATTGTGATAGTTTACAAGGTGATTCAAATGTTGCCTCCCTTTTTGCTCCACTTGGCGTAGCCACGGAGTATAATGACGGTTATATACGTCTTAGAAAATGTAATGCTGCTTGTGGGTTATATGAAGCTGATCTGACGGACACACCCGATTTGGCTCAAACAATGGTCGTTGTTGCGGCACTTAAAGGATTCAGATTCAGGTTGAGTGGTTTACAATCACTTAAAATAAAGGAGACAGACAGGATTGCAGCCTTGGTTTGCGAAATGAAGAAGCTCGGATATATACTTGACGATTCTGTTGATGGTGTTCTCTCGTGGGACGGATACCGTGGAGATGTCTGCAGGAAACCACAGATATCGACTTACGATGATCACCGTATGGCAATGGCGTTCTCAATGGCCTCATTTGTTGTGCCTGAGATAAGGATCTGCGATGCAGAAGTCGTTTCAAAGTCGTATCCGCAGTTTTGGAAGGATCTCTCACAAGTAGGTTTTATCATTGAAAAGCAGTAGCTTATGTGGATTTTAATAGCCGCAATAGTGTTATTAGGATGTTTTGCCGCTTTATCCGGGTATCTCTTAAAACGCAGTAAGCGTGGTATTACTGCCGAAGAGGATAAAATGCCTGTTCAGGACGCTTGCTGTGGCAGGCATGAAGTTTGTGAACGCGATTCTCTTCTTTCTGCTGTTAGTAGTGACATAGAATACTATGATGATTACGAGCTTGACGATTATAAAAATATACAAGTATCGGATTATGACTCTGAAGCAATAGATCGGTTCGAAGAGGTTTTTTACACACTAAGGAGCGAAGATGTTGCCGGTTGGGTAAGAAGCCTTGGACTGCGAGGTATAGAACTTCCAGATTCGGTTAGGGATGAAGTACTTTTGGTTATAGGAGAGAAACGTATCCGCAAAATGCAAACTGGCTCTTAAGAATATATGGATATTTTACAATATGCTTTTTTCAGAAATGCTATAATAGCAGTTATTCTAATAGGGATTGCTGCCGGCATAATTGGAACCTATGTTGTAGCACGTCGGATGCTTTTCATAACGGGTGGTATTACGCATGCCTCTTTCGGAGGACTAGGGATAGGTCTTTATATGGGAGTTCCACCTTCGTTGACAGCACTTATCTTTGCCTTGATGTCGGCAATAGGAGTAGAGTGGGCATCAAGGCGCGGAGGAGTAAGAGAGGATTCTGCAATTGCCGTATTTTGGTCGCTCGGAATGGCACTTGGCATAATATTTATATTCCTTACACCCGGATATTCTCCAGGGCTTTCAGGTTTTCTTTTTGGCAATATCCTTACCGTAACGAGCGGAGACCTTATAGTATTTGCTATATTTACAGTATTTACAGCTATATTGTACGCTGTATTTAACCGAACTGTTGTAATCACAGCTTTCGATCGCGATTTTGCCCTTACCAGAGGTGTTAATGTGCATATTGTGGAATATTCCATAATTTTGATAATATCACTTTGCATCGTACTCTCTATAAAACTTATAGGTATAATGCTGCTGCTTTCTTTTCTCTCGTTGCCACAGATGACAGCTGAAATTTTCAGCAGGCGTTATAATAATATAATGCTGCTTTCGATGCTGTTTGCTGTTTTGTGTGGATTGTGCGGGCTTTTTATATCTGCCTTCATAAATATACCGGCAAGTGCATGTATCGTTTTTGTTTTGGCACTGATGTATATAATAGCACGTGGTATAAAGAAGGTCATACAATAAAGAACCCTTCTATTGCGTATATATGACTAAGCCGTGTCATAAAATATATACCCCATATTTGGAAAGATTAAAATCGTATGAGATAATTATTGCTATAATCCTGACCATTTGAGAATAACTGTAAAACATATAATAATTCTGCTTATCTCCGTAGTTACGGTAAGTGCATGTTCTACGAAGAAGAATACCAAAATGAGCCGTTTCTATCAGGGAATGACAGCGCGTTTTAATGTCTATTTTAATGGAAATGAAAGTTTTAAGGAATCACTTGGTTCTATGCAGAACGATTATCAGGACGATTTTACGCGTATCGTACATTTGCACCCGGTAAGTGCATATGGAAACGAAAAGGAGACAAAGCCCGGCGGCGATTTTACAAGAGCTATCGAAAAGAGTAAAAAGGCGATACAACTTCACTCTATAAAAAAGAAGCCACAGCGTAATCCTAAAAAGATGGGCGATCCCAAATATAAAGCCTTTGTGAATCGAGAAGAGTTTAATCCATACATTCATAATGCATGGATTCTGATGGGTAAAGCGCAGTTTTTCAAAGGCGAATTTCTCGAAGCTTCAGCTACGTTTGCCTATATAGCACGTCACTTTAAATGGAAAGAAGATTTTGTAAAAGAGGCGCGCATTTGGTTGATGCGTTGTTATATTGAAATGGGGTGGTTTTACGAAACAGAGGAAGTTATGCATAAACTTGGATTAGATTCCATACCCCCAACCCTCAGAGGAGATCTCTCTATGGCATACGCCGACTATAATATCCGTAAAGGGAGTTATAAAGATGCAATTCCTTACCTTAAAAACTCCATAGCCTCCCAGAAGAACAAACATCAGAAATTGCGACAGACTTTTACCCTTGCCCAGCTTTATGCTCTTACAGGTGATAAACAGTCTGCGTATGTTACTTACGGTCATATTTTAAAGATGAGTCCTCCTTACAGAACCGAGTTCAACGCGCGTATAAAACAGACCGAAGTTATGACGGGTGGTGACATCAATAAAGCCCTAAAGAGTCTTAACAAGATGACAAAATCTGCACGTAATGCAGAGTATCTCGATCAGATATATTATGCGATGGGTAATATCTACATTATGCACAATGATACAGTTAAAGCCCTTGAATGTTATTTGAAGGCCAATGAAAAGAGTACGCGCGATGGCATAGATAAAGCTATAAACCAGATAACCCTCGGCAATCTCTACTTTGCGCAGCGTAAATATGCCAAAGCGCAGCCATGTTATGCTGAAGGGATTCCTCTTTTAGATAGTTCATATCCAGATTACGATATCCTCGTTAAGCGCTCAGCCGTGCTTGACGGGTTAAGTATATACGCACAAAATGTAGAGCTTCAGGATAGCCTTCAGCACGTGGCTTCATTACCGGAAGAGGAGGTGATGAAACTTATAAACAAGAAGATAGAGGAGGTAAAAGAGACTGAGCGTCTGTTGCAGGAAGAAAAAGATAGAGCAGAATATCTTGAACGTCAGGAATCTATGTCATCTAATTTTGGAAGTGGATTTGGCGATGCGATAAAAAAACCTACTGAAGCAGCAAAGCCTATGGGTGGAGGCAGTACAAGTTGGTACTTTTACAACCGTAATGCTGTGGCAACGGGCAAGGCTGACTTCCAGCGACGGTGGGGGAAAAGAAAATTGGAGGACAACTGGAGACGACGTGATAAAGCCGCTTTCTCGATGTCTGATTTCAATGAATATAACTACGCCGCAGACGATGAAAAGGCACTCTTAGAAGACTCTTTGAGCCAGGCTTCAGAGGGTGTCAAGGATACAATAGGTGCCCCGGTAACCGACACAAAAGACCCGCGTTATTATCTGCAACAACTTCCGCGTAGCGAAGAGGAGATTTCCTTGTCTAATGAGCTGATAATGGACGGACTCTTTAATATGGGGGTTATTTTAAAGAACGATCTTGAGGATTTTGATGCGGCAATGGGTTGTTTTGATCGCCTCGACCGCAGTTTCCCCGAAAACCAGTACCGTCTCGAAAGCTATTATAATATATATCTTATGTATATGATGCAGGGTGACAGGGCAGGAGCAGAGGTTTATAGACAGAAGATACTTACGCTCTTTCCCGAAAGTCGCTATGCCTTGGCTATGGCAGATCCTAATTATCTCGAAAATATGCGTAAAATGGAGTTGGAGCAGGATTCTTTGTACCGTGCCGCTTACGAGAGTTTCTTAGGTGGAAATAACAGTGATGTACACGCGCGTTTTAAATCATTCAGCGATAAATATCCGCTTTCAAAATATATGCCTAAAATTATGTTGGTAAATGCGTTGGCGTACGTGAACGAGGGTGATATAGATAATTTCAAGACGGCGTTACATATTTTGCTTGAGCGTTATCCCCAAGAGGATGTCTCGCCTTTAGCAACCGGTATGCTGAAAGGTGTTGCCCAAGGTAGAAAAGTGATTTCAGGCATGGGCAAGCACGATATATGGACAACGCGTTTTGGCGCAACGGCTGAAGACGGTACGGCAGAAGGAGAAGAGCAGAAAGAGTTGCTCCCGTTTGTATGGGACAAAGATGTGCCTTACGTAATGTTAATGGTATTTTCTACCGATAGTGTAGATTCCAATCAAATATTGTTCCTTGCTGCCAAGTATAATTTTACTAACTTTTTTATAAAGGATTTTGATCTTGAAATCACTACCTTTGAGGGCGTAGGAATGTTAGTTGTAAAAGGATTCAACAATCTCAAGGAACTTACGTTGTATCGTAGAAAGATAGAGGGTGAACGAGGAATGAATCTTCCGGAAGGAGTACGTACCGTAATGATAAGTCAGGATAATTATACCCTCCTGCTTCAGGGGCACACATTACAAGAATATTTCGATTTTTGGGAGCATAATTTTGGGGGTGGAACGACAGAGCAAGAAAAACAGTAATCATACAGAGTAATAAACATTTACCGGCATCTGATATAAATATAACCTTATGAGAAAAGTATCGATTCTTTGGGCGGACGATGAGATAGATCTTCTTAAGCCACATATATATTTTCTTGAACAGAAAGGATATGAAGTTGTTACCGTCACTAACGGTCGTGATGCGATAGAACTTTGTGAAAAAGAGCAGTTTGACCTCATAATATTAGATGAAAACATGCCCGGTTTAAGCGGAATAGAGACATTAGGACAGATTAAAGCATCAAATCAGGATATTCCCGTTGTAATGATTACCAAAAGCGAAGAAGAGAATATAATGACGCAAGCGATAGGCAGTAAAATATCCGACTACCTTATAAAGCCGGTTAATCCTAATCAGATACTGCTTTCGATAAAAAAGAACCTTAACCGTAGAGAGATAATACAGGAGAAAGCTACACTTGATTACCAACAGCAGTTCAGTGGCATAACATCGCAGATAAACGACTCATATTCGTGGAGCGATTGGTGCGATGTTTACAGCAAACTGGTTTATTGGGAACTTGAGCTTGAGCAGTCCGGCAGTGGGTTAGGTGATATGCTGGGGATGCAGAAGAGCGAGGCAAATGCAGCATTTACTAAGTTTGTACGCAAGAATTACGAAGGATGGGTTACCGGAAGTGAACATCCGCTTCTTAGTCCTGAACTGTTTAAAACAAAGGTTTTTCCTCTTCTTGATAACGGGGAGAAGATATTTTTAGTTGTTGTCGATAATTTCCGACTTGACCAATGGCGAATGATAAAACCGATGCTTTCAGAGTATTTTACATCAGAAGAGGAGATATATTGCAGTATATTGCCAACGGCAACGCAATATGCGCGTAATGCCATCTTCTCAGGTCTTATGCCTGACATGATAGCCAAAATGTTTCCTGAACTTTGGGTTGACGAAGATGAAGAGGAGGGTAAAAACCTTAATGAGTCGCCACTGATACAGACACAGATTGATCGTTACCGCAAACATTATACATTCTCTTATGCTAAGATAAACGAATCTTCTTTTGCAGAGAGGGTAATACAGAATATTCCAAATGTGGCAGGGAATCAATTGAATGTGTGTGTGCTTAATTTTATAGATATGCTGTCGCATGCCAGAACTGAATCAAAGATGATAAGAGAACTCGCATCCACAAGTGCTGCTTACCGTTCTCTGACTGAATCATGGTTTAGACATTCACCTACGTTGGAACTTTTTAAGGGGATGGCTGATAAGGGATACAAAATAATACTAACAACAGACCATGGGACAATTCATGTTGATAATCCAATAAAAGTAGTTGGAGACCGCAATACAAATACAAATTTACGTTATAAAGTTGGTAAAAACCTCAGCTATAACAACAAACAGGTTTATGAGATAAAAAATCCGGCGAAATTTGGATTGCCATCTCCAAACGTGAGTTCAACATATATATTTGCCACTAATAAAGACTTTTTTGCATACCCTAATAATTATAACTATTACGCAGGCTATTATAAAGATACATTTCAGCATGGAGGGATCTCTATGGAAGAGATGATGATACCGCTTGTGACATTGACTAAAAAACAATAAATATGGATTGTACGATAGAGATTAAATCGTTAGACGGCATAAAAGAGGCCGCAAAAATATTTGTAAAAAACATTGGAGAAGATACCTTGTTTGCCTTTTATGGTAAGATGGGAGCGGGTAAGACAACGTTTATAAAAGCTATCTGTGAGGAGCTTGGTGTTACCGAAGGGGTTAATAGTCCTACGTTTGCAATTGTGAACGAATACCGTTCAGATACAACAGGAGAACTTATATGCCATTTCGATTTTTATCGTATAAACAAACTTCAGGAGGTGTATGATCTCGGCTATGAAGATTATTTTTATAGCGGAGCCCTCTGTCTTATGGAGTGGCCGGAGAAGATAGCAGAACTGCTTCCGGCAGAAACAGTCGGAGTTACTATAACCGAGCAGGCAGACGGTTCGCGTTTAGTTATCTGTGCCACGCAGAAATAAATTCATATAAATAGGCGTTTGTTTTATTTGGCAACATTGCAACCTATTATAAAATTTAAACTGAATCTCATATTATAAAAAACTTGCATATATGGCTAATATCATAGCAGTTATATTATTTGTTTTTCTGGGTATTTTTGCCTTAGTTGCATCAGTTTTAAATGTAAAGTGGTTTTTTACATGTGAAAACGGAAAGTTCTTTATAAAACTTTTCGGCTATAAGGGCGCTCGTATATTTTATGGGATTGTAGGAGTATTGATACTCTATATGGCTTACGAAATTGCAAAGCCACTTTTTTAGCAGCAGGTGTGTTCTATTAATATTTTGATACCAATTGCAATTAGAATAACGCCTCCTGCCAAAGAAGAGCACTTATTCCATTTTGTGCCGAAAATCTTCCCTATATAACACCCGGCAACTGAAATCAGGAAAGTAACAAGTGTTATTATTGTTATTGCCTGCCACATATTTATGCGCAAAAAGGCGAACGATACCCCTACGGCTAAAGCATCAATGCTTGTCGCGATCCCTAACTGAGCAAGAGTGATAAACTGTGTTGGAGCGAAAGACTTATTATTGTCTTTAGAAAATAGAGCTTCGTAAATCATTTTAATCCCAAGGAAAAGTAGAAGGGTAAATGCAATCCAGTGGTCGCAGTTTTCAATATAGAATATGAATTCACGCCCTAAAAACCATCCTATAACAGGCATTATTCCTTGAAATAGAGCAAGCCATACGGCTATCCTGAATATATACAGAAGCCGGAACGGCTTTAAAGCTAATCCGGCAGATAGTGATACAGCAAATGTATCCATCGACAATCCTATTGCAAGAAGTATTATTTCAAAAGCGTTCATGTTATTATGTTACAATTTTTTGCATATTCCATCACATTTGCAGGAGGACGTCCGTTTGCAAGCTCATTAGCCATAAATTTCATGTAAGGTTGAGAGTGGGCAAAATACTTTTTAAGTCCAGCGCATAGATAATTTAATCCAGTTTCACCCTCGGCAGTTCTGGATATTCTGTTTTTAGGGCACTCACCGTTGCAGAGATTCAGAAACTTACAATCAAAGCATTGGCGCGGTAGTTTGTCGCGTTTATCACGTCCGAATTTCATCTGTTCCTCCGAGAGCATCATCTCAACAAGCCCATTTGTACGAATGTTTCCAAGTTTGTATTCAGGAAAGACAAAATGGTCACAACTATAAACATCCCCGTTATACTCAATTGCCGAAGCATGTCCGCAACTCTTTGCATATATGCAGACTCCAGGTTGTTCGCCTACTGTTCCTGCGAGCGTAGCATCAAAAAGCTGCACATAGTAATCACCTACATCATTTCTAACCCATTCGTCAAATATTCGGCAATAAAAATCTCCGTATTCATTAGGATCGACGCACCATGGAGGCATTTCAATGTTTTTGTATCCATCTCCTGGCGGAAGCAACTCCAATCCATCATCTCGGTCTCCCCACCGTTCTACAATAGGGGTGAATTGCATATACCGGCTTCCTATCTCTTTGAAAAAACGGTATATTTCAAGAGGAAATTTTGCACCATAGTCGGTTATTACAGATAGTGTATTGAACTCTACATTATGTCTTTGCAGAAGCTCCACTCCTCTCATTACGCGGACGAATGTTCCGTGCCCGCTCTTATCCAACCTATATCTGTTGTGAATATGTTCTGTTCCGTCTAAAGATATGCCCACTAAAAAATCGTTATCCTTAAAGAATCTGCACCATTCATCGTTAAGTAGAATACCGTTTGTCTGTATTGAGTTAAATATTTTGCGTCCGCGGGCATATTGTGCTTCATATTTAATAGCTTTGCGGAAGAACTCTATTCCGCGCAGTAGAGACTCTCCGCCGTGCCATGTAAAATAGACCTCATCTGTCGGTTGGCACTCTATGTAATTGGCAATAAAGAGTTCCAGAATTTCATCGCTCATCTTCTGTGAAGATCCTTTGTAGAGTCCGTTTTTTTCAAGGTAATAGCAGTATTGACAATCGAGATTGCATAGTGCCCCCGTTGGTTTTGCCATTACGTATATCGGAAACGACAATG
Organism: Bacteroidales bacterium; assembly: GCA_036656055.1. Lineage (GTDB taxonomy): Bacteria > Bacteroidota > Bacteroidia > Bacteroidales > G3-4614 > Caccoplasma_A. The sequence goes on from JAVVOY010000012.1 coordinate 30,844, forward strand.
GATTAAAAGCAACTGTTCTCGGTGGTTTTGTCATCCCTCTTCGCCTTTATTTATTGTTTGCAAAGGTAAGAAAATTTAAGGTGATATTGAGTTATAATATATTATGCAACCTCTCTTTAACGGTAAGATTTTGTATCTTCGCGTCGTGGTTAAATTATGATGTTACAGTATTTATGAAAAAACGAGTTTTGGTTACTTACAATATGTTCCGTTTAGGATATGAGGAACTTGTGGAGAAATTTGATGTAACTTTCCCACCAAAAGGGAGGGAGTCATTCACTTATGAAGAGGTGTTGTCTGTTATTGCCGGTTACGATGTTTTGCAACCTATGTTTAATTTCCCTGTCGATTCAAGGCTTATAGCGGCAGGAAAAAGGTTGAAGATAATCTCTAATTATGCAGTTGGATTCGATAATATTGATGTCGATTGTGCTACGCGACACAATATACAGGTTACAAATACGCCTACCCCTGTAACCGAGCCTACTGCCGATCAGGCGATGGGGTTGCTACTTGCCGTTTCACGTCGAATATCGGAGATGGATAGACGATTGCGTATTCCCGATAGTGTGCATGTTGGGTTACTGCAGAACCTTGGGCATTCATTGTTTGGAAAAACGCTCGGAATAATAGGGATGGGACGTATAGGTCAGGCACTGGCGCGCCGTGCTGTTGCGGCTGGAATGAAGATAGTTTATAATAATCGCAATAGACTTCAGCAAGAAACGGAGCAGATATACGGAGCTAGGTATATGGCTCTGGATGAACTTTTGACAACATCGGATGTAATCTCCTTAAACGCACCTTTTACATCTGCAACGCGTCATATAATAGGGGAGCGTGAGCTGTCAATAATGAAGCCTTCAGCAATACTTATAAATACAGCCCGTGGCTTGTTGGTGGATGAAAAAGCCCTTGTCGCTGCGCTTAAAGAGCATCGTATATGGGGTGCCGGCCTTGATGTTTTTGAAAGCGGCGATTACCCTTCCGAGGAATTATTAACATTAGATAATGTAGTGCTTAATCCACATTTGGGAACGCAAACGGTAGAGGCGCGTAACGAGATGGCTTATATTGTATCACGTAATATAATAAACTTTTTTGAGGGTGGAGATATATATTGCGTCAACTGCATAAATAGGTAGTAATGAAAGATGATATAAGAGATGAACTCTGTTTATTGTCAGATTCAAAGAAAGCCGAAGTGTTAAGGCGTTTCTTTAAGACTGACAAAGGAGAGTACGGATATGGAGATAACTTTCTAGGTATTACTATTCCCCATATACGTGCACTTGTTAAAAAGCATGCTAAAGATACCGTTATTGATGATATTCCTGACCTTTTACACAATAAGTACCACGAGTACCGAATGGCGGCATTATTAATGCTTGTTTATAAATACGAAAACGGTATCTCTTTAGAAGAGAAACAAAAAATATTTGATATTTACATTGAGAATATGGATTATATAAACAATTGGGACTTGGTTGATCTCTCAGCTCCAAAGATTGTGGGAGAGCATCTATTGGGACGAGACTGTTCGCTTTTGTATGAGTTTATAGAGACCCCTTTGTTATGGAGACAGAGAGTTGCGGTAGTATCTACACTTACATTTATACGAAAAGGGAACTTCTCCCATACCATTGCCATAGCAGAAAAGTTGATCTCTACAAAAGAGGATCTGATACAAAAATCCATCGGATGGATGTTGCGTGAAGTCGGGAAACGTAATAAGGAGTTGTTGACAACATTTTTAACCAAGAATAGGCGTAATATGCCGCGTACTATGCTGAGGTATGCAATAGAAAAACTTAGTGATGAAGAACGCCGATTTTTTATGGAGAAGTAGTTACTTAAAGATTCCTCTGATTAAGAACCATATATGAAATATAACGGTTGATTCCGTACCGTAATGGCGACACATTATCCTGAAGCGTTCAATAAGAGATGCCTTGCGATTTCTGCTGGTTATTCCCTCATCAAGATAATTTATCAGGATAAGTCTGGTGTTAAAACAATTTGTTGATGATTTAAGTATGCGTATACACCAATCAAAGTCGGCGGAGAAGTGGTAGGAGAGGGAATAAAGTGGGGCTATCTCCCTTTTTGCTATGAATGATTGATGGCAAACAGTCATTCCGTGCCGAAAATTTCTTGCTGATAGAGTTTTTGGTGGTCTTAGCCGACGCAAAGATTTAAAATTACCATTAATGTCCACTATTGCCGTATCCCCATATATAACATCGGGGCGTTCGCTGCCTATAATATTTGCTATTGAATAGAGTGTGTCGTTACGGTAGAATGTATCTCCGGCATTAAGAAAAATAAGGTACTCTCCCGTTGCATTGGCTATCCCTTTATTCATAGCATCGTATATGCCGGAGTCAGACTCGCTTATAAGTTTGTCTGTGATAACACCACTATTGCGTATTATCTTAAGAGTAGCGTCTGTTGATCCCCCGTCCACTATTATGTATTCAAAGTTTCTGAAACTTTCTCCTTTTATGCTTTCAAGGGTTGATTTAATGGTTGCTTCAGCATTGTAGCATACGGTTATTATCGAAAACAGGGTATTATTTATCTTTTCCATATTTAAGTATGGTTTCGTATAGTTTTATATGTTCGCGGGCTATATGTTCAGGCGAAAAACGCTCTCTGGCATTTTTCGCTGCATAATTGCGCATCTCTTCTGTGGCGTTTTCAAAAATCCAGTCAATACCTGCCGTAAAATCGTTAATATCAGAATATTTGGCAAGATACCCATTGTGTTTGTGTTCTATTATGTCCTTTTGCCCTGAGCTATCAAATGCTACTGCCGGAGTGCCACACGCCAAAGCCTCTATCATAACCTGAGGTAAAGTCTCATAGTGTGACGGTACGGCGGCGATATCGGCGGACGAATACCAGCCTGCCTGTTCCGCTTGGTCGGCGATTGTTCCGATGTATATGTATCTGCATGGAATTCTGTTAAGAAAATTTTCATCATCTTTTATGTTGCCGAAAAGTACTAAAACTATCTCTCCGACATAACGGCTTTGTGCAATGGCATCAAAAAGTATCTCTGCCCCCTTTATCGGGTCGTTAAGTTTTGCGGCACCGAATATTATTACTTTTGCATTATCCTTGATTCCTCTTTTTTTGCGCTCATCTGTTTTATCCGTTTGGTGAAAAAGTGATGTTTCTATACTATTAGGGATCACCGTCATGTTAATGTTACGTGTCAGAGCACTGCGCTCAAGTTGTCTTTTTATCCAATGGCCTAATGCAATGAATGAGACATTGTTTGTATACATATTGATCTTATCTCGCCATACGTGTGCAGATAGGTCGTTATCTGACGGTGCGGCCAGAAAACGGCACTCTTTACATTCTGACATGAACCTTTCGCATCCAAATGAGTGGTGGCAGATAGCAGTGCAGTACCACATATCATGTGCCGTAATGACGACAGGTTTACCAAGAGCAATAAGTTTTTTTATACCGGCTACCGACATGAGACCCTGATTTACCCAATGTAGATGTATAATATCTGCCTGCTGTACAGCTTTAAGGCGAGTGATATCAAAGCCTGTATTGGCAATTGACACGGTAAAAAGGTTGCGACGTGACATGCGATTGTTTATCCATATTACAAGTCGCTCTGTTATAAAATTTAATTTATATATTAGTTTCCCTACAACTCCTGTTGATAAAACAGTAATATTGTCACCTCCTTTTCCTATGGCGGTTATGAATTGAACATCAGCTCCGGTTTTTTTTAGCGCATCAAAGAGTCGCATTGCTGCTATTGCTGCACCTCCGCCCGACTGCATTGTATTTACAAGAGCTATTCTCATTTTATCACTCATTTATTTTATTTAATAACCAAATACGCAGCTTGTTGAGGTAGGATGTCCTCAGCATATAATTGATACTCAGTTTATGTCGTGACACTTTGTTTTCAACGGTAGGGGTTATTAGTTGTGGATGTATATCTCCGGTATATAAATTAACTGAAAACAGATCTGGTGTATTACAATGTGTGGCATCTTTGCCAAAGCCTGTGTTTACAGCTAAGGGGATACCGGCATTAAGTGAAAGTTTCCCTTTTGTGAATATTGATGCGTTCCAACGTATTGCCCATGAGTTGTTCTTGCCGTTTATCTGTTCCCGCAGCATCCGTGTAAAGTGATAACACATATTAAAACGGCTGCTTTTCCCTGTTGCCTCTATTTCTTGTAGGAGTTTTGAGCCATCAGATTCAAAAAGATCCCAACCGCGTTTCCATGTAGCCCATCCCCAACTGTCGGCGAATGATACAAGAAAGTTTTCCTTAAATCTTATCGGGGAGGAGAGAACATGCCCGTTTATGTTGACGACTTCGTCCACATCTTTGTACATCTCTAAAGCCTCGTTCATATAGCTGAGAAAGGCTGGTGCCAATATCAGATCATCCTCAACTACTATTGCTTTACCGTATGTATTTACAACTTTTGTAACTCCATATATAATTGTGCTGGCTAATCCGAAGTTTTGATAATTTTCGTCAATGATAACCTCCTTAAAGCCATTTATAGAGTGTATATATTCCCTGACATCGGCTACGGACGTAGAGTCTTTTTCGCCTTTTGCACCGTCCGAAAAAATATAGAGGATACTATCGGCAGAAATTGGTGATGCTAATAAGGAATTTATGCACCGTTTTGTATGTTTGGGACGGTTGTAAACAAATAATAGTATTGGTGCGTATTTATTCATGTTTTTGTGCCTTTCTGATTAAAAGAGAATAGCATTCCCGCCAGACTTCGAGGCGAAGAATAGCGGCAACTCCAATGTAAATAGCCGTAAACAACAACAAAATGGATATAAGTAGTAGCCAATTGTTTGAGAATACTAAGTAGCATAGTGATGAACAGGCCATGGCAAGGAGCGTAAGTAATAGATAGGGGATTATATCGGATATGAAATTCTTTATTTTATACCCAACCATAATATCTGATATAATACATGTTGCCGTAAGCGAAAGGAGTGTGTATATGACCCAAAGCCAGATAAGAGACATTATTCCCCATCCTGCGCATAGGCATATTACGATTCCGGATATAAGAAGTAGCTTTTTTATTATCTCCATCCTAAAATTTACATCTGACCGTCCTATTGTATTGAATATATCGTAGTAGAGTATGATTAGTGGAGAGAATGCTCCTGCTATGGAGAGAATGCGTAACATTGGTATGGATTCTGCCCATTTTGCCGTAATAAGTGCTAATATAAATGGTTTTGCTACCAATATCATTAACCCCATTATTGGAAATATGAAAAATGCCGTGGTTCGTATATATTTGCCGAAAACACGTAGAAGCCGCTCTCGATCGTCATTTATTGATGACAGCACAGGGAATGCTACGCTGCGGAAGATGTTTCCGATAAGTGCCGAGGGGATATCCTGAAATTTATTTGCTTGTGTGTAAAATCCAACTGCTGCGGTTGAGAAACCTTTTCCTATAAGTAGGGGGTATATGTTATTGAAGACAGTATTTAAAAGTCCGGTTCCGAGCAGGTTTGAACTGTAACTTGAAAATTCTTTTATTGAAGCTATCCTAAAAATAAATTTTGGTCTCCAATTGCCGTAGTACCATAGTAGAACTGCTTTTATGAAAGCCATTCCTACTGGTTGTATAACTAATGCCCATACACCAAATCCATTAAGAGCCATGCAGACTGCGACTGTTGAAGATATGGCAAGGGAAAATATGTTTATCCGTGCAAGGTAAGTAAAGTGTATGTATTTGAACATACGCGTCTGCTGTATAATACCGAACGCTTGAAAAATTATAGCAATGAAAAGTATCCGAGCAATTGACGTCAACTCTGGTATGCCGAAGAATTCGGCAAGCAGTGGAGCGCAGAAAAACAATATTAGGTAAAATAGGACTGAAAGTAGAATATTAAAGTAAAATATTGTTGAATAGTCTGCATCGCTTGCTTCTCTTTTCCTTATAAGCGCTGATCCAAAACCGCTGTCTATAAGGATATTGGACATTGCTGTGAAAAGTGCCAACAATCCCACCTTACCATAATCTGAAGGCATCAGCAGATTTGCGAGTATAACGCCCGAAATAAAATATAATATCTGTTGTCCGAACTTATCAACAAAGCTCCATATTAAAGCTTTTTCGGTTTTATTTTTTAAGTTATCGGACATATTCATTCAGGTTATAGATAGTGTTCTACTCTTTTGCCTTATCCTGTGGAAGGCATATTTCCGTGACTATTTCACTTCGCTGCCCGGGGTAACATCTCCGGCTGGAGTTATAACAACCAATCTTCCGTCGGCATCTTCTGCGGAGAGTATCATCCCTTGCGACTCTATCCCTTTCAGTTTACGTGGGGCAAGGTTGGCAATGAAGCAGACTTGCTTTCCGACTAATGCTTCAGGTGTATAATATTTTGCAATGCCGGAGATAATAGTTCTTGTATCCAATCCGTCCTCTATTTTAAACTGTAAAAGTTTGTCTGTCTTAGGGACTTTCTGGCATTCAAGTATTTTCCCCACACGTATATCGAGTTTCGTGAAATCTTCAAACTCTATATTTTCACGTATTGGGGAAGTTTTATGTAACTCCGTCTCATTTGCTGCTTTCGTATCCTGTAACTTCTTTATCTGAGCCTCTACAACAGTGTCTTCAATCTTCTCAAAAAGGAGTTCGGGCTGATGTATTTCGGCTCCATCCTTAAGAATAGATGCGGAACCGAGTTTCGTCCATTCTGCCTCCGGCATGTTAAGCATATCACGCAGTTTAGCAGCTGTAAACGGCAGGAACGGTTCAAATGCTATGGCAAGGTTTGCCGATATTTGTAAGGCGATGTTAAGTATTGTGGCAACGCGTCCCATATCACTTTTTGCAACTTTCCATGGTTCTGTATCGGCAAGGTATTTGTTTCCGATACGGGCAAGGTTCATTGCCTCACGGAGGGCATCTCTGAAACGGTAGTTGTCTATATAGTTTTCCATTTCAGTTTTAACGGAACGAAAATCTTCAAGCGTGCTATTATCGTAATCGGTAAGTGTACCGCATGATGGGACTTTACCGTTAAAATATTTGTGTGTCAGTACAAACGAACGGTTTATGAAATTACCCAATATTGCAACGAGTTCGTTGTTGTTACGTGCCTGAAAATCGCGCCATGTAAAGTCGTTATCTTTTGTCTCAGGGGCGTTTGCTGTCAGTACGTAGCGAAGCACATCTTGTTTACCGGGAAATTCCTGAAGATATTCATGCAGCCATACAGCCCAATTGCGTGAAGTTGATATTTTATCTCCTTCAAGGTTCAAAAATTCGTTTGCCGGAACATTTTCAGGCAATATGTAGCTCCCCTCGGCTTTAAGCATTGCCGGAAATACTATGCAGTGGAAAACTATATTGTCTTTTCCTATGAAGTGTACCATTTTGGTCTCTTTGTCTTTCCAATAAAGTTCCCATTTATCCGGAAGTAACTCTTTTGTATTGGAAATATAACCTATCGGTGCGTCAAACCACACATACAGTACTTTTCCGTCTGCGCCATCTACCGGTACCGGTACACCCCAATCCAGATCGCGGCTTACGGCACGTGGCTGTAAGCCCATATCTAACCATGATTTGCACTGTCCGTATACATTTGTCTTCCACTCCTTGTGCTCTTCTAATATCCATTGACGTAGAAAACTTTCGTATTTATCCAACGGAAGATACCAGTGCTTTGTGTCACGCATAACGGGTATACTTCCGCTTATCGTGGATTTTGGGTTGATAAGGTCGGTTGCGTTTAGTGATGTTCCGCAGGCTTCACATTGATCTCCGTAAGCATGTTCGTTTTTACAATGCGGACATGTACCTAAAATGTATCTGTCGGCAAGAAATTGTCCGGCTTCTTCATCGTAGTATTGTGCGGTGGTCTTCTCTATAAATATTCCGTTATCATAAAGTTTACGGAAGAAGTCTGATGCTGTTTTTTTATGAATTTCAGATGTTGTACGGGAATATATATCGAAAGATATTCCGAATTCGGCAAAAGATTTTTTTATTATATTGTGATAACGGTCAACAACATCCTGAGGTGTTATTCCCTCTTTTTTAGCTTTTATTGTGATGGGCACTCCATGTTCGTCTGATCCCCCGATCATTATTACATCTTCACCTTTCAGCCTGAGGTAACGTGTATATATATCGGCAGGTACATATACCCCTGCCAAATGACCTATGTGTACAGGTCCATTTGCATAAGGTAGTGCAGTTGTTACAAGTGTGCGTTTGAATTTCTTATCCATAAAAGTATGCTGATTTTTTATTTGACTGTTTGTTTAGTTGTTTAATAATAACATCTCCTCAATGTAGAGTCTGTTGTTGCTAAGTCGGGGTATTTTATGCTGACCACCGAGTTTCCCTTTTTGTTTGAGCCACTCGTCAAAGAGGCCTTTGCGTGCCGGAATTATTTCAAGGCGGTCTAATGCTATTCCTTTATAACGTTTTGCTTCGTAATCTGAATTAATACTCTGAAGCGCAGTATCTAAGCGACAGGCGAAATCGTCAAGCGATGCCGGTACTCTGTCAAACTCTATTAACCATTGGTGGCGTCCTCGGCTTTTATCTGACATATATACTGGGGCTGCGCTGTAATTACTTATAACTGCGCCTGTTTCTGCGCAAGCTCTTGCAAGCCCTTTATCGGCATTGTCAACCATCAACTCTTCACCGAAAGCATTTATAAAGTGCTTTACACGTCCTGATATTGTTATCTTTAAAGGGTTTACAGACGCAACTTTAACTGTGTCGCCTATCATATAACGCCAGAGCCCGCTATTTGTGGTTATAACAAGTGCATAATTCCGTCCTACTTCTGCATCCCAGTAGGGGATAACGCGTGGAGATGTACTTCCGGCATCTTCAATAGGGACGAATTCGAAAAATACCCCGAGGTCTGCCAGTAGCAGCATTGATTTGTCTTCGAGTGTATTTTGAACGGCAAAGAACCCTTCAGATGCGTTATAAGTCTCGACGTAGTGCATCTTATCCGATGGGATTAACTCTTGGTACTGTTGGCGGTAAGGGTCAAAACTTATGCCTCCATGAAAAAACACCTCAATGTTTGGCCATATTTCAGTAAGATTCTCTTTTCCGGTCTTTTGTAGTATTTGCTTTATTAGTACCATGAACCATGATGGTACTCCCGAGATGTTTGTTACGTTTTGGTTAATTGTCGTCAGGCATATCTGCTCTAATTTTGATTCCCATTCCGACATAAGTGCTATCCTTTTAGTTGGGGTTCGTATTATGTTTATAAGTGGCGGAATGTTTTGTATTAATACCGCAGACAGGTCGCCACAATGGTAATGTCCCTTAAGCTGGCTTATACTGTGGCTTCCACCGAGGATAAGTCCTTTCCCTGAAAAAAAACTACTTTTTGGGTTCATCTTCAGGTATAGCGAGACACAATCTTGTCCACCCTTGTAATGACAGTATTTGCGTGCTTCGTCCGAAACGGGAATGAATTTGCTTTTGTCGTTCGTTGTTCCTGACGATTGTGCAAACCATTTTATTTTTGTAGGCCAGATAAGGTTTTGTTCGCCATTAAGCATTCTCTCTACATAAGGTTTTACACCCTCGTAGTCTATTACTGGAACTCTCTCTGAAAAAGCATTGTAGTTATCTTTTATCTCTCCAAAACAGTATTTGTTCCCTATTTCGGTATTTCGCGCCGTATATAACAATTTACTAAGTTGCTTGCGCTGTATATCTTCACCATGCTTGCCGAAGAGGGCTATTTCTCTCTCTCTACGTGCAAAAAAAGGTTTTAAAATATCAGTAAAATTCATTGTGTAATATTTGTGCTATTTATGGCCAGTCTGTTTTTGATTACGAAGTGCGGGAAATAATGTTACAAAAATACAAATATTTTACGGTATTTATATGCTGTTACACCTATTTTTAACCGTTTGTTTTAATTTCGTCTATTCATATTTGATTATATCCAATGTACTTATGTTTGGTGTAAAATAATCAAGCTAATCACATTTGCTCCTTTAAACAGAAATACAATTGGGTAATTATATCGCTAACGTAAGTTTTGCCATGTCGTTTTTGCTAAAAATGATGTAATTATGAAGATTAGTGATATTATTTGTAACGAGTAAAGCCAGATACGATTCCGTATCTGGCTTTACTTTTGCTGTTTAAACAGTTACCTATTAACTACTTCTTTGTGCTTTTAGAGGCTGGCGTAGTAGAGGCAGGTGTTGTCGTTTTCTGCTGTGTGCAATTTGTCTTTGCACACTTTTCTGCTTTTGCATCCTTCTTTACAGTTGCAGTTTGTTCTTTCTTTACTTCATTTTTTTTAGGAGCCTGTGCGTAAACATTAGCTGTACCTAAAACCAGAGCTGCAATAAATGCAATGCTTAATAAACTCTTTTTCATTTTTGTGATTTTTTTAATGTTAATACTTAACGTTGGACTTATTATATATGTTTTTGTTGCAACAAAGATATATACCGATTGTGCCATGTTGTGCTTAGAGATTCATTAAAAAAATATTAGAAAAACATTAGAATGTAACACTACTCAGGGAAGATATTCCGAAGTGATACATGGAAAATACTTAGTCCGGGTTTAGATTCAAAAGTTATACTCCCATCGTGAATTTCTATTATCTTACGTGATAGTGATAATCCAATACCATTGCCTTGGGTGAAATCTTTGTTGCTGCCACGGAAAAATGGAGTGAAAATTGATGATTGTTCATCCTCTTTAATCCCTATTCCGTGGTCGACGATGCGGATAATAACCCGTGAGGATTCATAGGATATATGCACTTCACACATTTTGTCGGGCGAATATTTGCATCCGTTATCTATTATGTTGCTAAAAGCGACACTTAACAGATATTCGTTGCCGAGAATGGATACTAAGCGGTCGTCATCGCACTCTTCTTTGTCAAAAAAGAGATTGGCTGTATATGTGGAGTTGTATTTTTGAATTTTACGGCATACTTCTAATAGCAGTTCGTCAAGGCGCACTTCGTGCATGGCTATTTCAGAACGCCTATAATTGGTCTTGGCCATATCCAAAAGTCCGGTATATAGTTTTGCCAACCGTTTGGCATCATGCAGGGCAAGGTCTATTGATTCTTCGTAATTTTCTCTTTTCATATCCTTTGATTTGGATAGCTCTAATTCGGTTATTATGGCGGCTAACGGTGTGCGAAGTTCGTGTGATATGTTGTAAAAGAATTGTTTCTGAGCTTCAAAAGATGTCTCTATCTTTGTAAGCATTTGATTGAAAGTAACGGCGAGTTCCGATAGTTCGTCTTTTTGGTTCCCTTCATCCAGCCTTATGTCAAGTTGTTGCGATTTTGTGATGTTTTTTACTTTATCAACCATGAGTGATATAGGAGAAAACGCCTGTCTTATAAATATACGCAAAGCAAAAATAATGAATAACATAATTATTAAGTAAGCAATGCAGAGTACTATTTTTAAGGTCTGCAACTGATCGAATCCATTTTCATCATATCCTGTTGCCGTAACGACATAATCGCCTTTACTGCCTTCAATCAGAAAGCTGTAAATTTGATAGTTGTTATACCATAATCGGCACTCTCCTTTTGTCAGGGTTTGGTTAATTACTTTTTGTACTTCATTTTTGGAGAGTAGGTTTTGCTTGTCGTGATAAACTGTTTTTCTGTCTTTATCGTAAATTGCCACTTGTGGAACATAGTTCTCAGGCGCATTCTCGTATAGTAGATGCAATATATTGGGGTCTATTATCTCGCCGTCTATCAGATCAACCTTAAGGGCTGCATTAATATGGAGCCGATCAAAATAGATGTCGTGGCATTTATTGCTGTAAACATGGTATATAACTATGATGAATGCTAATAGTATAATTCCGAATATAGCAGAGAAAAGCAGCGAAAGTCTTGTTTTTATTTTCATGGTGTTATTTTAGGATAAACCCCATACCGGCTTTTGTGTAAATTAGCTTACGATCAAAGCCTTTATCTACTTTTCTCCGTAAGTAGCTGATATATACATCTATGAAATTAGTACCGGTGTCAAATTTAGTATCCCATACTTTTTCTGCTATTTCGCTTTTTGAAAGAACTCTACCACTGTTAGACATCATATAGGCTAAGAGACTGAACTCTTTTGGTGTGAGATTCAACTCCGTTTCATGCCGTTTTACAATTTTGGTTTGCAAGTTTAGCTCAAGGTCTGCAAAATGCAGAATTGGATTTGTTATATGTGCTGAACTGCGTTTAAGTAAAGCATGGATACGGGCTGTGAGTTCACGCATTTCAAATGGTTTTACCATGTAGTCATCGGCACCGGCATCAAATCCATCTACTTTGTCATCAGTGGCTCCAAGAGCAGTAAGCATAATAATTGGGTAGTTTTCGTTTGTGGATTTTATCTGTTTGCAGAGATCTAATCCATTGACAGATGGGAGGATAATATCTGTTATAATAACATCAAAGTGATGATTTAATGCAATTGATATACCTTCTGCCCCATCAGAAGAAACGGTGACTGCGTAATCGTTGTCTTCTAATCCGCGGCGTATGAGTTCAGCCATACGGCTATCGTCTTCGACAAGAAGAATAGAGGCTTGCATATTGTGTGATATTATGGAATCTAAAAAAAATACGTTTCAAAGAGCCTGCAATATAATTCTTAAACATTTAAATAAGCAATATAAAATGGTGCAATTACCCTTAGCGTTCAGGCTTATGTCGTACTTCTTAAACCTGCCATAATCTTTAATTTCAGGATGTGCTTTTTTACGGTAGTTAAGGCGCTTAGCATCTTTTTATAGATATTTTAGCGGATCGTAATTTATTCATTTTTCAGGAGTATGTTGCGCAATTTAATGTTTTGTTCCTGTGTGACGTTTAACTGGTTTGTAATAAAAGATTGTACCGATCCGTAACGGCGGTTTATAATATCAAATGTACAAAGTATATCCCTTCGATCGTTTCGCATTATTGTCAGGACACCTTCGCGAACATTTGGATTGAGATTGCATGTACGTTGTTTAATGAGGGCGGAATCTAAATATTGATTCGCCCATGTGTAATCTTCGAGTATAAAATCCTCTGATACACCAATTGCAGAGAGTATCAGTGCCGATGCAATATCGCAGTACCCTTTCCCGAATTTAGAAGCTATTACAATCGGATAGTTTTCCTCTCGTGTTAGTATGTCAAACATTAATTCAAATACTTCTTGTCCTGGTTTATTTAGCTGTGAAATGTAAAAATCTTGCATGAATACTCTTGCATCTCCGCATCTGAATTCTCCACTTAAAATTCGTTTTTTTAGTTTACTGTCATCAAAAATTTCAACAGGGAGATGAACAATTGTTCTGAGCCCAAGATTTTTTGCATCGTATTTTATCTCTTTTGCAGTTCTGAAATCTATTATGGTTTTTATCCCGAGCCTCGCGAAACGCTCTTTGTCGGAATTATTTATAGTGTCTATTATTCCTGAGCGGAATATCATCCCCCATTTTACTCTTTTATTACTACTGCTTTTATATCCTCCTAAATCTCTGAAAATGCGGGCGCTTTTCATGCATGCGCCCCGCGTCCCGACAATCCTGCTAAATTTGCCGTTGAAATCTATCAGGAAATAAAAACGTGACAATGAATCTGTACTGGCAAATTTTGCAAATTTGTTGTTTATTGGTGCTACTGCAACTGGGTTTTTAGACGTGTCGAAAGAAGATGGATTGGTTGATGCATATATTTTTACGACTCCATTCATTGTTGGAAAAATATCCCATCGTATTACATATTCCATCTTATTCGTAAGATCGCATGTTACGTATGAATCAGGTGCTTTTGTAACGCAACTGGTTGCAATGATAAGTAGGAAGGATATATATAAATTGTGGCACATAAAAAGCTTTGTCAAATATTTGGCAAAGGTATTAAATTAGCAACAATTTAATGCACTTATTACGTGATGATTAAGTGTTAAAAATGGCTTTATTGTGTTGCAGAATTGTTATTATCGGCGTTTTGGGTTAAAGCATGTTTTTTTGCGTACTCGTTGCCGATATAATTGTCATAAGAACAGCAAACCTCTTTAGCAAAAGAGATGCCACAGGTTATTATCTTATCCCATTCGTTTAATGTAAGTGATTTAAGTTCCTCTTTTAGTATGCCGTTAGAAATTATGCCGTAAATAACCCCGGCGTTGAAATTGTCTCCGGCTCCTATTGTACTTATTGGGCTTATCTTCTCTGCGTTGTAGTGCCTTTGCCCCTCGGGGGTGAAGAGGTCTACTCCCCCTGCTCCGGAGGTATATATGAATATAGGACAATATAACCTTATTTTGTTGTGGTAGATCTTTTCGGGAGACATCTCTCCGAACATATAGAGAAAGTCTTCCTTTGAACCGCGCACAATATCTGCATATTCAAAATTCTCCAGAAGTGATGGCATCATCTGTATAGCTTTGCTTGAATGTGATTTGCGGAAGTTAGGGTCATAATAGATAATTGTTTTATGCTCTTTTGCGTAATCAAGGAGTTCTATTATTTTGTCGCGTATCAGAGGATCTATGGCATAAAACGACCCCATAATAAATATATCATCAGGATCAATTTTAGGCCACACTACGCTGAGTCTGGTATTGGGATATTTTGTGTAGAATGAATATTGTGCATCACTATTACTGTCTAAAAAGGCCAGTGATATTGCTGTCTCACCATCAGGAAAAATATCTACGCTTTTAGTTGGGAGATTGTTCTCCTGCATGAACTTGATTATCATTTTCCCTATATGATCATTGCCCACTTCTGATATAAAATATGCCGGTACGTTAAGTCTTCCCAAAGACACCATTGCATTGAATATTGATCCACCGGGAACGCCCTCTGAGGGTCTATTGTCTTTAAATACAATATCGAATAATGTTTCGCCTACCCCTATTACTTTTTGCATATATCTACCAAATTATATTGGTTACTTAAAAATAGTTGTATCTGTAAGCCGGTTATTCCGGCTTATCGTCTAAACGTGAGAGTTGTCCGAGATAACCACCGTGATGACGCATGGCATATTGTGCTTTTCCAAAATTAATTGCCTTCATAGTACCTACTACCAATATGTCACCTATAACTGTCATCATTGTAGTGGATGTGGTCGGGGTCAACCCCAGAGGGCATACCTCGGCAGGCGCACCTGTAAATAGACTTACATCCGCTTTCTTTGCCAATTCACTCTCCTTGTCACCGGTTATTACGATAAACTTAAGATCGTGGTGTAAGTGTGAGGCAAGCGTTAGTAATTCAAGTATCTCACGTGTTTTGCCGGAATTTGAAATTACAAGCATGAGATCGTTTTCCTGTATTACTCCCAGATCGCCATGTTGTGCTTCGCTTGGGTGTAGAAATATAGATGGGGTCCCCGTTGAGCAGAACGTTGTGGCAATATTCATTGCTATCTGTCCGGCTTTCCCCATACCGCTTGTAACTAACTTCCCGTGTTTGTGGTGTATGCGTTCAACAATAAGTTCTATTGCGCGTTCAAATTTGTTGTCTGCCGGAATATTAAGTATAGCGTCAGCTTCATGTCTAAGAATCCGGTTAATTTCATTCTTGAGATCCATCGTAAATAATTTATTTATTTTCCAAATAATCAATGCAGTTCTCCACAGAAGAGAATACTTTATAATAATCAAGATACGAATCAGGGGCAAAACGCTGCTTGTACAGTTTGTCAAAAAGAGCTGAAATGTCATCAAAAATGCCTCCAATATTACATAACAACAACTCTTTGTCGTGATATCCAAGTCTGTTTGAGGCTATTGTGGTGAATGCTTCATCAAGCGTTCCGAAACCTCCTGGCAAAGCAATAAGTATATCAGACAAATCTATCATAACCTTTTTGCGTTCAGCAAGAGAGTCTACTGTTATTATCTTATCAGGCATTTTACTTGCCAATTCAGATTTGCATAAGTCGGATGGGATTACGCCTGTAACTGTGCCTCCATACTTTTTGACTTCAGTTGCAATATGTTCCATAATACCACAATTAGTTCCACCGTATATCAAAGTGCGCCCCGTAATGCCTATCCACTTGCCGAGTTTGGCAGATTCTTCAAAAAAAACTTTATCCAGTTCGTTATATGAAGAGCAGAAAACCCCAATGCAGTCCATAGTTTTCAGTTTATGTAATCGTATAAATATCGGACGAAGATATAATTTTTTATTGGGATATAATCAGATTCATTATCATAAATGTTTTTACTAAGGATTTTTATTTATAGATTTGTACAATAAAATTTTTATGCAACAATGTTGAAGAAAGATTATCTTTTAGCTCAAATAGAGGAGCTTGCAAAGAAATTTGCAATGCTGATTGAAAAAAAAGAGAAGATGGATCCTGATGTCAGGGATTTTACGGATGAGTGTTACGGTATATTGGGAATATCACCAGAATGGCTTGCCAACGCCGAGCCTGAAGAGATAATTTCGAGAATAGGTATCTGGGACCTTATTGAATTGTTGGTTAAGATAATGACTGAAGATGATAATATGAATACAAAGCGAGATTGTATGCAAAAAGCTCAAGTTCTGTTGTTTTATGTCCAGAAACAGTGTCGTACTTATTCAGAAGAACGGATTAAACTTGAAAATAAGATTGAAGAACTGATGAAATCTTTAGCATAGCTTTAAGTTTCGTGCAGATTCTGAAAAAATGACAAAAAAAAATGTATTTAGATGGAAATTTGTTTGAGATAAGCTGAATTATCTCTATATTTGCAAGCTGAAACCATAATTTAATAAACACAAAGTAAAATGGCAGATACAATTTCAGAACGATTGGCATCACTCTCGCCTTCAGAGACCTTGGCCATGTCGCAAAAAAGCGCGGAGCTCAAAGCTCAAGGAATAGATGTTATTAATCTTAGCGTTGGAGAACCCGATTTCTTCACTCCAGATCATATAAAAATGGCTGCCAAAAAGGCCATAGACGAAAATTTTTCGTTCTATTCGCCAGTGCCGGGGTATATGGACTTACGCAAAGCAATCTGCGAAAAACTTAAACGCGAAAATGACCTTACATATACGCCGGAGCAGATAATTGTTTCCAACGGAGCAAAGCAGTCTGTATGCAATGCCCTGCTATGTATTGTAAATAAAGGTGACGAGGTAATAATACCCACACCGGCATGGGTAAGTTACATGGAGATGGTGAAACTTGCCGAGGGCAAAAATGTACTTGTAAATGCAGGAATAGAACAGGATTTCAAAATTACTGCAAAGCAGTTAGAAGATGCCATAACGCCTGAGACTAAGGCTATAATTCTATGTTCGCCGTCTAACCCAACCGGTAGTGTCTATTCAAAAGCCGAGCTAAAATCGCTTGCTGATGTTATTGCAAAATATCCGCGCATAATAGTTATTGCCGATGAAATCTACGAACATATAAATTATATAGGTAAACACGAAAGTATAGCTCAGTTTGCAGAGATAAAAGACCGTGTTGCCGTGATAAACGGAGTATCAAAGGCATACGCTATGACAGGATGGCGTATCGGGTTCATGGCTGCTCCGCTTTTGTTGGCGAAAGCCAGCAATAAATTGCAGGGACAATATACATCAGGTCCATGCTCGATAGCACAGAAAGCCTCTGTTGCTGCATTTGACGGTCCACAGGAGTGCGTTAGTCAGATGCGCAAAGCATTTGAACGTCGTCGCGACTTAGTAGTGAAACTTGCAAAAGAGATTCCCGGTTTTAGAGTTAACGTTCCTCAAGGAGCATTTTATCTATTTCCGGAGGTAAGCTATTATTTTGGAAAGTCCTATGAAAAATACACGATAAACGATGCTGTCGACCTCTCTATGTATCTGCTTGAAGTTGGTCATGTGGCCACTGTGGGCGGGAAGGCATTTGGAGCATCTGATTATCTTCGTTTCTCTTATGCAACCTCTGACGAAAATATTGTTGAGGCGATGAAACGTATTAAAGAGACACTTGCAAAACTTAAATAGTTCAACAAAATCATATAATGGCATTTCCTTGTGAAAGGAAATGCCATTATTTTTTGCATACATATTATATTTTGGTTAACTTCGCAACCGCTTATGGGTAAGGTGCATAAAATAATAAAAATATTTCTATCAGTAGTGATAGTGATATCTTCTGCGACCATTTATAGTTGCAAAAAGGAAAAAGAAAAAGCCAAGTATTATATTGCCGTAGAAAAAAATATAAGGACCAATTTTACCGGTTCTTTCAGTGGCTCTTTCTGCGATAAAAATGACGCTCATATCGAAGCTGCCGATAGAATAGGAATTACTCCGTTAAAATCAACTTCTCAGATAGAAAAGCATAAACAGAAGTTATGTAAAATAGGTACCTCTCCTTATTATAAACTCGATTCACTGACACATTCGCACCCCTATCTTGTCCCTCAAGCCAAGAAACTCTTAGATAATATCGGACGTTCATTCTGTGATTCACTTAAAAGCCGCGGAGGTGGAAGTTATCGGATTATTGTCACTAGCCTATTTAGGGTTAGTGACGATATTAAAAGGCTAAAAAACCGTAACGGGAATGCCGCAGATAATTCTGCCCACGCTTATGGAACGACGATGGACATCTCTTACCGTCGTTTTGATGCTGCCGATTCGGAGTTTGTAATTCCCGAAGACGAACTTCGTAACCTTCTTGCCGAAGTGCTTTATGACTTTAGGAAAAAAAAGCTCTGTTATGTTAAGTACGAAGTAAAGCAAGGGTGTTTTCATATAACAGTCAGATAGTATAAATTTAAATAGCCTATAAGATGGTGCCTATAAGAAATTTCAGAGGGTGGCTTGCTGCTGTAATATTTCTTGTTGTATTTTTGTCTATAAAAATATTCGGATGTAAGTCAGATGTCCCCTATCAACACAATGAAGGTATTGTTTTTACAACAGATTATCACTTTACATATCAGAGTAAAACAGATTATCAAGATTCGATAGAGGCACTTCTTCAGCGTTTCGATAACAGTGTATCGCCGTTTAACACAAAATCATTAATATCATCTGTAAATAACAACGATACATCTATTGTAGCCGACATTTGGCTAAAGAACCTAATAAAACGTTCAAAAGAGATATGGGTAAAGAGCAGAGGAGCATTTGATCCGACAGTCTCTCCACTTGTAAATGCTTGGGGATTTGGATACAAAGAGGGTAAATTACCCAATGATTTAGCCCTCGATTCTATAATGCAGTACGTTGGGATGGATAAGATATATCTGCGATCAGATGGTAAGATAGTGAAAACTGTACCGGGCGTAACACTTAACTTTTCTGCAATAGCCAAGGGGTATGCCGCAGATATAGTGGCAGATTTCCTTCAAAACAGAAGAGTAGACAATTTTCTTGTTGAGATAGGCGGAGAGATTGTAAGCCGAGGAGTTAACCCTGAAGGCAAGGTCTGGCATATTGGCATAGACAAACCTGATGTATCAAATTTAGGAGGAGAACTGCAAAGTATAATATCGGTCAATAATACGGCGATGGCTACATCTGGAAATTACCGTAATTTCAAGGTCATTAACGGCAAGAGGGTAGGGCATACAATGGATCCTCGCACAGGTAAACCGGCAGAGAACAGTCTGCTGAGTGCCACTGTTATTGCAAAAGACTGTATGACGGCAGATGCCTATGCCACAGCGTTTATGGCGATGGGTATAGAAGATAGCAAACTATTGCTCAATTCTGAACCGAGTTTGCAGGTGCTTTTTATATACTCAGTAGATACAACCAAAAATGAAGTTTATATGACAGAAGGGATGAGTAAACTTGTAAAGTCGGTTTCTAATCAATAATTTATTTTATGATTGAGTGGTAATGAAACTCTTTCTGTCCAGTATTTATATCTACGTTGCCATGCAGTTTTATGGGCTCCTTAGCAGAGTTGTTTTGAAGATAGCATAGTTTATAATTTTTATGTTAGGAAGAAATGAAAAAGCCTGAAGATATACGAATAGAGGATTTTGATTATCCTCTTCCAGATGACAGAATTGCCAAATTCCCATTGGCAGAGCGCGACTCCTCCAAATTATTACTATATCGTGGAGGTAATATCGCGGAAAGTGTTTTCAGAGAATTACCAAATTATCTGCCACATAACTCTATACTAGTCTTCAATAATACAAAAGTAATACAGGCGCGCCTTCACTTCAGAAAAGAGAGTGGTGCGCTTATAGAGATATTCTGTCTCGAGCCATACTCCCCATCAGATTATCTACTCTCTTTTCAGTCTACGCAGTTATGTAGTTGGGTCTGTCTGGTTGGAAATTCAAAAAAATGGAAAGGTGGCGAACTTAAGCGTACTATTACAATATCTGGAGAGACAGTTACCTTAACGGCTTCAAAAGAAGAATCGGATGAGGAGCCAAATCACATACTCTTTACATGGGATAACTCTTCGTTTACTTTTGCATCGTTGCTCGATGCAATAGGTGAACTTCCCATACCCCCATATCTTAATCGTAAGGCAGAGGACAGTGACAAGGTTAGATATCAGACGGTCTACTCCAAGATAGAAGGTTCAGTTGCTGCACCTACAGCC
>JAVVOY010000012.1:51448-51684 GCA_036656055.1 Bacteroidales bacterium
TCTAAAGAGGTATTCGTAGAGTTGGCAAAGTCCAATATAGACACGGCGGAGCTAACTCTACACGTTGGTGCAGGGACATTTAAACCTGTCAAGTCCGATACTATCGGTGGACATGAGATGCACACTGAGTTTATTTCAGTAAGTCGCGACCTTATTGAAAATCTTGCAGCAACCGATAAGAAGATTATAGCGGTTGGAACAACATCAGTAAGAACACTTGAGTCGCTTTATCATAT
>JAVVOY010000013.1:0-11265 GCA_036656055.1 Bacteroidales bacterium
TCTTCATCTTATTTTATATTTTTTTCTTACAATCGTTCTTTAAATTACCCCTAGCGGCTTGTAAGCAGATATTCGACAACCCCTCCATGTGTTTAAGTTTAATTAGAACGCATTTTTGTCCCCAATTATGGTGTTCCATACTGTCAACATAATTATCTTCATATCCAAGAAAAAGTTCCAGTGTTCAATATACCAGACATCGTACTTAACTCGTTTCTCCATCTGAGAAATTGTTTTTGTTTCTCCTCTGCAACCGTTAACCTGCGCCCACCCTGTTAATCCCGGCTTTATAAAGTGACGCACCATATATTTATCTATTATTTTAGAATAATCTTCAGTATGCTTAAGCATATGTGGTCGTGGTCCTACAACGGACATATCTCCTCTAAATATATTTATAAATTGCGGGAATTCATCAAGGCTTGTCTTGCGCAGGAAACTTCCTACCTTTGTTATTCTGCGGTCGCCTTTGACTGCCTGCTGTAAATCACTCTCTCTATTTAGTTTCATTGTACGGAATTTGAGGCACTCAAAGTCCTTTCCCAAAAAGCCTGTACGCTTTTGCCTGAAAAATATAGGTCCGGGAGACGATATTTTTACAGCTAACGCAATAGGTAGATACCAAAGTGGTGATAATATTAAGACAATCCCAGAGACAATAATATCGGTCGTACGTTTCACTAATCGAGATATCCAACTTTGTAATGGCTCATCTCGCACAGAGAGCAACGGAATAGCACCAAGCATCTGATAATTAAGACGGCGCGAAACAAAACGCCTGACTTCGGGAACAATAAAAAACCTTATTGTATTACGCTCCGAAAGTTGAAGCAAATTTATTATTTTATTATCCTGTGAACCTGGTAAAGCACAAAAAAGCTCATCCACACTGTTTGCAACACAAAACGCCTCAACATCTGATGTCTTTCCCAAAAGATATTGCGATGCTTCTGGATCAAGATTGGGATTGTCATCAAAAAAACCCATAAACTTATATCCATAACCGGCATTAGATTGTAATTCGCGAAAAAGCATCATTCCTGTTTTTCCGGCACCAACTATAACTATCCGTTTAAAATTGTAACCTTTTTTCCTATAAAATCTCAGTGCCCTATTTGATATAAACCACCATATATTCAGCGTGGCAAACAGTCCGAGAAAATAAAAAGCAAGAACTTTTTTACTTAGCTCAAGTTGCAAAAACATTGCTAACGAGAGGAAAATAAGAAAATATAACAATACAGATTTAGTTGTCTTAATTAATAACTCATCAATATAAACTACTCGTTCGTTATGTATCTCCCCGAACATTAAATTTACAGGAATATATGAAATATTAAGTATAAGCCAGACTATCTTCTGATTGAATGATGCTGTAAGTTCTGGCGAAAATATTAGATACGATAGGGAAAATACAATGTTTATACAAATAAAATCCCCTATCGTTACAATTCTTTTTATAAGATGACCATTCCATCTTTTCGGCATATCGACCCTCTTTGTAAGGTTATTCTACTGTTTCAAATTTTCGTCTATCATCTCTATTTTCTGCACTACAAGCTGCATATCGTCCCTAAGCTTCTTTATATTGCGTTCTAACTCCTTTACAAGAGCATTTCCTTGTTTAGATGAAATATTGAAAAATCCCATGTTATTCTCATATGTCTGCAACTCTCCTTTCATGCGATCATAAGTACGCATAAGGCGTTCTCTTTCGTTATAAAGCTTTGATTTGTTGCTGTCAGCAAGGGTCTTGATAGTCGATACGTATGCGTTTAGCCGTTCATTACGACCCTGAATATTAAGCCTGTCGAACTGTTTGTCGGCAGCAGCACGAAATGCAGTATTAAGTTTGTCCTTCTCCTTATATGGAACAAAACCAATCCCATTCCACTCGGCAATAAGATTGCGCAAGACTTTTTCCGATTCGTCCTTAGGCAGAGTCTCATCCAGAGACTGTAACTTCTCCAGTATAACCTGTTTAGCCGATAGATTTGCCTTCTCAGTCTCAATATGTCCGGCATTCTCTTTTGCCTTTTGTCCAAAAAAGTAATCACAAGCTCCTACAAAACGCTTCCATATAACATCAGAATATTTTCGTGGAACAGCTCCTATGGCTTTCCATTCCTTCTGCATTGCTATGAATTTTTCAGTGGCTTTCTGCCACTCAGTGCTATCCTTAAGAGCCTCGGCCTTTTCACAAAGGGCACGTTTTAGATCAAGATTTTTTGTAAATTCATCCTTTACTCCCTTATAATATTCCGATTTTGTTTTAAAGAATTCATCACACGCTTTACGAAAACGATCAAATAACTGAGTATTTCTCTTTCGTGATGCAAACCCAATATTTTTCCATTCACCTTGCAGACTAACAATCTCTTTTGTTTTCTCTTCCCATGCTGCAAAACTCTTAAGTTCTGCGATGTCTATCGCCTCAACCTTTTCGCATATCAACGCTTTAGCCTCTTCGTTAACCCTTTCCCTCTCTTTTATCTCTTCAAAATGGCTTTGATAGCGTTTACTTATCACCGCCGAAGCATCCTTAAAGCGTAGCCATATTTGCTCACGCAACTCTCTCTCCACCGGACCTATTTCGCGCCATTCATTATGCAGACGCTGCAATTCGTTAAACGCAACTATAATATCCTTAACTTCAGATAAAGCCTCTGCCGAAAGGCAAAGTGCTGTCTTCTGTTCAAAGTTTTTCTTAAAGTCATAATCGCGCAACTCTTTGTTAATTTTCAACATATCGTAGAACTGCTCTACATAATGCTGATAACTCTTCCACAAAGGCGTAACAGAAGCTGCCGGAATATCCGTAATCTCCTTAAAAGCTTGCTGCATCTGTTGAAATTCGTTATAACGCCTGTTTATATTATCAGAGTCGTTTATCAATTTTATCATATCGTCAAAAATACCCTGTTTGCGGGCAAGGTTATTTTCACGGTGTTTCTCCTGTTCAGTAAGAAATAAGACCTTCTTCTCCTTAAATTTCTGCAGCGCATTCTTCATTCTATCCTCAAGAATATCTGGTTCATGAACAAACATGACTGTTTCTCCATCTTCAGTTTGCGGTGCTTCATATTTTGCACGAGCTTCATCAACCTCCTGCTTACGTAACTTATAATAGTGCTGTTTTAGTTGATCAACCTCTTCCCTTACCTCCTCGACAGGTTTTTCGATTATGGTTTCAAGCCTTTCGATGGTTTCAATTCGCGATAAAGAAATTCTTTCATGCACAGTATCGCCATCTGCAGAAAGCAATTCTTCATTTACCTCTGGCATAACAAGTTCATCATCACCAGTCGAAGCGTCAAAGGGTTTAATCTCCTCTTTACCGGAATCCGACATAATATCTCCCGTCACATGATTAATCTCTATTGCCACAGAAGTATCTACGTCAAGGTTATCCACCTTACCTGCGACAGCCTGTTCCGTAGCGATTAACTCTTTGGCTTCCTCTTCATTTTCAGGTAAAACGAATTTTTTCTGTTCAGTCATACTAATACACTATTTGCGGAGTTCTTCATCTCCCATTTATATTGCTACAAAAATAATGATTTTATTTGTCTATTTATATAATTAATGCTACTTTTTTAAGCCACAGCCATCTATAAATACTTAACAGCATTGTAATACAACGTTGTACAATTGTCTGTGGTCAAATATTTACACGCCGTATCCAATATATTCTGTCGACTGGCATTGCGATATATCTCTATCTGCCTGTTCACTGCTGAAGCATCACCCAATAATTCATAAAAAGCAATACGCGAAGCAAATTCGGCTGCACCGATATTTTCAAAAAGTTCTGCCGATTCAAATTTATTAACGACCTTCAATAGCTCTCTATCGGAAACCGCCTGCTTAGACAATATCGAAATTTCACTAATCAAGGCTTTATCAGCCTCATACATACTTACTCCCGGATTAAGACGACCGAGTATTATCAATAATCCGGCGTCAATATCTCCCGTAACAGCAGCATCTACTGATGAGAACATCCTGCGGTTTGAAACAAGATTGGTATATAAACGCGATGACTTACCATTAGCAAGAATATCTGATATAATATCAAAATACGGATAGTCTTTATCACCTCTACCGCAGATATGATAAACCTTGTATATTGCATCGGCCGGAACATTGCGCTTTACAGAAACCAACCTTGCCTTTCGCTGTTGTGGCTCAACAGGCAGATTGCGCATTACAGCACCCGAGGGTTCAAGTGATCCAAACCACTTCTCTGTCAATCTTACACAATGTTCAAAATCAATATTGCCTACAACAGATACAACGGCATTATCTGGAGCATAATATCTATGATAATACCTTTTTATATCATCCAATTCAGTATTTGCAATATGAGATATCCGCTCCCCAATAACCAGATTACGGTATGGGTGTCTTTTGTACGCTGCGCGTCTGTATATGGCAGATGCATCACCATAAGGACGATTAAGATTACGCTGTTTAAACTCCTCTATCACAACTTGTTTTTGAACGGCAACGGATTCTTCAGTCAATTTAAGCCCCACCATACGATCACTCTCAAGCCAAAAAGCAGTTTCGATATTTTGTGCCGGCAATATATCATAATAATTAGTTACATCACTCGTTGTAAAAGCATTATTCTCTCCGCCGGCATCCTGTATCTCAGTATCAAAGTCCGGAGCATTTTCAGAACCACTAAACATAAGATGTTCAAGCAGATGAGCACAGCCCGTCCTCCCTGGTTCATCATCCCTTGATCCAACATTATAAAGAATATTCAACACAACGATCTTAGTATCCTGATCATAATTATGAACAAGATGCAAACCATTAGGTAAAATATGTCTGTTAATCTCTACCAATTTTGGCAATAAAATAAATATTAGTCGGCGAAGTTAGGCATTAAATAACAAATCGTCAATATGCTTGCCATGAAAACACAAGAATCAATTACTAAAAAACAACTTATCATAATTTTTAATTTGCCCCTATAATATATTTTGTAACTTTGGAGCGATTTTTACGATTAAAAAGGAGATTAATAATGGATAGATATCTGAATACAGCAATAAATGCAGCTATATCAGCAGGAAAAGAGATTATGAAAATCTATTCAGATAAAAATTCAGATTTCGGCATAGAGATAAAAGCCGACAACTCCCCGCTAACTATTGCAGACAAAAAATCAGACGAAATTATTAGCCAACAACTACGTAAAACAGGTATCCCGATCCTAAGCGAAGAGATAAAAAACCGCCCATTTTCAGAACGGAACATTTGGAAACAGGTTTGGATAGTAGACCCTTTAGACGGAACAAAAGAGTTTATAAAATGCAATGGAGAATTTACAGTTAACATAGCACTTATCCGTGAAGGGAAACCTGTACTCGGAGTAATTTATATTCCGGTAAAACAGATATTATATTTCGGCACAGAAGGAAAAGGAAGTTTTAAAACAACAGATGCCGAAATCAGCAACGGAGCAGAAGAGATCATTGCAAGAGGCATAAGAATGCCTATTGAAGACAAAAAGAGACCTTTCACCATAATAGCATCACGATCACATCTGACACCCGAAACAGAACTTTTTATAGAAAAAGAGAGGCTCAAACACCCCGAACTTACTACAATATCAGCAGGAAGTTCCATTAAGATATGCCTTGTATGTGAAGGATCGGCAGACATTTATCCGAGGTTTGCACCTACAATGGAGTGGGATACAGCTGCCGGAGACGGTATTGCCCGCTCAATGGGGCTTCAATGCACCACTACCAACGGACACACCCCACTCACATATAACAAAGAAAACTTAACTAACCCTTGGTTCATAATAACACGCTAATTTCTGATTCATAAAGTTATTACACCTCACCACAACAAACACATACCAATAACAATAAAACAATATAAAAATAAATATCCCCTATAAATTTTATGTCAGAGAATAATATATACCCAATTTTTGAACGCATGCTTAAACGCAGCGACCATGAAGCTATGCTCAGACAGCATGGTGTTGTTATATGGTTTACAGGATTGTCAGGTTCAGGCAAAAGCACCCTTGCCGTAGCACTTGAACAAGCCCTTTACAAAGAGGGCTTTTTGTGTCGTCTTCTTGACGGAGATAACATCCGTGCCGGAATAAACAACAACCTTGGGTTTTCAGAAACAGACCGCCGTGAAAACATACGCCGAATAGCAGAAGTAGCAAAACTTTTCGCCGACAGCGGAATAATAACAATAGCATCATTCATAAGTCCCACACGCGAAATACGCCTTATGGCAAAAGAGATAATCGGCAAAACAGATTTCATGGAAGTACATATAAGTACGCCAATAGAAATTTGCGAACAACGCGATGTAAAAGGTCTTTATAAAAAGGCGCGCGCCGGAGAAATAAAAGAATTTACAGGAATATCAGCACCATTTGAAGCACCAGAAAACCCGTCAATATCAGTAGACACATCAAAACTCACACTTGATGAAAGCATTGCTTTATTAAAAAATAAAATTATAGGACGCATAACATATCAAGTGCCCCCACAAATAAAATGAATCAAGAAGACTCCTTAGTTCAACAAAAAAAGGAGAGATAACACATATTACATAAAAACTTTATTAACTTTGCATCCGATTATAAAAATTATATAATTGTTAAATATATCCCTGTTATGATTAAAAAGTTATTTGCATATACATTAGCGACACTGTATATGAGCACTTCTTTTTGTGGAGGGCAAGTAATGGCTCAGCAAAAAAAGGACAATTTAAAAGGAGAGATTTCGCTATCAGGAGCTTTCGCCCTTTATCCTATGGTGGTAAAATGGGCAGAAGAATTTAAAAAGATCCATCCCAACGTACGTATAGATATTTCAGGAGGAGGAGCCGGTAAAGGTATGACAGATGCTTTAGCCAAAGTTGTTGACTTAGGTATGGTTTCGCGCGAAATACACAATGTTGAAAAGAGCAAAGGCGCAATAGGCATTGCCGTTGTAAAAGATGCAGTTGTTCCAACAATCAATACAAAAAACCCTTTAATAAACATTATAAAGAAAAAAGGTCTAAGTCGTAAAAATGCAATTAAAATTTGGAACAGCGAATTTAAAACATGGGGAGAGATATTAGGAACCAATAGTCGCATTCCGGTACATGTATTTACTCGTTCCGATGCCTGTGGCGCAGCCGAGACATGGGCAGCATGGTTCGGAAAACGTCAAGAAGACCTTGAAGGTACAGCTGTTTTTGGCGATCCGGGAGTTGCATCAGCAGTACAAAAAGATAAAATTGCCATAGGTTATAACAATATAGCTTATGCTTACGACCAGAAAACTAAACTTCCATATAGCGGTATGGCCGTATTCCCAATAGACGTGAACAACAACGGAGTCATTGATAAAGATGAAAATTTCTATGCAAACTCCACAATGCTTATCAACGCCATTGTAAAAGGGAAATACCCCTCCCCTCCAGCACGCAATCTGTACCTAGTTAGCAATGGTACACCCAAAAAGCCAGAGGTAGTGGAATTCATAAAATACATCCTCACAAAAGGTCAACAATATACACTGGAAACAGGTTATATCCCCTTGTCAAAAGTACTTATTCAACAAGAACTTACAAAGTTAAAAAAGAAATAACCAGATGAGCATTTCTCTGCTTAAAAAGAGGATTCTAAAGGACAATTTTGCAAGATCGTCAATGTTTATATTGACGATCTTATCGTTATTTCTGCTTATATTCATAGGTGTTGGACTATACATGAAGTCTCGCCTGATATTAGAAGAGCACTCGCTATGGACTCTACTCTCCACAGCAGAATGGAAGCCACTTAGAGGATCTTTCGGCTTTTTACCTTTCATTATAGGCACTCTTGCCGTTACAGCACTTTCTATTACCATAGCACTCCCAATATCATTACTTACAGCACTCTATCTAACAGAATACGCACATGCTTGGATTAGACGTGTCGTATTCCCCGTATTAGACATTCTCGCAGGCATTCCATCAGTAGTTTATGGTGTATGGGGCACTCTGATTATAGTACCGTGGATAGCAGACAAACTTGGTCCACACTTTGTAGATTACACAAGCGGCTACACAGTTCTCGCCAGTGGCATTGTACTCGGTGTAATGATACTGCCACTATTAATAAGCCTCTTTATTGAGATATTCACCATTGTCCCACAAGATTACCGCGATGCAGCAGCATCACTCGGTGCCACCAAATGGCAAATATCCGGCAAAGTAATACTACGTAAATCGCTACCAGGTATAATTGCAGCAGTACTATTGGCAATATCCAAAGCATTCGGAGAGACAATCGCTGTACTTATGGTTTGTGGAAATTTTGCAGACATTCCACATTCGCTGTTCGATCCGTGCTACCCACTTCCCGCCCTTATAGCAAACAATTATGGAGAAATGCTCTCCCTGCCACTATACGAATCAGCACTCATGTTTGCCGCATTTATACTCTTCTTTATAATTTTGGTATTC
Source organism: Bacteroidales bacterium (assembly GCA_036656055.1). Lineage (GTDB taxonomy): Bacteria > Bacteroidota > Bacteroidia > Bacteroidales > G3-4614 > Caccoplasma_A. The sequence goes on from JAVVOY010000013.1 coordinate 8,491, forward strand.
AATGTCTCCTCAAGATTGATACTAAAGAAGATAGAAAACAAGTTTAAACTATAAATAAATAGAGATGAAACTTAAATTTATAGAAGACAAAGTTTTTAGAATATTGATGATAATATCGATGCTCATTGTTTTTGGATTCCTCAGTAGCATCCTCATTACAATACTTAAAAACGGCTGGCCGGCAATGTCATGGGATATGATAACCAAACTACCCGGTGGAGGTTTTTACATAGGCAAAGAAGGAGGTGTACTCAATGCAATAGTAGGATCGCTTTACATTGTAGGATCATCCACCGTCATGGGGCTTATAATAAGCATTCCGATTGTATTTTTCATAAACATCTACCTAAAAAAAGAGTCTAAGTTGGCAAGCATTACAAGGTTGTCATTCGATGTTCTCTACGGTATCCCCTCTATTGTTTACGGGGCATTTGCTTTTACAATAATAATATTTTTCGGACTTCGCACCTCATTATTAGGCGGTATAATAGTAATAACACTACTAATAATCCCCATCTTTGTCCGCTCCATTGACGAAGTAGCACGACAACTTCCAAAAGATCTTCTCGATGCCACATACTCACTGGGTGCTACCCGTTTTGAAGCTATAAAAGTTGCCATACGGCAAATAATGCCGGGAGTTGCAACGGCAACACTACTTTCAATAGGGCGGGCAATAGGCGATGCGGCAGGAGTTATGTTCACGGCAGGATTTACCGACAGCATTCCAACATCACTAAACCAACCTGCAGCAACACTACCACTTTCAATATTCTTTCAGCTAAGCAGTCCCACCCCCGAGGTCAGGGAACGCGCATATGCAGCAGCATTGCTACTTACAATTATAGTACTAATACTTAGCATAATAGGCAGAATGATAACTTACAGATTTTCAAAAAACAAGATTAAATAAGCATGGATAAGGAATCTTTAAACTTTACAAACGCATTTCATCGCTTTCAAGATACGAAAGAAATAGTTCAAAATAAAGATCACCAACAGGAAGATTTAAATGGTAGCATCATAAAAAAAGATGCCACCATAGACGTTGAGAATCTAAATGTATATATACAAAACAACCATATTCTTAAAAATATCTCCCTGAAATTATACGATAAAAAAATCACCTGCATCATCGGTCCTTCAGGTTGCGGTAAAACCACACTTCTAAAAAGCTTCAACAGAATGATAGACACAACAGAACATATCCGCGTTGAAGGAAGCGTAATTGTAGATGGAGAGAACATATACGACAACAATGCCGAGATAACCCACATAAGGAAAAAAATAGGACTACTTTCACAGCGCCCCACCCCACTACCGATGTCAATATACGACAACGTAGCCTTCGGTTGTCGCATTCACGGAATAAAAGGTAAAAAAACATTAGATACCATCGTAAAAAAATACCTACAAGGCACAGGATTATGGGATGAAGTAAAAGATAGGCTTAACAATCCCGCCTCAAGACTATCAATAGGTCAACAACAGCGACTTTGCCTTGCACGCGGATTAGCAGTAGAGCCACAATTCATCCTTGCAGACGAAGCCACATCGGCACTCGATCCAATTTCAAGCAAACTCGTCGAAGATCTTTTTATAAAACTACGCGAACGCTACGGAATTATCATGGTAACACACACCCTAAGACAAGCATTACGAATTGCCGACTATGTAATATTCATGTATCTGGGCGAAGTAATAGAACAAGGAACAGCAAAAGAATTTTTCAATAACCCACAGCATGAACTGACCAAACAATACCTTAGCGGAGTATTCAGCTAAATATGTCCGCCAAAAGATATTCAAAAAAATCCAGACAATCTATATCTTTTATTCACCATCAAGACACATAAATCTCATGTGTTTTATACACTTCATTCAAGTAAAAACGCCATATTATACTTATGAAACAATTAAAAAATAGAGCCCTATCAAAAGGGCATTCATGCGTAAAAAAGGATCTTAATAAAACGATTCTATCCGCACTTATTCTGTTAACAATTTCAGTTCCAACACTTGCACAACATGAACTGACAATATATGGCGAGTACAGACCTCGCGCTGAAGTACGAAGCGGTTACTCCCAACCATTATCAAAAGACCTCGCACCAGATTTGCTTATGATGCAACGCGTGCGTTTGGGCATTGATTACAAATACAAACAACTCATAAGAACAAAACTCACAATAGAAGACGCACGCGTCTTCGGCGAAGCAGACCAAAAAGGAGCAGCCATAAACAACGAAGTAAAAACCCCAAACACTTTTATATACGAAGCATGGGCAGAACTAATACTGCCCAAAGGAATATCCCTCAGGATAGGACGTCAGTCCATCAGCTACGATGACCAACGACTATTCAGTGTAAACGACTGGGGCAACACCGGCAGCGCACACGACCTTGCACTACTACTATTTAAATACAAAGGCTTTAATGCCAATCTAGGATATGCCTATAACAATAGCCAATCTAACCCTTTAACATCAGATTATAATTACGGGACGACCTCATTTTACAAAAACATGGCATATTTGTGGCTATCGCAGAAACTTGGAGAAAAGACCGGATTGAAAATAACTGCTATCGCCGTTAGCACAGGCTTTCAGCACAGCAAAAAAGACGAAGAAGGAAAAGACGTATATGAAAATAAATACAAATTCACATACGGTGGCAACGTAGAATTCAATAAAAAAGATCTCCCATTCGGACTATATGCCACAGCCTACGGACAATCAGGATACACCAATAAAGGGATAAAAATAGGAGCATATA
>JAVVOY010000013.1:11275-26372 GCA_036656055.1 Bacteroidales bacterium
GTGCGCACTAAAACTCAACTACAAAATAATAGAACCATTAACCCTATTCGTTGGTGTAGATTATTATTCCGGCACATCAATGTCACAGAGTGCAGACGAAACCAACACATATACAGGGCTCTACGGATCCAATCACCGTTTTAACGGTTCAATGGATTACTGGACAGTAGCAACACTTCCTAAAGGTGGATGTATCAACCCATACGCATCACTTCAATACAAAATATGCGATAAAGTAGGTTTAATAGGGTCGTACCACTACTTCAGTTTAGCCCAAAATATAAAATCAAGCTCCAGCAAAAACCTCGGGCATGAAATAGACTTTGATATTAGTTACAAATTCTGCAAGATTGCGACCATAAAAGGCGGTTGGAGCTGCTACTTCAAATCAGATCTTACAAATATAGTCAGAGGAGTAACAGGCGTAGAAGAACCGACAAAACAAACCGAAACACGTTTTGCACAATGGGCTTATGTTTCAATCTCAGTCACCCCTAAATTTTTCACATACAGCAAATAATACCACAGATATTTGGTTACCCCTAAAACTGAATAAAACAACGTAAATGGCTAAAAAAGATGATTTAGATTGCCGAAATATTAATAAGCAATAACAATTTAAAGTTAAAAAAAAAGCCATATAACAGACAAAACAATAGATTAAAGCCCTTAAAAATAGCCGTTTTCTAATATAAAATTTGTACTTTTGCCTGAGTTTATAAATTCCACACGGATATTGACATGGAAGAATACAAGTTAAGCCACCTTAAAGAGTTAGAAGCCGAAGCAATCCACATAATAAGGGAGGTTGTTGCAGAGTTTGAAAAGCCAGTTATGTTATACTCAATAGGGAAAGACTCGTCTGTTATGGTACGCCTTGCAGAAAAGGCCTTCTCACCCGGACATGTTCCTTTCCCCCTAATGCACATTGACACAAAATGGAAGTTCCGCGAAATGATAGACTTCCGCGACAAATATGCCAAAGAGTATAACTGGAACCTTATTGTAGAGTACAACAAAGCAGGATACGAAGCAGGAATAGGTCCATTCACACACGGCAGCAAAGTACACACTGACACAATGAAGACACAGGCTCTTTTAGCAGCACTCGATAAATATAAATTCGATGCCGCATTCGGTGGTGCGCGTCGCGATGAAGAGAAATCACGAGCAAAAGAGAGAATATTTTCATTCCGCGACCATTTTCACAAATGGGATCCCAAAAACCAACGTCCAGAACTATGGGATATATATAATGCCAAAGTACACAAAGGAGAATCCATCCGTGTCTTTCCACTCTCAAACTGGACTGAATTAGATATATGGCAATACATCAGGCTCGAAAACATACCAATCGTTCCCCTCTACTATGCAAAAGAACGTCCGATAGTAAACATTGACGACAACCTAATAATGGCAGACGATGAACGTATGCCGGAGGAGTACCGCAAACAGGTTAAGATGATGAAAGTACGTTTCCGTACATTAGGGTGTTACCCACTAACCGGAGCAGTAGAATCAGAAGCCGATACTATTGAGAAGATAGTTGAAGAGATGATGGTCACCACAAAATCAGAACGCACAACACGCGTTATTGATTTTGATCAGGACGCCAGCATGGAACAGAAAAAAAGAGAAGGGTACTTTTAATAGTCAGTTTAAATTTATAATAAGATACTTTTTAGCAGCCTGTTTCGGCTATAAGCACCACTATTTCACAGGCAAAATCCGAACATGCTCTTAATATTTCAGGACAATGGCACAAAAACTTAACATAGCTGATTTTTTAAACCAGGACGAGAAGAAAGATCTTTTGCGCCTGCTAACAGCCGGTTCCGTAGACGACGGAAAATCCACACTCATAGGCAAACTACTGTTTGACAGTAAAAAGCTTTACGAAGACCAGTTAAGCGCACTTGAACGCGACAGCAAACGCCTAGGCAACGCCGGAGACAACATAGACTACTCGCTCCTATTAGACGGGCTGAAAGCCGAACGCGAGCAAGGTATAACGATAGACGTTGCATATAGGTATTTCTCAACCAACAAGCGCAAATTCATAATAGCAGACACCCCTGGGCATGAGCAGTACACACGCAACATGATTACCGGAGGCTCAACTGCCAACCTTGCCATTATTCTTGTTGATGCACGTACAGGAGTAATAACACAAACTCGGCGACACACATATCTTGTATCACTTCTCGGCATTAAACACGTAGTTCTTGCCGTAAATAAGATGGACCTCGTAGATTTCGATAAAACTATATTCGATAATATCGTTGCAGAGTACAAAGCATTCATAGAATCACTTGACATTCCCGATATAACATATATTCCCCTCTCCGCACTTAAAGGTGACAACGTAGTCAACAAGTCTGACAATACACCTTGGTACAAAGGCAAGCCACTATTGGATTTTATTGAAACCGTTCATATTGCCAACGACAACAACCTGAGTGATTTCAGATACCCCATACAATACGTACTCAGGCCTAACCTCGACTTCCGCGGATTCTGCGGCAAAGTAGCTTCAGGCATAGTACACAAAGGAGACGAAGTTACAGCAATACCATCCGGAAAGAAATCAAGAGTAAAAGCCATACACACATACGATGGAGAACAAGATTACGCCTTTCCACCACAATCCGTTACAATTACGCTCGAAGACGAGATAGACCTATCCCGTGGAGAGATGTTAGTTCATTCCAATAACCACCCCACAATAAACCGTTGTTTCGAAGCAATGTTAGTATGGATGGACGAAAAAGCCATGAACCGCGACCAACAATATTTCATAAAGCAGACTACCCACACCACACGCGCTAACATAAACAACATACGCTACAAAGTTGATGTAAATACGATGCAACAATCAAAAGCCGAGACACTATCCCTTAACGAAATAGGGCGTACAGTACTCGTCACTAACGAACCATTGTTCTTCGATCCATACAAAAAGAATAAGAGTTGTGGCTCATTCATACTTATAGATCCGATAACCAACAACACAAGTGCCGTCGGGATGATAATAAGCGAAGTCTCCTCAACCTGCCTCACATCCGCAATCACAGACAAAGATCGCAAGAAAATGCAAGACGGAAAATCCATTATATCCGCAACCGAACGCAAAAAAGTCACAGGGCACAGCGGCAAATTATTTATCATAAACGGCAAAGACAAAGAAACAATAACAGAATTTGCATACACACTAGAACGCAGACTTTTCGATATAGGGCACACAACAGTGGTACTAAATACATCATCATTTCCACAGCTCACCAGCGAGGCAATATGCAAAATTTCCGAACAAATAGCATCACAAGAAATAATCGTTATACTTATTGACATGCAAAATACGTGTAACAGCAACAATGCCATTATATGCAAAGTTGACGAATTTAAAATATCCTCCGATGTAGAGGAGATAATAAACACAAAACTATAACCGGATGGGATTGAATTTTCAAAAGCTACCAGTAAACACGCTAATAGGTGCTTCGTGGAATACTTTCAATAAAATATGTAAAGGTCGCGAAGTAGATCCCGGATACAGAAATAAATATCTCTTTACAAAGTTAGTATGTCGCATCCTGAGTGCGCCCAACATAATAGAAGACTATAAATTTAGAGCAAAATTAGACAAAGCAGAGATAAAAGAGGCCCCTGTTTTCATAATAGGACATTGGCGCAGCGGAACAACATTCATGCATAACGTCTTTGCATGCGACAAACAGTTTGGATACACAACCACATATCAAACTGTATTTCCATTTCTGATGCTATTCATGCAGAAATTCTTCAAAAAGATAGCGGCAATCTCAATGCCGAAGAAACGTCCCACAGACAACCTTGAGCTTAACACCGATCAGCCTCAAGAAGAAGAGTTTGCAATGTCCAATATGACCCCCTATTCATTTTATAATTTCTGGATATTTCCAAAATACACAGCCGAATACCGCGACAGATATCTACTATTCAACAACATCGGCAAACAAGAGCTTAAAGACTATAAAGAGGCCTACAAAAGATTAATAAAACTATCGCTATGGAATACAAAAGGAGAACGCTATCTCTCTAAAAACCCGCCTAATACCGGGCGCATTCCGCAACTTTTAGAGATGTTTCCAAATGCAAAATTCATATATCTGGTACGCAATCCATATACAGTTTACGAATCAACACGCAACTATTTCACAAATACCATACGCCCGCTTAAATTTCAAGATTACGAAGATAGTCAAATGGAAAACGACATCCTCGAAAATTACACACAACTTTATTTTAAGTACGAAAAAGACAAAATCCTTATTCCGGAAGGTAATCTTGTAGAGATAAAATTTGAAGATTACGAAGCCGATCCCCTTAATAAAACCCGCGAGATATACGAAAGACTCTCCCTACATGGTTTTGAAAAAGCACGTCCCGCAATAGAGACCTACGTAAACAAAAAAAGAGGATATAAGAAAAACAAATACAGATACGAAGAATCAACAAAAGATATTGTAGAACGCCACTGGGGTTTCGCTCTCACCAAATGGGGATACAAGTAAGATCAAGGTCAGTAGCGTCAACAACCATCCCTAATAAAAAACAACATTCAGACCAAACAAAAGGCAGTCCCGAATCAATAAGTACAGATTCGAGGTTGCTTTTTTTGCCAAACAATAATGCTCAAACAACTTTATCGGATAGATTATTTTTTACTATCTTCGCATATAAAAAAATCGACATTAACAGATGACCGACATCAGGCAATATCAAACAATCGCCACATAAGACTAATATTGCACTACCTGACCAACCTTTAATAAAAAAACGACATGGACAACAAAGCAAAAAGCGAGATAATACTAATACAAATAGCCGGAGACGACAGACCCGGAGTTACCTCAGCCCTAACAAATATACTGGCAAAATACGATGCCTCAATCTTAGACATAGGACAAGCCGATATACACCATACGTTATCATTAGGCATCCTATTCTTAACCTGCGGAAATAACTCCGGAGAAATAATGAAAGAGTTACTGTTCAAAGCATCAGAATTAGGCATAAATATAAAATTCTCCCCAATAAGCGAAGAAGAATACAGCAGATGGGTAAAACAACAAGGTAAAAACCGTTACATAATAACACTACTCTGCCGCCGAGTAACAGCTCTCCAGATAGGAGAAGTAACCAAAGTATTATCCCAACAAGGACTTAACATAGATGCCATACAGCGACTTAGTGGCAGAATCCCATTAAAAGACGCAAAAAACCTCTCCAGTTCATGCATTGAGCTTTCAGTACGAGGCACACCAAACGACAGAAACAAGATGCAGTCAGATTTCATACGCCTATCATCCGAATTAGATATAGACATATCATTTCAGGAAGACAATATGTTTCGACGCACAAGGAGGTTGATATGCTTTGATATGGATTCAACACTAATAAAGGCCGAAGTTATAGACGAACTTGCAGTACGTGCCGGAGTAGGAAAAGAGGTAAAGGCCATAACCGAAGCAGCCATGCGTGGAGAAATAGATTTCCATGAAAGTTTCAAACAAAGAATTACACTGCTCAAAGGATTAGACGAGGCAGTACTCAAAGATATTGCCGAAAATCTTCCCATAACCGAAGGCGTAGAACGCCTTATGCGCATACTCAAAACCGTAGGATTTAAAATAGCCATTCTTTCCGGAGGATTCACATACTTCGGCGAATATCTCAAACGCAAGTACGGAATAGACTACGTATATGCCAACGAACTCGAAATAAAAGACGGCAAACTTACAGGACACTACATAGGCGATATTGTAGACGGCAAACGCAAAGCAGAACTGCTGCGTTTGATAGCACAAATAGAAAACGTAAACATAGCACAGACAATTGCAGTAGGCGATGGAGCCAATGACATCCCCATGCTCAATACAGCAGGCTTAGGGATCGCCTTCCATGCAAAGCCCAAAGTAAAAGCAAACACGTCACAATCAATATCAACGATAGGATTAGACGGTGTACTCTATTTCCTCGGATTTAAAGACTCGTATTACAACGACCCGCAAAACTGATCACATGCGATATATCCGGTACATATTCCTAATATTGTCATGCTTTCTCCTTACAATATTCAGATCACCAGCACAAAGTGTCGGATTGGTCCTAAGTGGAGGAGGAGCAAAAGGAATTGCACATATCGGAGTTATACAAGCACTCGAAGAGAACGGTATACCCATCGACTACATAACCGGCACCTCAATGGGCGCCATAGTTGGCGCAATGTACGCAATGGGATATACACCTGCCGAGATGATAAAAGTACTCAAATCGCCAAACTTCAAATCATGGTCAACCGGGGTAATAAATAAAAAACAACTCTTCTACTTCAGAAAAGCAGAACCATCCCCACAGTTCATTTCGCTCGATCTGGCACTATCAGAAGGCGAGAAGAAATTTTCAACACATTTTCTTCCATCAAGCCTAATAAATCCGCTTCCCATGAATCTCGGATTTATGTTCCTATTCACCCCCTATACAGCACAGTCAGGAGGAGACTTCAATAAGTTGTTTGTCCCTTTTAGAGCCGTAGCGTCAGACGTTTATAAAAAAGAGGCCGTAATATTCCGTAACGGAGACTTAGGAGATGCAGTACGTGCATCAATGAGTTTTCCTTTCGTATTCAAGCCCATAGAAGTAGATAGTTCACTTCTCTATGACGGAGGCATATACAACAATTTCCCCATTGACGTCATGCACGAAGACTTCAATCCCGATTTCATAATAGGTAGCAAGGTAGCAAGCAACCCGGAAAAGCCCACAGAAGACAATATCATGGCACAGTTAGACGCAATGGTTATGCAAAAGACCGACTACAATGTGCCAAAAGACAAAGGAATTCTTATATCATTTAATCTTTCAGGACAAGTCAATCTACTTGACTTTCAGAAAGCCGATATGATATACGAAATTGGATACGAAAAAGGGCTGCAATATGTAGATTCTATAAAAAGTCGCATAAAACGCACCGTTTCACCCGAATCAAAAATGCTGCAAAGAATGGGATTCCGCAGCAAAACGCCAGAATTAATTTTCAACAACATTGAAATTGAAGGTGGCAATCATTCACAACAGACATTTATTAAAAAACAGTTTGAAGCCGAAAAAGACACCATGGAACATATCTACTCAAAAGGAGTAGAGAATGCCTATTATAAATTAGTATCAGACAGTAAAATATCAGATCTGATACCCCATGGCACATACAACGATACTACCGGAATGTTTACCCTAAAACTAAAAGCCAAACTAAAGGACAATGTATCATTAGGTCTCGGAGCATATATTTCATCCGGTAACACCAATATAATATATCTTGATGCAAAATACCGGACACTAAGCCTCTATTCGTTAGATGTCGATATCAATGGTTACCTCGGTCGCTCATACAATTCAGGGATGGTAACAGCAAAATTTGAGATGCCAAGCAGAATTCCTATGTATCTTAAAATCTATGGCTGCTTCTCAAAAAAGAAATACTACGAAAACGAAAGCCTCTTCGTACAGACAGAATCTCCGATATTTATAACAAATCAAGAAGCCTATGCAAAGCTACGCATGGGACTACCATTTCTCAACAGCAGTAAAACAGAGATCTCATTAGGTTACGGACATTTAACCGACACATATTATAATGCGAGTGTAGTTGATTACGCCACAACGCCACACGAAAAGAGCAATTACAACCTTCTTATGGGATCGATAAAATTTGAGAGCAATACACTTAACTCAATAATGTATCCAATAAGCGGATCCAGAATATCCATTACAGGCGAATTCGTAGCAGGGAGAGAATTCTACGAGCCAAGCTCAACATTAAAGTCCAAATTCACAACAAGGCACACATGGTTACAGATGCGAGCATCAACAGATATATATTTAGACTTACATAAAAAATTCTCTCTCGGTTTTATCGGCGACTTAGTTATATCAAGTAAAAACTTCTTCGCGACATATACCTCCACCATTATACAGGCACCTGCATTCACTCCAACACCACACAGCAAGACCGTATTTAATGAAGCATTCAGGGCGAATCAATACGTAGCCGCCGGCATTGTCCCCATCTGGAAAATAATAAAGAACCTACAACTAAGAGGAGAAATTTACGGTTTCGTTCCATTTTTCGAGATAAGACAAGATGAATTAGGAGAGGCATACTACGGGAAATTCATGAGTTCCATAAAATTTATGGGCGAAATATCAATCGCATACAATTTACCATTTGCATCAATAAGCCTCTACACCAATTACTACTCATATCCAGCCAGAGATTGGAACTTCGGATTAGGCTTAGGCATATTACTATACAACCCAAAATTTCTGGAATAAATAATCCAAGAAACTCGCCAAATATAAAATTAAAGAACACAATATTTTTATAAAAATATCGCGTTCATATTTGCAATTTATAAAAAAAACGTTACCTTTGCAGTCGAAAAACGGCCCCATAGCTTAACTGAATAGAGCATTTGACTACGGATCAGAAGGTTGCAGGTTTGAATCCTGCTGGGGTCACAGAAACCGTTTCACAATGATTAGCCTAAATCATTATGAAGCGGTTTTTTCATCCACCCTCCTCCAGCTAATGCCCTTATTTATAGGATATTACGTGTTTCTCACATCTGTTTAATTCTGATTATTTGTCATACATTATCTTATTTTGTCCCGTTTTTTTGGCTGCAAATTGCCTGCAATTATAACACATCATTTGATAATTTTAGTCTTTTGGACATGGAAGGATTTTATCTTTATATTCTGGATGGTAGCAAGAGGGGCATTAATTATGCAAATGACAATATAAAAAGACTACTTCCTTTTATTACTGATGTCAACTATAACAAATATCTTAAAGAGTTTTTCAAATTATTAGAGCTAAATAGACCTATTACTATTTTAAATTCAAAAACTCGAGCATCCGATATAAAACCTCTATGAGTGGACACACAGAAGGTAGTAAAGTGTTTTTACGATATCGTAAGGTTACTCGTGATTTAAAAAATGATCCTATTAACGTATTTGATTTAAATAAAAAGCCCGGCAAAAAGCCGGGCAAGGAAAGTTAGTAAACATTGTGCCGCAAAAATAAGAATATCCATGGAGGTACGGTATTCGTTCAATCAGATAATTGTTAAAATATTACCTAAAATCAAAGAAAATAAGGGGAAAATTTGATTATGTGTACATAAGTAGTTTACTTTACGTTGGTATTAATATTTCCTATTTTTATAATTAGTGTAAAAATTCTACAAAAGGACATCAGGCATTTAAATTAAAATGCCAAAATTCCACATATAATAATGACGACTAAAGAAAACACCCTTTATTTGCCCATAAAGCAAATATTCTTTGACCAGATAATAGGCGTGACAAAAAAAGAAGAGTTTAGGGGGATAAAAGAGGGAATAACGGCAAATCGTTTATCGGATATAAATTTTTATTTATCGTATTAAAAAAGTGTTTAGTCACTATTATAAGAGCGACTAATACTCACACACTTTAAAATTATTCTAATTAACTGCTGATATTGTGAGGATTGAGGCATAAATTTTATTCAAATGAAAAAATTATTAGGGAGCATGACTGTTGCTTCATTATTGGTATTATCGAGTTGTGGAACACAGAGTCCTATGACTGGAAATTTAAACCAGACACAAACTTCTGTTGTAATGAGCAATGCAAATTACAAAATAGTGGGTTCCGTATCTGAAACAGTAAAACAGAAATATGTGTTAGGTATGGGAGGCCTTAGCGTCAAGGCCTTAAAGGAGAGTGCACAGAGCAAGATGATAAACAAAGCAAATCTAACAGGTTCCCAGGCTATTATTAACACTAATGTGCAGTCAACTGTTAAAATGTTTACTCCAATATATATCGAAAGAACTGTTACTGCATACGGAACAATTATTGAGTTTACTAAATAATGTGAGTTCGATATGTTATCCATGTATCATAAGAAACTATTTGCCGACTATATTTAAATACCCCTGCAAATAAACGCTTGACTTTTCTTGATGACAATAAAAAAGAGATACATAACAAAATATCTTCTCTTGATGAAATTTACAACTATTCACAACAGTTGACAGATATAGTCAAAAGGTATTTGTAGGTATTCCGTAACTAATTAATAAGTATGAGCTTAGTTAGGCTTCCTGCTCCATGGATATCGTATTTTCTGAGACGAAATATAATCTCAGCATCATTTGATATTTTATCTAAGAAAACAAATTGCAAACTTATATCTCCTACAAGTGTTGTCATTGTCTTTATTGCAATTAAAGAAAGAGAACCTCAAAAGTTTTGTGAAACTTTTGAGGTTCTCTTCTCTATTTAAATCTTTATACTCTTTATGAATTACGATACCCTACTGACAACATCATCAATCTAAACAGACTTTTAATCAAACATACGTTTCAGGCGTGAGAATATTCTTTCTTTTATCGCCTTTGTCGGAGTAAAGTTAGTCTGCCCCACAAGTTTCTCCATTGTCTTGCGCTCTTCGGCATTAAGATTCTCCGGAATATAAATAGATACATTCACAAGTAGATCACCCACTCCATATCTATTTATAGAAGGCAACCCCTTTCCACGCAGACGCAAGACCTTTCCGGGTTGGGTTCCCGGTTCTATCTTAACTTTCACTTTACCGTCTATCGTAGGTATCTCAACGCTCCCACCAAGTGCTGCGGTAGGAAAATCCAACAGAGCATTATATATAAGATCGTTTTCATCACGCAATAACTCAGTATGCTCCTCTTCTTCAATGACAACCAAAAGATCTCCATTTACACCTCCGTGACGAGCTGCATTTCCTTTGCCACTCATTGAGAGCTGCATTCCTTCTATAACTCCTGCCGGAATATTTAGCGTTATTACCTCATCTTCTCTGAGTATCCCTTCTCCGTTGCAGGCTGGACATTTCTTTGTTATGGTTTTACCCTCTCCGTTACAAACCGGACAGGTTCCTGTTGACTGCATTGCACCTAAAAACGTCTGCTGCACTCTTGTTACCATTCCGCTACCGTTACACGTAGTACAAGTAGTATAAGCTGTGCCATTTTCTGCTCCTGTCCCATTACAGACCTTGCAGCTTACATATTTCTTTACCCTTATTTTCTTCTCAACACCAGTAGCTATCTCCTTAAGGGTCAATTTTACTTTTACCCTGAGATCGGTTCCTCGGTTTACATGCTTACGGGAACGTCCGCCACCAAAACCGCCGAAATCAGAAAATCCGCCGCCGAAGTGCCCGCCAAATATATCACCAAACTGCGAAAAGATATCTTCCATACTCATTCCGCCACCACCAAAACCACCGCTGCCACCATAACCACCGCCATTCATACCTGCATGACCAAACTGGTCATACCGGCTACGCTTATCCGTATCACCCAATACCTCATAAGCCTCGGCGGCCTCCTTAAATTTATCCTCAGCATCTTTGTTGTCAGGATTTTTATCGGGGTGATACTCAATAGCCTTTTTTCTGTACGCCTTCTTTATTTCATCGGGTGTTGCGGTTTTCGGCACATCCAATATCTCATAATAGTCTCTCTTTGCCATCTTTTATTCTTTCTATTCTCCTACAACCACTTTGGCAAATCTTATCACTTTGCCATTCATTATATACCCTTTCTGCATACAATCTATAACCTTTCCCTTCATCTGAGGATCTTGTACCGCAAATGTAGTTACGGCTTCATGGTACTCAGTGTCAAAATCAGCATCTTTCGTTTCTATCTCTTTAATTCCCTGCTGTGAAAGATAATTTTTGAACTTACTGTAAATATGATTTACACCCTCTTTTATGGCATCCACGTCATTACTCTCATTTATGGCTGCAAGACTACGCTCAAAATCATCTATAACTGGAAGAAGATTTTTAAGACACTCCTCACCTCCTGATTTTATCAGATCGGCTTTCTCTTTAAGTGTGCGTTTGCGATAATTTTCAAAATCTGCCATAACAATAAGTTTATCATTAACGGCTTGATTGAGTTTAATCTTAAGTTCGGCTACCTCTGCTGACAATGTGTCAGCCTCTTCATTACAACTACATTCATCTTCTGCCGGAAGCTCTTCGGGCTTCTCTGTTCCAGAACTCTCTATTTTGCTCTCTGCCGCCTCTGTATCAGCGTCAGGACACATTTCATTTTTCTTTTTACTACTCATATATATATGTGGCTTTATTTCAATCCATGTACACATATCTGATTAAACAAAAATGCTGCCACATGTATGAGGCAGCATTTTTGTCACTCTTTATACTCTTTTGTCAGTATCGCTCTTTGTTTTTATGTTAGTTGCATCATATAGTCATAAAGTGAGTACCCACTCTCGCCTCCTCCTCGCTTAAGCCTAGATATTATGCGCGAAATATTAGCTTCTGTCTTCACCTGCTTAAGCAATAGTGGCTGTAACTTTGTATATGTAGTATTATCTTTCTCTGCTTGAGCTAATTCCACAATTTGTTCTAATGAATCGCCCATACGCATAAGCTGTATTAATCCCTGCTCGAAAGCTTCTGGAACATCGCCGAATTCAGACGGGATATTTGTTATATCGTGCAGTACGGTATGTGTTCCCTGCTCTAATATATAATCTATAATAGAAAGGCTCTCACAATTATACTCCACATATATATTCCTCATCCAACGAGAGAATCCTGTATAACCTTCGTATTCCATCTGCAATGAAATAGAAAGGAAAAATCTGCTCGACCATACTGCTGCATCAGCATAAGAACCCAATGCTTCAGCTATACGTTGTTTTAACATATCTGTAAAAGTTGTCAATTATAAATATAAGATAACGGGAAATTATTATTTCCATCACTTAATATAACACCTTCTACCGAAAAATGTTTCAGATAATGCTTTGTTTATTCGTAACTTGTGCCATCAAAGCAATGTGTACATACACACTCCTTTGGTAATCCTATCGCTTCAATAAGTGTCTCTATAGAGTTAAATTTAAGCGAATTAATCTTAAGCTCCTTACGGATACACTCAACCATTCTACAATAACGAGGTGAGTTGGTTGTTGCATATTCTTTAAGATTTTTATCGTGTGTACCTTCAAGATCCTGTATAATCCTGCGTGTTATCAGTTCTAATTCTGTTTTAGATGCCGTGAAATTCAGAAATTTGCACGGATATATTAGTGGGGGACAACTTATTCGCAGATGTATTTCTTTGGCGCCACAATTGTATAGATCTGTTACATTATCAAGCAGTTGCGTCCCTCGTACAATAGAATCATCGCAGAATATTATACGTTTATCTTTCAATAGCCATTTGTTAGGGATAAGTTTCATCTTTGCAACAAGTTCACGGCGTTCCTGAGTAGGTGGTGTAAAACTACGTGGCCACGTGGGAGTATATTTTACTATTCCGCGTTTATACGGAACTCTCTTACCTATTGCATAACCAAGCGACATACCAACACCTGAATCGGGAATACCTGAGACAAAGTCTACATCTATATCATCGTTTTTTCCCATCTCCTCACCACACTGATATCGCATCTCTTCAACATTACGCCCCTCGTATTCGCAAACAGGATAGCCATAATATACCCATAGAAAAGAGCATATCTGCATCTTGTCGTTAGGTTTACGCAATTGGGTGTAGCCATCGGCTGTAATTCTAACAATCTCGCCAGGTCCAATATTATATTCCGCTTCATAGCCTAAATTAGGAAAGCTGCAAGTTTCGGACGACACAGCATATCCTTTACCGTTTTCACCCTTACCTATATATAGTGGTGTACGACCGTATTTATCGCGTGCTGCAATTATAGAATCTTCGGTCAGAATCAGCATCGTACATGACCCTTTTATTTTGCTAAAAAAATGTTCTATACCGTCGACATAATCTTTTCCTTTTGCTATCAGCATAGATACAAGCTCTGACTGATTGGCAACACTATTGCTATGTTCACAAAAATGATTCCCTTCTGCTAATAACTCGCGCTCCAACTCTTTAATATTAGTAACTTTTGCAACAGTTACTATTGCGAATTTTCCAAGGTGAGAATTAATTATTATAGGTTGTGCATCCGTATCACTTATTACCCCTATCCCGGAGTTTCCGGAAAAGTCAGCAAGATCACACTCAAATTTAGTGCGAAAATATGAATTTTCTATATTATGAATAGCACGTACAAAGTTACCGTCAGAAACAGTAACCATTCCAGCGCGTTTTGTTCCGAGGTGCGAATTATAGTCCGTTCCGTAAAACAGATCAGAAACACAACAACTCTTTTTTATAGTTCCGAATAATCCTCCCATTGTCTTTTTTGTATATTTTTTAAACTGTTCTGTTATTTTCAACCCACTTACGGGCATTAACAAATGCTTCTATCCATGGAGTAACTTCATCTTCTTTACGCCCGGAAGCATAATATCCGCATTGCCATGGGAATATAGCACGTTCAAGATGCGGCATCATTGCCAAATGACGTCCATCTTGTGATGCTATACCGGCAATTGCAGCAGGCGAACCGTTAGGATTTGCCGGATATGCGTCATAGTTATATTTTGCAATTACGTTATAGTGTTTTTTAGCATACGGCAGGCTGAATTTACCCTCCCCATGCGAAACCCATATACCAAGTTTACTGCCAGAGAGCGAGCCGAACATAACAGAGTTATTTTCAGGTATAGTAACAGCAATAAATTCCGATTCAAACTTATGTGAATCGTTATGCAACATCTTAGGTTTCTTTATATCGTCAGGTGTAAGCAATCCAAGTTCCACCATCAACTGGCATCCGTTACAGATACCTAGGCTGAGAGTGTCTTTGCGAGAATAGAATTTCTCAAGCGCAGATTTTGCTTTTTCATTCCACAAAAAGCCACCTGCCCACCCCTTTGCCGAACCAAGCACATCAGAGTTGGAGAAACCTCCTACGTAAACGATCATATTTATATCATCAAGCGTCTCGCGACCACTCATAAGATCTGTCATGTGTACATCCTTCACGTCAAATCCGGCAAGGTGAAGTGAATAAGCCATTTCACGGTCACCATTTACCCCTTTTTCACGTA
>JAVVOY010000013.1:26382-50489 GCA_036656055.1 Bacteroidales bacterium
TTATAGCTGCCTTTACTCCGCTCTGTGTGCGTCGGCAGGCTGATATGCCGTATTGCGCCAATTTGCCGGTGAAAGAAGAATTAAATCTGAGTTTTATCGGCTGCTCCTTGTAATTATTGAAACGCTCTTTTGCACAAACCTCTCCGCTCTGTTTCTGGTCTAAAAGATATGAAGATGAAAACCATACATCTCTCAGATAATCTATTCCGAATTGATACTCCGCACCGTCTTTTTTGACAATTATATGACGTTCTTTACACGGATTTCCGATCTTTACAAATCCGACTCCAGTTTCTTTTAGTAGAGCCTCAACTGCCTTTGCATCCTCTGCCTGAAGTATTACGCCCGGATTCTCACTGAAGAGTATCTTTATTATATCCTTCTCTTTTATCTTGTCTAAGTTTATCTCAAGCCCACCTTCAACATTGCCGAAGGTCATCTCAAGCAGGGTAGTTATCATACCGCCGGCTGATATATCATGCCCTGCTGCAACATTTCCATCGTTAACAAGTTGCTGTATAGAATAGAAAGCACGGGAAAAATACTCTGCATCTTTAACCGTTGGGGCTTCTTCGCCAACCTTATCTAAAGACTGTGCAAATGCCGAACCTCCTAATTTATATGTATCAAATGAAAAATCTATATAAAACAGGTGCAAACTCCTTTTGTTAACAACAACAGGCGAGACAATCTTCTTTACATCCGAAACTTCTGCCCCGGCAGATATTATAACTGTTCCGGGAGAAAAAACTTTCTCGTCACCGTACTTTTGGGTCATAGATAAACTGTCTTTTCCTGTTGGGATGTTTATTCCAAGTTCCATTGCAAAGTTACTGCATGCCTCAACACCCTTATACAAACGAGCATCTTCTCCTTCATTCTTGCATGGCCACATCCAATTGGCACTCAGCGAGACACTCTTAAGCCCTTCCGTAAGAGGTGCAAATACTATATTTGTAAGAGCTTCTGCTACTGAAAGGACAGAACCAACCTCTGGCGATATAAGTGCTGCTTGAGGAGCATGCCCGATAGATGTTGCAATACCGGCTTTGCCACGATAATCGAGAGCCACAGCCCCACAATCGCTTAGTGGAAGTTGTATCTCTCCTTGGCATTGCTGGCGAGCCACCTTACCGGTTACTGAACGGTCTACCTTATTGGTAAGCCAATCCTTACAGGCAACCGCCTCAAGTTGCAATACATTCTCAAGATAAGTATGTATTTCAGATGGTTTATATTTAATGCCGTCAAAATTCTCTTCAACGGTTATATCTTTCATTATTGTTTTAGGTGCCTTCCCGAACATATCATCCATAGCAAGATCAATAGGGCGCACTCCGTCTCCCTGCTCAAAAACGAAACGATCATCGCCGGTTGTTTCACCAACAACATACATTGGGGCGCGTTCACGTTCAGCAATACGTTCAACGTAAGGAATACTCTTCTCTGCTATAACCATACCCATACGCTCCTGGCTCTCATTGCCGACAATCTCTTTTGCTGATAGTGTCGGATCTCCAACCGGAAGTTTATCAATTTCTATCTTCCCTCCGGTAGCTTCAACCAACTCAGATAGGGCGTTAAGATGCCCCCCTGCCCCATGGTCGTGGACAGATATAATAGGATTCACATCATCCTCTGCAAGTGCCCTAATAACATTGGCTACGCGCTTCTGCATCTCAGGATTGGCTCGCTGTATTGCATTAAGTTCTATCGAATTATTATATACGCCGGTCTCTACTGAAGAGACTGCGCCACCACCCATTCCTATACGGTAATTATCACCGCCCATTACAACTACTTTCTCTCCGGCAACAGGAGTACCTTTAAGAGCATCGCGTTTGGTTCCAAAACCTACGCCTCCGGCAAGCATTATCACCTTGTCGTAAGCATATTTTTTGTTATTCTCGGCATGCTCAAATGTAAGCAGCGATCCGCAGATCATAGGTTGTCCAAACTTATTTCCAAAATCCGATGCACCGTTAGAGGCCTTTATAAGTATCTGTTCTGGGGTTTGGTAAAGCCATTTGCGTTCTTTCATCCCACTCTCCCACACACGCCCTTTTTGGGTTCTAGGGTAAGAGGTCATATAAACTGCTGTTCCTGCTATCGGCAAACTCGCCTTTCCTCCACCGAGACGGTCGCGGATCTCGCCTCCCGTTCCGGTTGCAGCACCGTTAAAAGGCTCTACCGTAGTAGGAAAATTATGTGTTTCCGCCTTTAAAGAAATAACAGTATCAATCTCTTTTATTTTAAAATAATCAGGTTTATCTTGTGTTGCCGGAGCAAACTGTTCAATCGCAGGTCCTTCGTTAAAGGCTACATTGTCTTTGTAGGCAGAAACCAAACGGTTTGGATTTTCTTTGGATGTGCGTTTTATCATCTTGAAGAGCGAACTTTCCATCTCCTTCCCGTCTATTACGAACACACCGTTAAATATCTTATGACGGCAATGCTCAGAATTAACTTGCGAGAATCCAAACACCTCACTATCAGTTAACTTACGACCAAAACGTTTTGAAAGATTATTAAGATAATCTACCTCTTCTTCATTCAGCGCAAGCCCTTCGCGATTATTATATTCTACAATATCATCTATATAAACAATTGGATCAGGTTGCTTACATATAGTAAAAATATTTCCGTCGAGCCCTTTGTATATACGCTGCAACATAGCATCGTGCAATGCCTTCTTGTCGTTCACCTTGAAAAATTCCTCTATACGGACAATGCCACCAACACCCATATTCTGAGTTATCTCAACGGCATTAGTGCTCCATGGTGTTATCATCTCTCTCCGCGGTCCGACAAACCATCCAGTTATACTGTTAGATTTTAATACTTGTGCCTCACCAAAGAGCCAGCATAATTTTTCTTTTTCCTGTTGTGATAATTCGTGATCGCTATCAACTGCTACCACGCTCTGTG
This sequence comes from Bacteroidales bacterium, assembly GCA_036656055.1. Taxonomy (GTDB): domain Bacteria; phylum Bacteroidota; class Bacteroidia; order Bacteroidales; family G3-4614; genus Caccoplasma_A. The sequence goes on from JAVVOY010000013.1 coordinate 29,311, forward strand.
AAACGGTTTTGAAGAATAATACCATTCGTAAGAAGTTTTTATATCCCAAAGAGAAAACGGGATAGAGGGTTTTAATTCTTCTGCAAAATTAATCAAATCATCCGTTCTACGAAAACGAAATTATAAGAAACCGTCTAAAAAAATTCTAAATCCATTTTTTAGCACCTATTTAAAAGTATTTTCCTATAAAAATTAAACATATTCACAAAAAAACAAACGGGGAGAGTTTAACGTAATTATATTACTGATATGAGGCTGTTTTATAAAAAATGCTTACTTTTGTCTGAATTTGAGTATTACTTAGTGTTATTCAGGGATAAAAAGTGGATCTGTTTTTTTATACAGCAATAAGAGGGCTAATAATAGGCATATTAGTCTCGGCACCAATGGGTCCCATAGGTGTACTCTGCATACAGCGTACACTTAACAAGGGGAGGTTGTCGGGGCTTTATACGGGTATAGGTGCGGCCATTTCTGACCTCATATATGCTCTACTTACTGGTCTTGGTATGTCAATTGTGATAGATTTTGTAGAGACAAATGAAATTCTAATACAAGTAATAGGTAGTTTAGTGCTTGCTGCTTTTGGATTTTATATCTATCGACAGAATCCGGCTCGCAACATAAGACAAAACAAAAGTGGGAACACAACTCACACACAGGATCTAATAACGGCTTTTCTGCTTACATTCTCAAATCCGCTTATACTTTTTCTATTCATTGGTTTATATGCAAGACTAAATTTCTTTCTTCCGGAATCTAAGTTGCCAGACTACGTTGTCGGATTCACGTCAATAATATGCGGAGCATTCTTATGGTGGTTTGCTATAACTTATTTCATAAATAAGGTACGCTCAAAATTTAATCTGCGTTCATTATGGATAATTAACCGATGTATTGGTGGACTTATCCTTATAATATCCGTCGTTGGTTTCTTCTCTGGAATTATAGAACAGATGTCCAAATAACATCCAATTAGCCAAAGGCACCTAATTGTAACAAGAACAAAATAAAACAACAATATGAAAAAGAGCATAAAGGCATTATATATGCCACAGTTAGATAAGTTAACACTTGGACAGGCTGCCGCCGAAATGGAGGGAAAAGCTTCACGCGACTATGTTTGCGAAATAAACTGGCCTGAAAGTTTTCCTTACAAACCGATAGTAGCAATAGATACAGCAAGAGGGGACAAAGAGTTGTATATAAATTTCTTTGTGCGCGGCAACTATATATTGGCACATAACACAGAATACAACTCACCTGTATATGAAGATAGCTGTGTGGAGTTTTTCGCCCGAGTTCCGGGGGAAACGGATTATTACAACTTTGAATTTAACTGTATAGGTACACCTCTCTCGTCAAAGAGAAAAAGCCGTACCGACTGCCAACACTATCCAGACAAGGAGATGGCAAGAATACGTACATACAGCAGTGTAGGGAATAAACCTTTCGATGAGAAAAAAGGTATTCATTCATGGGAACTGATAGTAGCAATTCCGTTAGATATGTTGGGTGTCAATCCGGATGCTATTCCTGAAAAAATTGATGTGAATTTCTATAAATGTGGCGATAAAACATCACAACCACATTATGTAAGTTGGAATCGAATTGAAACAACAGATCCCGATTTTCATAGACCTGAATTCTTCGGTGACTTGTTATTTTAATAAAGTAAAGGTGTCTTAATCTGTACTTGCTTGCATTATCAGCGCCTGCACAATGTAGCAAAGTTACAATAACGACAAACATCATTATTTTTTGTCTGCACAAAAGGGCTCTTAGCATCAAAAATTTCCACTAAACATGATTTCAGAGATTGCGAGAATTCATCGAGGAGCTCCTTTTGTTCACCGGCAAGATCCTTTATTTCAGCAGTTTGCATTTTAACAGCCCAACTGAAGCCTAATTTATCGTAAAACCTGCGTAATGAATATATGCCGGGCTTAAGTTTGCCGTTTGCGCCCTCCTTGAACATCATTGTATACAAAAATAACTGCAAGACAGCCTTATTGCGCAACCTTACGGAACTATCAAAAAGCGAAGCCACATCTTCGAAAGACAACTCTGTCCGACCACTCTTATAATCTATTATATTCACTGTCCCATCTTTTTCGTCAATACGATCGATTATTCCCTTGAAACTTACTTCACGACCTCCGTCGATAGGCACCGTACCGGTTACCTTGAACTCCGATGCAATCATTACAAACGGAGCACGCACCTTGTCTATCTCTAAAGTCCGTTTCACCATCTTGCGAATAATCTCACCACGAAGAAAAAGCCGACCAGTAAGCCTCTTTGGTTCTTTAGATTTGAAATATATTTCGGCAAACCGACCCTCAATAAATCCGGTCATCCCCTCTTCATCTTTCATCAGGATATTTATTATATCAGACGTAACCACCTGTCCCAAAATTCTCTGATATATATCCTGCATCACACCGTGATATATACTTCCAAATGCCGAAGCATCAATATCTTCAGAGACATCATCAGCCTCCTCTATTCTCTCCACATAGTTAAAATAAAACTTCAGCGGACAATCAATATAAGTATTAAGAGCACTCGCCGATAAAGATGCCTCGCCACCATAAAGATACATATTCAGTTTCTTCCATACCTCTCCGCTTTTCTCCACAGATATCTCACTGCCTATCCCCGGATTGATCTTATAGCTTAGAGTCTTTTCAATAAGCTGATCATCGTTTTGTGGCATATACTGATATTTGAGTTGATATACATATCTACTCACCTCGCCAGTGCGAACACCTTCGGTACGTGTGTCATATATAAGATAAACACGTTTTGCTCGCGCAATAAGACGATAGAAATAGTATGCCGAGATACTGTCACGATGTTCCGTTACCGAGAGCCCGAATCCACGCCGGAGATTATACGGAATAAATGTATCATCAACGTTAGAAACAGGAAAAACGCCATCATTCATCGACAGTATTATTACATTGTCAAAATCAATAGCTCTTGTTTCCAGAACCCCCATTATCTGCAATCCAGACAACGGCTCACCCCTGAAGGCTACCTTGGTTCCAGAAGCCATCTTCTGCAACAATCTGAAAAACGTAGCTACCATAATACTCTCCCCTTCAGATAGGGAGGAGAGGCGATTAAGCGTTATATCATACTGATAAAGGAATTCCTTCTCTATCGAAGAGATTCCGCAGGATACATCCTGCTCAGTGTCGGTATTAGAATCTCCGCCATCAGATTGCAATCTCTTTATTATATCCTTAATATATAATACAGCATGAGGTAAATCGTTAACTGATTTGAATATATACTGTAAAGATATCGGCACCTCATCTTCTCTTACATAAACTTTGTTTCCTCGCTTTATCTCTTCATAAAAAGCTGTTGCAATCTCACCGTGCAGCTTTTTAACATAGGGATGTACAAGCAAAATAGCTACATTGCGATGATAAAACGAGACCTCTCCGGCAGAATTTTTCCGCACCATCTTCTGTAAATCAAAAATAAATGCAAAAAACCCTGAAATAGATGTCTCTCCCAACGGATAACCCATCGTTACATTTATAGAATTTACATAAGGAGGAACAGAGTAGAGCATCGGGATAAGAAGACGTTCGTCAGGAAGTATGACTGCCGTATTTATACAGCCGGATGCACTGTTTAGGTCTGAGGTCAATTCTGAAATAATCTCCCCTGCATACTTTGTCTGCCCTATATTAGACGGTACACCGATAACTTCAATATGCGGATAAGTTGTAATCTCAGGCTCGACAATCTTATAACAAGATGGGAACTTTTTAATATTATCAGAGATAAAATAATTTGCCTTATTGTAACAATCCTTTAACGTAGGAGCATTATTATCCCAATAAAAATCCGCTTTACCGGAAAGCTTTAAACTTGTCATCAAACTCTCTTCAGCGGTTGTAAGTACATTAAAACCAATAAATACAACCTTTTCATACGGAATATTTAACTCACCGCGAACAGCACGCCCCGCCACATCGCGAAACAACATCCCCTCATAAGCCTTCCCCTCATCAGCCAACCCTTGACGCAACGATGAATATACATTATAAAGAATGCTCCATAACGATATAAAATTCTGCTTTTTATCCGTCATTACCGAAGCATTGAAATTATCACAGAAACGTTTTATAAAAAATATCTGCTCATCACTAAGCGGCGACCCGAAACGACTCTCTATCTCCTTAAGTTCATTTATATTAGAAAACAGAGCCGAGGCATCCACCATATATTTGTCAACATCATTAAAATCATTTATCAGCACATCTCCCCAATACACAAAATCATCGAAACTCTCACCACTCTTACTGAAATGCTTAAAGTATTTATATATGAGGAAAAGAGTCTCTATTCTGTCAATCTGTTGATAAGGAGATAAAGATGCAAAAAAATCACTTATAGTGAAAATATGTGGCGAAAATATAGGTTTTGCTGCAATATCACCCAGATATTTGCTAAAAAATATACCAGCCCTTCTATTAGGAAACACAAAGGCATAATTATGTATATTCTCTCCTGTATGATGATAAAATATTTCGGCTACACCGTATAGAAATTGCTTCACAGATATTTTTTTAAGAGCTATATGATTTAAAAATAATTTATTTGCAATTTTACTAAAAATAGATGAGACCACCGCATATTAGAGGTAGTTTATAGGATGTCGCCACAAAATGATTAATTTTGCAGCAGTTAAGAGCAAGTTTAAACCTATTTTAGCCCAATATATGATTTCAATAGACGCTTTGTCAGTAGAGTTTGGAGTAACAGTACTTTTCGACAAAATATCATACGTAATAAACAAAAAGGACAGAATAGCCCTTGTAGGGCGCAACGGAGCCGGTAAATCAACCATGCTCAAAATCCTTGCCGGAATACAAAAGCCCACATCAGGTGGGATCTCCCACCCAAAAGGAGTTACAATAGGTTATTTGCCGCAGCAGATGCCTATAAACGACAGTAGAACGCTATTTGCTGAGACCGAAGAGGCTTTTTCAGAAATATTTGAGTTGCAGCGGAGGATAGAACAGATGAATCACGAACTTGAATCACGAACTGATTACGAAAGTCGCGAATACCATGATCTTATAGATGAACACGCTATTGCCAACGAACACATCTCAATGATGGGAGCAATGAACTATCAAGCTGAGATAGAAAAGACATTGTTAGGATTAGGTTTTGTACGCGAGGATTTTTCACGCCACACGGCAGAATTCAGCGGAGGATGGCGAATGCGCATAGAACTGGCAAAGATACTGCTTAGACGACCAGACCTTTTACTACTTGATGAACCCACAAACCACCTCGATATAGAATCAATACAATGGCTTGAGAATTTTCTGGCAACAAGCGGAAGTACCGTTATGTTAGTCTCACATGATCGCGCATTCATAGACAATGTAACCAATCGCACAGTAGAAATCTCCATGGGACACATATATGATTACAAGGTAAATTACTCAAAATACGTAGAGTTACGCGTAGAAAGGCTCGAGCAGCAGATGCGTGCCTACGAAAACCAGCAGAAACAGATACAAGAGACAGAGGAGTTTATAGAAAGATTCAGATATAAAGCTACAAAATCAGTTCAGGTACAGTCGCGCATAAAACAGTTGGCAAAAATAGATCGTATTGAGGTGGACGAAGTGGACAAATCACGGCTCAGCCTTAAATTTCCACAAGCACCACGCTCAGGAGATTATCCACTTATACTTGAGAATGTTGGCAAATCATACGGAGAACGCAAAATATTCTCAAACGCAACATTCTCGCTTAAACGGGGCGAAAAAATAGCATTCGTAGGGAAAAACGGCGAAGGAAAAACAACCCTTGTAAAGTGCATAATGGAAAAGATAAGTTATGACGGAAAACTTAAAATAGGACATAACGTAAAAATCGGGTACTACGCACAAAATCAGGCACAACTGCTAGACGAAGAAATTACCGTTTTCAACACAATAGACAACGTAGCCGTAGGAGATATAAGGACAAAGATACGCGATATTCTGGGCGCTTTTATGTTTGGTGGAGAAGCATCAGACAAAAAAGTGAAAGTACTCTCCGGTGGAGAGAGGGCAAGATTGGCAATGATAAAATTACTTCTTGAACCGGTAAATCTACTTATACTTGATGAACCAACAAACCATCTGGATATGTCCACAAAAGACGTTCTGAAACAAGCAATAAAAAGTTTCGATGGGACAGTAATAATCGTATCGCATGACCGTGAATTCTTAGACGGACTCGTATCTAAAGTTTATGAATTCGGAGGTGGAAAAGTGACGGAACATATAGGAGGAATATATAACTTTCTGCAAAGAAAGAAAATTGGTTCACTAAACGAGTTAGAACGCAAAAACAACATCACAATAGTAGAAGAAGAACCAAAGATACATGTATCCGACAACAAACTCAATTACGAACAACGCAAAGAGTTGCAACGAAAAATAAAACAATTGCAAAACTCCATAACTGATGCAGAAAAGAGAATTAATAAAACAGAAACAAAGATATCAGAGATAGAAAAACAGCTATCCACTCCCGAAGGTTTTTCAAACATAAGTCTCTGCCAGCAACATGGCGAACTCACTCGTGAACTCAGCAACATAATGGAGTATTGGGGTGAACAATCAGAAAAACTAGAAACCCTGAAAAAAGAGTCTAATTAATTATATCTATCCTATTTTTAAATTACATCAAATTAAGTCAACTTATTATACGAATATTTACACTTTATAAATATTAAAAAACAGAAAAACATCAGCTAAAAATTGTTTGGTGAAAAAAAAATATATATATTTGCAAATGATTTTACCATCAAAGTTGCTTGACAACCATTTTTGAAGGGTTATAATACATAATTAAAATATTTGAAATTACAAAAACAAGTATAAGAATATGAAAGTAAATAAGCTATCTGTGGTATCATACAAAGTATTTGCAGTACTTTTTATGACAGTTTTTGCCTTAGGGGCAACGTCATGTAAAGATGACACATGGTCAAAAACTTACGGTCCCGTAGAAGAGATCGTAACAGCCAATAATGAAGGATGGACACTAGAAAGTGAAGATAATTTCACCTATCCTAATATAGCAGAACTAAAATCCAACTGGGACATAGTTGCATCAAACACAAAAGAGGAGTGGTCGACATACGGAGTCCCTACACCAACAATAGAAAGACCGGCATATATAAACCCAGAGATTGGTGATAAATATGCTGAGATAATTAACAACAATCTTGTTTTGAGAGCTTTTGCACAAGATTTGTACTCTAACGTAGAGACTAAGACAGAAGAAGGGGGCAAAGTTGTTAAAGTATATACATATCTTACATACACAAAAGACGAAAGTGTGCTAACAACTTCAACAGGTAAATCCGTCAAGATAATAGAAGGAGGTGATGCTGCAGATAAAATTCCAGGTTTAGGCGGAGTCATTTATTCACATTTAAAAGTAGGAAAATCTGCGTCAGAAAAAGAATTAGAAAAACCAATCCGCATAGAGTTCAAGGCAAAAGTGCAAGGTGGCAAAAATGCTTGTCCTATGATCTATCTTATTCCTGCCAATCCAAGAAATAAGGTAGACATGACGAAAGGACGTGATGAAATTGCAAAAATGCGTAACATGAATGGCTTTATAAGAGTTATGGAATATTACAATACAAATGATTTCGCAATGCAAAGCCTTAACTCAAACTACATAACAAACTGGGGACAGTTGGAACCCAAAAGCAATGTACAACCCAAAATAGACAAAGCCAATTTCAACACATATATGGTAGAGATATCAAATAAGGAAGTTTCAATGTATGTAAATAACATAAGGACACTCTACTATCCACTCTTTGATGCCGGCTCACAGAAGCCTACCACAGACCGTTTCCCTTTTGCACAAGAGTACAACATAATACTCGGTGTAGGGATGGGAACACCTCCTGTTGAAGCAAAACAGACATTCAGTTTTGGGACAGCCTCAATGGAAGTTGATTATATAAAATATTACACCAAAAATAAATAATAGAATCATTAAGCCATAAGATTTGGTAATCAAACAGGCATAATAATAACAAATAAAAGCACGCCAAGAACGCGTGCTTTTATTTATTATTTAATATTTAAGCACAAAAAAGGCGATCGTATTGATCGCCTTTTTATTATCTCTTTTTTAAATAGCTATCGCCAATTACAATATAATTTTTTTAGCTAAAGCCATTGCTGCTTTTTTCATAACAGACCAAATTAGACAGAGAATTTTTATATCTTAATACTATCAATTATATGTTGGCGGAAATAGATAGTAACAAATTCACAACAACACTAAAGTTACGATATAATAGAACTGCCAATTTCATTATTCTTTACAACATCCGTCTCTGAGCTTAACCAGATCAAGCCATTAGCAATGTACAGAATGACATATATATAACCATTCCAACAATATCGTTTGTAATAGCGATGAAAGGTCCAGTAGCAATTGCGGGATCTATTTTAAGCTTCTCTAATGTAACAGGTACAACTGTCCCGAATATAGATGCAAATATAACCATAGAAAAGAGAGCAAGTGAAACAGCCACCGTAATATCTGCCGACGTCCCTTTTATCATGTTAAAGCCAAAAACAAGCAATGCTATTATACTGGCATTAATCAAAGAAACACCTACCTCCTTTACAATCTGTTTTCCGGCATGTTTAATATCCAACGATCCATTGGCAAGTCCCTGTACAACGATAGCCGAAGATTGCGTTCCAACATTTCCACCAGTACCACCTATTAACGGAATAAACAATGCCATTGCCGGATTAGTTACAAAGCCGTCTACAAAATTGCCTAATATTATAGAGTTTGTCAACCCACCGAATATACCTATTATAAGCCATGGAAGACGTGCGCCTGTCTGAGCAAGGACATTATCCGTCGTCTCAACATCCTGAGATATACCTGATGCCAACTGATAATCACGCTCTGATTGTTCACGGACTTCATCCATAATATCATCAACGGTTATACGCCCTACTAACCGTCCGATGCTATCAATTACCGGCATAGCCACAAGATTATATTTCTCAAATGCCTGTGTGACCTCTTCAATCGGAGTATCAGTACGAACAGAAAGCGGGTCACGCTTCATTACATGCTTTATCTTAGCAACAGACGGATGCGTTATCATCTTTTTGAGAGGGAAAACACCTTTCAGCTTCTCATCATCATCAACAACGTAAACATAATATATCTCATTCATCTCCTCCGCCTGTTGACGCATCTCTTTAAGACATTCCGGCATACTCCAGTTTTCATTAACGATAACCATCTCGGTTCCCATCAAACCTCCGGCCGTCCCCTCTTCATATTTAAGCAGGTCTACAATATCGCCAGCCTGTTCTGCATCATCAATATGCGAAAGCACCTCCTCCTGATCCTCCTCCTCCATCTGGCGAATAAGATCCACAGCATCGTCCGTCTCTAACTGCTCAATAAGCTGCTTAGCAATCATCTCGTTAGGGATATGCTTCAACAGTTTTTGACGTTCGTCTTCATCCAACTCTACAAGGACATCAGCGGCAGTTTCACTATCAAGCAGCATGTAAACAAACTCAGCCTCATCAAGACTCAATGCCTGATAAAGCTCAGCAATATCTGCCGGATGCAACTCTTTTAGAAGTTCCTTAGCAGTATTAACATCTTTCCGCTCAATGATGTTCTTAAACTCAATAATATAGTCTTCAGAAAATTGAATCATTATCGGTAATCATTATTACTGTACAATATATTTTTCAAGATCGCCAGTAAGTTTTACAAATTGCGCCACCGATATCTGTTCAGGGCGCATATTAAATATATTATCAGAGAGAATGTCCGCACCTGGGATCAAAATCCCCTTCAAAGAATTACGCATCGTCTTACGTCTCTGGTTAAAAGCTGTCTTTACTATCCGTTTAAAAAGCACCTCATCACAGCCAAGAATTGTAACTTTGTTTCGTGTCATCCTTATAACAGCCGATTTAACCTTTGGAGGAGGATTAAATACATCTTCCGAAACAGTAAAAAGGTACTCCACGTCATACCAAGCCTGAATCAGAATAGACAATATTCCATATATCTTACTGCCCGGTCCGGCTGCCAATCTTTCTGCCACTTCCTTCTGAATCATACCACTACAACACGGTATATGGTCCTTATAATCCAATACTTTAAAAAATATCTGGCTAGATATGTTGTAAGGATAATTCCCTATCAGGCAAAATTTATCATTATAGATATCCGAAAGATTCATCTCAAGGAAATCCCCCTCAATTATACGTCCATTAAGTTGAGGATAGTTCTTTTTCAGATAACCTACTGACTCCCTGTCAAGCTCAACAACCTTAAGGTCATGTCCATCATTAAGCAAAAATTGAGTTAGCATTCCAGTCCCGGGACCCACCTCTAAAACAGGCAACCCTTTATACTCCATAACAGTAGCAGCAATACGGCGAGCAATATCCGTATCAGTAAGGAAATGCTGTCCAAGACTTTTTTTGGGTCTTACGTATCCTGCCATAATCTGTATATCAAAACCGCGCTGTTAATAATCGTTTCACAAAACCCATAAAAATCGCTCAATTCACTTACCGGTAAACAATAAAAGAACTATCTTTGCAGCATTCATCTGAGTGGACACAAAGATATAACTTTATTCTTGAAAAATTGAAACGTTTAATATTCAATATCCTCAAAATTTTTATTCCTCTAATGTGCGGAGGAGCTCTCTTGTGGTATATGTACAGCAAAATGGACATGCAAGAGATGGGAAAGATACTACAATTTGAAATAGACTATAAATGGATACTCCTGTCTGCCGTTATAGGCTTTGCAAGCCATATTGTAAGAGCTGCGAGATGGGGAATACAACTGCGTGCACTTAATATGAATCCATCAATGAAAGTTCTTACAAATGCGATATTCGGAACTTATGCCGTAAATCTACTCCTTCCACGCGTTGGCGAGGTATGGCGGTGCGGCTACGTAGCACATCAAGAAAAAGGATCGTTCGTAAAAATACTCGGTTCAATGATATCAGAACGTCTTACGGATACACTGGCCGTTGCAATACTTTTCGTTGTAGTGTTTTTTTTACAGATGAACTTCATTGGCGAATTTCTACAAAAATATCCAGCACTAAAAGAGTCTATAATAGCGACAGCAACCACACCATGGCTTTATGCTACATTTGCTGGAGCAGTATTGTTGGGAATATGGATGTTTCGTAAAAAAACAGACAATGTTTATGTGAACAAAACAAAAAATACTGTTAAAAATCTATGGAATGGCATAAAAAGCATATTCAGAATGAAACAAAAGTGGATGTTTTTGTTTTATACTTTATTAATGTGGTTTCTCTATTTTCTTGAACTGTATGTATGCTTCTTTGCTTTCAAACAAACTGCGCCACTCGGCATACTGTGCGCTTTCACATGCTTCCTTTTAGGCAGCATAAGCATGGGACTTCCGGTACAGGGTGGATTAGGACCATGGCATTGGACTATAATAGGAGCACTTACGCTGTACGGATTAAGTCCAAATGTTGCCGGTACATTTGCATTAGTAGCACACGGTGTACAGTTTGTACTCGTTATTTTATTAGGAATATATACATTTTTCTCAATATCATTGGCTAAGCGAAAAAATAATATAAAAATATAATATATAAAGTCATAATTTTTTACACAGATCATGAAATAAAGACGGCAAACAGTCAGCGTTAACCTATATTGTATAATCAATATTCACGAATAGTGTTGATTATTCTATTAAATTGAGAGTTACATACACCATAATAAATAGTTATGAGACAAGAAATATTATCGCTGAAGCCGTCACTTTTATGGGCAAATTTCGATGAAATAGCCCAAGTTCCACGCACATCGAACCATCTTAAAGAAATAACAAAATTCATAATTGATTTTGCGGAAAGACACGCTCTTTGTTATGAAAAAGATGAAATAGGAAACATTATAATCCGCAAAAAAGCTACATTCGGGATGTCCGGTCGGAAAGGATTAATCCTTCAGGCACACATGGATATCGTTGGGCAAAAGGAGAAATACTACACACACGATTTTGAAAAAGACCCTATAATCCCATACATAGACGGAGACTGGGTTACAGCAAAAGGGACAACTCTAGGATCTGATAACGGGATAGGCATGGCAGCCATTCTAACCGTTCTCGCTTCTGACAACACCCCGCATCCTGATTTAGAAGCCCTCTTTACAGCAAACGAGGAGACGGGAATGTTGGGAGCTAGTGGTCTCTCGCGCGATGCGCTTAAAGGCTCCATAATGATAAATACCGATTCAAAAGTGGACGACCACATCTTTATAGGCTGCGCAGGAGGGATTGATTTCAAGGCTAAATTTAGCTATACCGACACCCCATGTAATATTGAGAACATAAAAGCATTCAGAATAACGCTAAATGGATTAGAAGGAGGTCATTCTGGAATTGACATACACCTCTGCCGAGCAAATGCAAACAAACTTTTATTCCGTTTTCTAAAATATATAACCGAAGGTTACGGTGCACGTTTATCACTAGTAAAAGGTGGAAACATTCATAATGCCATCCCGCGTGAAGCGGAAGCAGTAATTATTTTACGCAAAGAAGATTCTGAAGCATTTATCGAAGAGGTAAAGCTTTTTAAACAACTATATATCAGAGAATACAAAAGTATAGAGTGCAATATATCATTAAAAGCCGAAGAGGTAGATATTCCGCTGACACTAATACCTGAAGATATAGAAAATAAACTGATATATTCAGTAAATGCAACACCAGACGGTGTTGAACGCATGATACCTGAAATTCCGGACGTCGTTGAAACATCCTCATGTGTATCAATAATACAGAGTAAAAAAGGCGAAACAACAATACAAATAATGGTGCGTTCAACAATGCCAAGCCGTAAATACAGCCGGATATCATCACTCACTAGCCTTTATATGTTAGCGGAAGCAGAAATAGATATTTTCGGAGAATTTCCATGTTGGACACCAAATAGTAATTCGCCAATCCTCAAAGTAGCAAAAGCTTGCTACAAACACAACTTTGGGGAAGAACCTCTACCAAAAATATTACACGCAGGAGTTGAATGTGGAATAATAGCTTCAATATACCCTAAACTCGACATAATCTCCATTGGTCCCAATATTATAGACCCACACACACCCGAGGAGAGGGTCAGCATACCTTCAGTAGATAAATTTTGGGAACTACTCAACTGCATAATAAAAAATATTCCTGAAAAATAACGAGATGCAGCAAAATAGCCATGAGGATACCAACCATTACGTCACAATAACGAAGTAAGTATCTTTATATTCTCATCATTATCATAATATTTAATAAGCATTTCACGACGCTTAGATTCGTCTTCTTCACAAAAGACTTTAGAAAGGGTAACTTTAATAGCCTCTACGAGATCTTTGTCAGAATGCGTAACTAAGCACAAATCAACGACTCGTGTACTCTCAGTCATCTTATCATTGACAATACAAAAACCTCCCTTGTAAAGAGCATTCAATAATTTAAGTTTTATACCCGTAGATTGAAAAGTTATAAGCACATTTGCCCCAGCCTCAGTTATAAGTTGCGACATCTTTGTCGTCGAAGGATTGGACACCAGCTTTACGTTAGGCAAATCACGCACAACTTCATATAACTCCTGAGGTGGATTTCCTCCTGCTATTATCCATTTCACCCCCTCTATCTGCGGTATTATCCTTTCAGCAAGATAATATACAACATTAATATTCTCCTCAACACTAAGATTACCATGATAAAGAAGATACTTTTTATCCCCCTTTTTCCATTCAGAGTTATTATCATAAGCACCATTATGAAAACACGGCAAAAGACGAACGTCAACAGATGGATAACGATTAATAAAATACTTACGGTCCTTTTCAGTTATTGCAAAAATTACATCAGCATATCTAAGTACCGGTTCATAACGCTTCAATCGCCACGATTCGGTAATAAAAAACAGTTTCTTTTTTAATGATATAGTAGTTCCTGAAAGATAATAGTAATAATCAGATTCCACATTATGGGCCCTTACAAACTTTTTTCTACCTTGCAGCAGAGGAGAATTAAGCCAGTAGCAAGTATGCAGACCTTCAAAAAGGATAGGGTCATTGTCCATCAAAAGACGATTTAAAAGTTCCTTCGATTTACGGCTTTTAACTATATAAGGAAGAAGACAGAATCTATCAGGCAGAAATATATTCCGTTTATAAATATAAACTTCATCAGCAACCTCATATAAGTTATTGTCAAATCCCCTACCTTTATATGCATAACAATGTAAAGCGACACTGTAACCTGCCTGTTTCAATGCTTTAACCTTATAGTATATATCTATAACTCCGCCATAATCGGCAGGATATGGAACCTGAAAAGCTATTACATGTATACGATTACTCACTTTTATTAGATTTACAATACAATTTTACAAGAAAATAGGCTCAAATCCAAATTTTCTCTCCACAATTTTCTCTCCAAAGCTCTATTTCGGTGCTCTTCTATAAAGATATATAGCTATAAAAGTGTAGAGTATATTAGGTATCCAAACCGCCAAGCGTGGAGACATCTCTCCATTTACTGCAAATGTAGACGAAACGGTAGAGAATAATATATAACTGAAACTGAGTATCAGACCTATTCCGATGTTTAATCCCATTCCGCCCTTCAGTTTGCGCGAAGAGAGTGACATACCAATAGAAGTAAGAATAAATGCGGCAACCGTAGAGGCAAATCGGGTTTCATACTCAATTTCAAACGGTTTTACATTAGATGCCCCACGCTCCTTCTGCCTATCAATATAATGTTTCAACTGAGTAGTATTCATAAGTTCCGCATCATAACGCGATATAATAAAGTCAGAAGGTTCAATGGTTATCATACTGTCGAGCCTTGCACCGGTAGTAAGTTTTTCTCGTAAACCGCTAAAATCACGCATCGTATAGTTCTTTATTATCCAATGGTAGGCTGAATCGTACCTTACAGACTCTGCTGTAAGTTTTGATTTAAGGCTTTTACCTTCAAATTTCTCCATAGAGAAACCATACCCTGTTTTAAGATTGTCGTCATACCTATTTATATAGGCTATAACCCCGGGCGAGACCTGCAACTGAACATTACTCGCATAATCAACCTTTTTATTATCTACATATTTATTAAGAAACTCAACTCTTATAACACTTGCAGGAGGAATAACATAACTATTCAAAACAAAGGTAAAACCAGCTATTATAGCTGCAGATATCATATAAGGGAGCATCAAACGTTTAAAACTTATTCCGCTCGATAAAATAGCTATAATCTCCGAATTATCAGCCAACTTTGAAGTGAAAAATATTACCGCAATAAATGTGAATAACTGACTGAAGAGATTGATGAAATACGGAATGAAGTTAAGATAATAATCAAAGACTATCGCTTTCAACGGAGCTAACATAAAAGAGTCCAACTTCTCATTTATATCAAAAACAACAGCAATCGCTATTATAAGTATTATCGCAAAGACATAAGTTCCTAAGAACTTCTTTATTATATAGTAATCTATCTTCTTGAGCATAGTATAGAAACTGTCTAAAAAATTAAAGCCTTGTCGTCACACGTTTAACCATCTCATCCTTCCAAGGCTTGAAATTTCCGCTAATAATCTCACGTCGAGCCTCCCTCACAAGCCACAGATAAAAGGCAAGATTGTGCAAAGAGGCTATCTGCATAGCCAAAAACTCATTACTAATAAAAAGATGACGCAAATATGCACGACTATACTGACTATCCACAAACGAGGCTCCACCCTCCTCTACCGGTGAATAATCGTTTGCCCATTTTTTGTTGCGCATGTTCATTATACCATTACGTGTAAAAAGCATTCCATTACGTCCATTGCGCGTTGGCATTACACAATCAAACATATCCACACCACGCTCTATCCCTTCAAGCAGGTTTGCAGGAGTACCCACACCCATAAGGTAACGAGGCTTGTCTCGTGGCAGTATTTCATTTACGACCTCAATCATTTCGTACATCTTATCCACCGGCTCCCCAACGGCTAATCCGCCAATAGCATTCCCATCCGCCCCTAAAGCAGCAACCTCCTCCGAAGAACGGCGACGAAGATCAGGATACACGCACCCTTGCACTATCGGGAAAAACGACTGTGGATAACCATACTTAGGGAGAGTATCGTTAAAATACGTCCAACCACGTTTTAACCAACGTAAAGTCATCTCCATAGATTTCTTGGCATAATCGTAGTCTGCATCACCTGGAGTGCATTCATCAAGAGCCATTATTATATCAGCACCTATCACACGCTGTATATCAACTACATTTTCTGGCGTAAAAAGATGCTTCGAACCATCAATATGAGAACGAAAATACACACCCTCCTCTTTCAGTTTACGGTTGTCGGAAAGCGAAAAAACCTGAAAACCGCCACTATCAGTAAGCATAGGACGCTTCCATCCTGAAAATCCATGTAGTCCACCGGCCCCTTCAAGGATCTCAAGCCCGGGACGAAGATAAAGATGATAAGTGTTCCCGAGAATTATATCTGCATTTATATCCTCCTCTAATTCGCGCCTGTGAAGGCACTTCACAGACCCCGCAGTACCTACCGGCATGAATATAGGAGTTTCGATGCTACCGTGAGCAGTAGTTATAACACCAGCACGCGCATTCGAGCAAATATCTGAAGAAACAATCTCAAACTCCATATCCCCTATTTATAATTTAATGTGCGAAGATAATATAAAGCATGCGCATGAACAAAAAAATACCGTTTATGTTAAGTTTCTACAGGACTTTTTGTCAGTTTCTAAAAAAGCGACATATCCTGCATATTACATTTAAAGAATGCGAAAATAAAATATAACATATTGATAAACAGTCATTCTGTCATATATAGTAAAATGGCATTCGTTTTGCTCTCTGGATATATACACAATAACAAAAGAGAAGAAAGGAGATTATAATATGAACTTTAATAATTTTACAATCAAATCACAGGAAGCTGTACAAAAAGCAATAGAAATCGCACAGCAGAACGGCAATCAGGCAATTGAACCGATGCACCTGTTGAAAGGTGTAATGGATATAGGTAATAGCGTAACTGATTATCTTTTTCAGAAGTTGGGAGTAAACACACAAACACTAAAAAGCAATATAGATCGTGAGATAGAGATGCTCCCAAAAGTTAGCGGAGGCGAACCGTATCTAAGCCGTTCTTCAAACGAGGTTCTACAAAAAGCCACAGATTATTCAAACAAAACAGGTGATCAATTTGTTGCGTTAGAATCCATTCTTATGGCTCTTTTCCTTATAAAGAGCAACGTATCAGATTTTATGAAAAACTCCGGCATTACTGAAAAAGGGCTTGGAACTGCCATAGATAATCTAAGGAAAGGGCAGAAAGTTAATGATGCTTCTGCCGAACAAACTTACAATGCACTCAATAAGTACGCTATAAATCTGAATGAAAGAGCCAGAAATGGAAAATTAGACCCAGTAATAGGGCGCGACGACGAGATCCGTCGCGTACTCCAGATACTGAGCCGACGCACAAAAAACAACCCGATACTTATCGGAGAACCCGGTACCGGAAAAACGGCAATTGCCGAAGGTCTTGCACACCGTATAGTACGCGGAGATGTACCAGAAAACCTTAAATCGAAAGAGATATATTCCCTTGATATGGGAGCACTTGTAGCCGGAGCAAAATACAAAGGAGAATTTGAAGAGCGTCTAAAAGCTGTTGTGAACGAAGTTACACAAGCCGATGGAGAGATAATACTATTTATTGATGAAATTCATACACTTATAGGAGCAGGAAAAGGCGAAGGAGCTATGGATGCAGCAAATATACTCAAACCGGCACTTGCACGCGGAGAATTACGCTCAATAGGGGCTACGACGTTAGATGAATTCCAGAAATATTTCGAGAAAGACAAAGCTCTTGAACGTAGATTTCAGATAGTTATGGTGGATGAACCTGATGAGATGAGTACAATATCAATACTCAGAGGGCTTAAAGAACGCTACGAAAACCACCACAAAGTACGTATCAAAGACGATGCTATCATTTCAGCCGTACAGTTATCAGCACGTTATATAACCGACCGTTTTCTCCCAGACAAAGCAATAGATCTCATGGATGAAGCCGCTGCCAAACTGAGGCTTGAAGTAGATTCAGTTCCACAGGCTTTAGATGAGATAACCCGAAAAATAAAACAACTTGAAATAGAGCGCGAAGCCATAAAACGCGAAAATGATAAAGATAAATTACAACAACTCAACGAAGATATTGCAAACCTAAAAGAAGAAGAGAACAGATACAAAGCAAAATGGAACTCCGAAAAAGAGCTTGTAAATAAGATACAACAGAACAAAATAGACATTGAGCAACTTAAGTTCGATGCTGACAGGGCAGAGCGCGAAGGTGATTACGGTAAAGTTGCTGAGATACGTTACGCAAGGATAATTACTAAGGAGAAAGAGATTGCCGAAATACAGGATAAGCTGAAAGAGATGCAAGGTGATACGGCAATGATAAAAGAGGAGGTAACCTCAGAAGATATAGCCGACATAGTATCACGTTGGACAGGCATACCGGTTACTAAGATGATGCAGGGCGAACGTGAAAAGTTGTTGCATCTTGAAGAAGAGTTACACAAACGAGTTATAGGTCAAAACGAAGCCATCACAGCAGTTTCAGATGCGGTACGTCGCAATCGAGCAGGACTCAGCGACCCTAAACGCCCAATCGGGTCGTTTATCTTTCTTGGAACTACGGGTGTAGGTAAAACAGAATTAGCAAAATCATTTGCAGAATATATGTTTGAAGATGAGAATATGATGACCCGTATAGATATGAGTGAATATCAAGAGAAGTTCAGCGTCACAAGACTCATAGGTTCTCCTCCCGGATACGTAGGTTACGATGAAGGTGGTCAGTTGACAGAAGCAATAAGACGTAAGCCATACTCCGTTGTGCTTTTTGATGAGATAGAAAAGGCACATCCCGATGTGTTCAATACACTTCTTCAGGTTCTTGACGACGGACGGCTGACAGACAATAAAGGCAGATTGGTAAACTTTAAGAATACTATAATAATAATGACCTCCAATCTCGGCTCATCACTTATCAGAGAAAATTTTGAGAAAATAGATAAAAAAAACCGCGATGAGATTATCGAGTCAACCAAAAATGAAGTCATGGATATGCTAAAACAGGCAATCCGTCCTGAATTTCTTAACCGTATAGACGACATAATAATGTTTACGCCACTAAATGAGAATGAAATTGGTCAGATCGTGACAATACAACTTAATAGCATAAAAAGACAACTTGCCGAGAACGGCATAAATTTAGAGTTTACCAATAATGCCGTAGATTTCATCACCAAAGAGGGTTATGATCCACAATTTGGAGCACGTCCGGTAAAGAGGGTTATTCATAGATATGTGCTTAACCAACTATCAAAAGATCTGCTTGCTCAAAAGGTGGATAAGAGCAAACCTATCATAATAGACGCAGAAAACAAGGGGATGATTTTTAAAAATTAACCCCTCGTAAAAAGCTAAGATATATATTTTACAAACATGCCCTTCTTATAACACCTTTTTTTATTACCTTAGCCGGATAATTAAAAAAACAATCAAATATGGCAAAAGACGAAGAGCTACCGTATGATGATGATGACGCAGTAAAACACATACGCAAAACTATTGACGCAGAAGTCTCAAAACGCATAAGCGATGACGATATTTATTATATAATAGATCTAATCTACGATTTTTACGAAAGCAAAGGTTTTATAAACGAAGGGGAAGAAAATATTCAAGTCACTTTCGCTGATGACGAGATAATAGATTACGCCGTGTCAAATGTTAAAAAAGACGGATTCTGCAAAATGACAGTAGATGAAATAACTGCGATAATAGAAGGAGAACTTTCATACTGCGAGTCAATAGGTATATTTAAATAAGAGCAATTCAAAAGGATGAGGATTTTAAGCATCAAAAGCATTATTCTTGCTTTTGCAATCACACTCGTAGTTTCACTGCCAAAATTATCATCGGGACAAATAAGTCAACGAAAAGGTGGTTTATTACGCAATAAAATAGAAGAAGCGCATATTACAATTCAAGAACTCACGATAGATGAGAATATAGCCATACCAATAATAATATCTCCATTCGCCATCAAAAAGAGCAAAGAGTTAATTTCAGGAGAAATAAAACGGTTGCATAAAGTAAAAAACATTACCATAAAATCCGAACGCAAAGGAGAAGTTATAAGGGCAATCATTCCAATGAATTTACTATTTCAACCAAACGACACAATTTTATGGAATAAAGCAGAATATATGCTAAGACCTTTTACCAGATACACCTATAAACCAGATATGTTTCACATCCTTATAGTGACACACAGCGATGGAACAGGCAGTGCGGAATACAATCTCAACCTTACAACAAAACGAGCAAAGGCTATAATGCAGTGGTTTGAAAATAAAGGAGCAGATAAAACATATATTGCCACTTACGGCATGGGATCTGAAGAACAACTTGAAGATAATACTTCAGAAGAGAACAGGAAAAAAAACCGCAGGACAGAGATTTACATTATCCCTGCTGAAGCTTTAATAAAACAAGCCGAAAGAGGAAAAGTATCTTTATAAGAAATTACAAAAGATAAATCTTCCCAACAGTTTAAAAAGAGATCAATAGTTATGTGTATTTCTAAAACTCAATAGGAGAGTATATTCAATAAAACAACTCTACCAAGTAATATCTCAAATTCATTCAAATAAAAGAGTAGGATTAGTTTTTATACTAATCCTACTCTTTCCTTTTTCTTCATATTTAAGAATATCTATAAATGGACAGAAAGCTAAAAATAAGAGACGACTTAAAATTAAAGATATATGTCCAAGACAAATAGCAACAAAAATGGCAGTTTATAGCCTCCTATTTTGTCATATCTCTTGTAAAATCATCTCACAACAACTCTTGTGACACGGCCATTTATCTTCACAAAATACACACCGGCACCTACTTTTACAGTAGCCGTTTCAGAGACATTAACCTCTTTTATAATCTGT
>JAVVOY010000014.1:0-50336 GCA_036656055.1 Bacteroidales bacterium
ATTAGATAAGACCAAAGAGAGCCTTGACAAAGTAGGCAAATTAATAGCGGCAAACCCCGCGATACGTTCTTACACACAAATATCCGGTTATAGCCTTATAGGATCTACCGCCGGAAACTCCTACGGCTCATTCATCTGTAAACTTAAAGATTGGGAACAGCGCGATGAAAAGACGCAAAGTGCCGATGCCGTGAATATGCAGCTCTATATGCAGGCCAGAGAACTTATAAAAGACGGTCGCGTACTAACATTCTCAATGCCGATGATATCAGGTTACAGTATATCCAACGGCTTTGAACTTAACTTACAAGATAAAACAGGAGGAGACTTAAATAATTTCTACAAAGTATCACAAGATTTCATCGCAAAACTTAAAGAAAGGCCGGAGATCAGTACCGCTCAAACATCATTTAACCCCACATTTCCACAATATTTAGTGGAAATAGATGCGGCAAAATGTAAACAGGCCGGAATTCCACCATCAGATATACTAGGCGCATTGCAGGGATATTTTGGTGGTATATACGCATCCAACTTCAACCGCTTCGGAAAACTCTACCGTGTAATGGTACAGGCTAAACCTGACACCAGAGCCGATATTGAATCACTGAACAACATAAAGATACGCAACGGAAAAGAGATGGCTCCAATAACCCAATTCATAAATCTAAAACGTGTTTACGGACCAGATAATATAAAACGATTTAATCTATTTACATCTATGCTTGTAAATGGTAATCCTGCCCCAGGGTATAGTTCAGGGCAAGCAATAGAAGCTATAAAAGAGACTGCCGCAGAGTTCTTGCCACAAGGCTATGGTTATGAATTTTCAGGCATGACAAGAGAGGAGCAGGGACAGGGAAGCAGCGGTCTTGCAACAATACTTTTACTTTGTATCGTATTTGTGTACCTGCTATTGAGTGCCCAATACGAAAGTTATATTCTGCCTTTAGTCGTGATGCTTTCAATTCCATTTGGGCTTGCAGGGACATTCATTTTTGCATGGATGATGGGAATAGACAATAATATATATCTGCAAATAGCCCTTATAATGCTTATCGGACTACTAGCAAAAAATGCCATACTAATTACCGAATTTGCACTTGATAGACGCAAATCGGGCATGGATATAGTATCGGCTGCCATTTCAGGAGCCACTGCACGTTTACGCCCTATCCTTATGACATCACTTGCAATGATCGTTGGTCTTCTGCCACTGATGTTTGCAAACGGTGTTGGTGCAAACGGAAACCAGGCACTCGGAACCGGTGCAATAGGCGGAATGCTAATAGGTATGATATGCCAGATATTCGTAGTGCCCGCACTATTTGTAGTATTTGAGAAACTTCAGGAGAAATTCTCTCCAATAGAGTGGGAAGATCTCGATAATTCTAACGTAAAAGGAGAGATAGAACAATACTTCAAATAATAAGGACTATATAAAAAACTATGTATTACATACTTCAGAGAAAAAAAATAAAATAAGCAGATGAAAAGGATAATATATATAATTATAATAGCAGTATTACTTAGCGGATGCCACATATACAAAAGATATGAACGCCCCAAAGAGATACATGTTTCCGAATCTTTCCGTCTACCTGACAGCACCACACAAACATCGGCAGATACTATAACAACAGCAAATTTGGCATGGCAGGACGTATTTACCGACCCCAAACTCCAAGCACTTATAAATTACGGCATTGAGCATAATACCGATCTATTGTCCGCCATACAAAAAGTAAACGCAGCAAAAGCCGCATTAGTCTCCTCAAAGCTATCCTTCCTACCTTCGCTGACAATTGCGCCACAAGGAGGAGTAAGCAGTTTCAACCAATCTCCGGCATCATGGAATTACAACGTATCGGTAAACGCAAGTTGGGAAATAGACCTCTTTGGAAGACTAATGAATGCAAAAAGGCAGGCAAAAGTAATTATGCTGCAAAATGTAGAGTATAAACAAGCCGTACGCACACAGCTAATTGCAACAATAGCCGACTATTATTATACCCTTATCACACTTGATCGCCAGTTAGATATATCATTAATAACTGAAGCAAACTGGAAAAACAGTGTTGCAACTATAAAGGAGATGAAAAAAGGGGGAATGGTAGATGCCGCCGCTGTATCTCAAAGCGAGGCTAATTACTATATGATATCCGCAACGATTCCCGATCTTAAGGCCAATATAATGAAACAAGAAAATGCACTCTCAACACTTCTTGGAGATTCTCCAAGAATAATAGAGCGCAGCAATCTCAGTCTGCAGACAATAAATATCCCACTCAAAACAGGAGTGCCGATACAATTGCTTTCAAATCGTCCAGATGTTAAAAACGCCGAGTGTCAGTTGGCAAGCATGTACTACAATACAAATATAGCACGCGCAGCCTTTTATCCACAACTGACAATAGGCGGATCAGCAGGTTGGACAAATGCAGTAGGAGATGTAATAATAAATCCGGGAAAACTATTACTTTCGGCATTAGGCTCAATAACCCAACCTCTTTTTTACAGAGGAGTGAATGTTGCCAAGCTTAAAATAGCAAAGGCACAAGAAGAAGAAGCACGCCTCAATTTTCAACAGACTATCATTAACGCCGGTCGTGAAGTAAGTGATGCCCTGATAATATACAATGCCGAGGAGCAGAAAAAAGTCTTTCGTGACAATCAGATTACCGCTCTTGAAAAAGCGGTAGATTATACAACAGAACTATTGAAACTAGGGACATCCACATATCTCGAAGTATTAACAGCACAACAATCGCTGCTTTCAGCACAAATATCCGCAACACAGGATCGCCTTGAACAGTTGCGTTCCATTGTATCGCTTTACCATGCCCTTGGAGGCGGAAGAGAGACAGAGAAAGAAAATGACAGTTCACAAAATAAAATGAAATAGCTATGATATCATCACAGGCGTACGTAGACTCATCAGCAAAAATAGGAAAAGATGTAACAATTATGCCGTTCGCATATATCGACAAAAACGTAGAAATAGGCGATGGATGCACAATTATGCCTTATGCGTCAATACTTAATGGAACAAGGATGGGCAAAAATAACATCATCCATCAAGGAGCCATAATAGGAGCAGAACCACAGGATTTCAATTACGTGAAAGGGACTGAGACCTTTGCCTATGTAGGAGACAACAACAACATAAGAGAGTATGTAGTTATCAGGCGCGGAACTAAAACCGAAGGAGGAACACACATAGGAAACGGCTCTTTTCTTATGAAAGGGACAAACATATCCCACGATTCAGAAATAGGAAACGGTTGCATAATAGGGAACAGTTCAGAGGTAACAGGGTGCTGCATCATAGAAGACAGCGCAATAATAGCCAGTCAGGTTGTCCTTAAACCCGGAGTAAGAGTTGGCACATGGGCTATGGTGGAGTGTTTGACAGTTGCAGACAAAGATATTCCACCCTATATTGTAGCCGGAGGCTCACCAATAGAATACGCAGGCGTTAATGCTTTTATAATGAGTCGCCATTATTTCAACAATGATAAAATTGCAGAGATAGCTAAAGCTTACCGCCAGATATACAAGAGCCACACAAGTCTCGAAAATGCGATCATACGCATACAAGATGTTGTAGAAGACTCTTCTGAAATAAGGAATATGATAGAGTTTATAAAAAGCAGCAAAATAGGGATAATGGCAACAGATTAGAGATTACAACCGTTAAATATATAATCAAGGGGCTGACTAACAATAAAAAGTTATTCAGCCCCTTGATTGTTATTTACAACGAGATATGAGTTCCGGCCGTTACATCTGCAATAGCCGTAGAGCGTGTTATTATAACCTTACGGACGCCTTTGTTAAGAGCATCAAAAGAACTTTGTAATTTTGGGATCATCCCACCAGAAACGACACCATCAGCACGATAACGTTCAAAATCAGATAATCTAATCTGTTTGATAACAGAATTATCATCATTTTCATCACGCAGCACACCCGGCTTTTCAAAACAATATACTAATGTAACATCGAAGTAACCGGCAACCCCTTTTGCAACCTCTCCGGCAATAGTATCAGCATTAGTATTAAGCAACGACCCGTTACCGTCATGCGTAATAGGAGCCACGATAGGGACAATTCCTTCGGTTACTAATTTAGACAATATTCCACCGTCAACTTTCACTACATCTCCCACAAAACCATAATCTATCCCAGATACTGCGCGGCGGTTTGACAATATTATTCCGGCATCAGCACCGCAAATTCCCATTGCATTAACACCTCGTCCCTGAAGAGCAGCCACAATACTTTTATTTACCCACCCAGCATAGACCATAGTAACGACCCTGAGCGTATCCGCATCAGTAACACGGCGACCGTCAATCATCTTAGTCTCAATACCAAGCTCTCCGGATAATTTTGTTGCAGAACGTCCACCACCATGCACAAGAATCTTATTACCCTCTATCAAAGTAAAATCATCCAAGAGTTTTTTAAGAGATTCTTCTTCCTCAACAATTTTCCCGCCAACCTTTATAACAGTAAGTTTCTCCATATAATAATTTTAGAATTTGAGTTTACAAATTTATCTGGATTTTTAATCCTGACCACCAAATTCCATAAGATAAGCCTTTATAAAAGGGTCTATATTACCATCCATAACGCCCTGTACATCAGAAGTCTGATAGTTTGTACGATGATCCTTTACGCGGCGGTCATCAAATACATAGCTGCGTATCTGCGAACCCCATTCTATCTTCTTCTTACCTGCCTCAATCTTAGCCCTCTCTTCCATACGATGTTTTAACTCTTTGTCGTACAAGACAGAACGCAACTGACGCATTGCATTTTCGCGATTTTTAGGTTGATCGCGTGTTTCAGTATTTTCTATAAGAATCTCCTCATCCTCTCCCGTATAAGGATCTTTAAACTGATAACGAAGGCGCACACCGGATTCAACCTTATTAACATTCTGTCCACCCGCACCACCAGACCTAAAAGTATCCCACGATACAGCCGCATTGTCTACTTTAACCTCAATTGTATCGTCAACCAAAGGTGTGATAAATACAGAGGCGAACGATGTCATACGCTTTCCTTGTGCATTATAAGGTGATACACGCACCAGACGGTGAACTCCATTCTCTCCTTTCAGATAACCGTAAACAAATTCTCCCTCCGCCTGCATTGTAACGCTCTTTACACCGGCTTCATCGCCGTATATAATATGTTCCACAGCCAAGCGATAACCGCTCTGCTCACACCATCGTGCATACATACGCATCAACATCTCAGCCCAATCCTGACTCTCGGTTCCGCCAGCTCCTGAATTTATCTTTATAACTGCTCCAAACTTATCCTCTTCGCGTCGTAGCATATTACGAAGCTCTATATCCTCTATCATCCGTATAGCTCTATTATAGGCTATATCAAGTTCATTTTCGGATATAACACCCTCTCTCACAAAATCAAAAGCAAGCTTCAACTCTTCAACAGCCCCGTCAGCCTTATTATATCCTTCAATCCATGAACGCAGATCCTTTATTTTTTTCATCTGCAATTCAGCTTTGTCTCGATCTTCCCAAAAGTCAGGGGCATGAGTACGCAACTCCTCCTCTTCAAGCTCTATTTTTTTCCCAGTCGGGTCAAAGAAACCTCCTCAACGCCAACTGACGATCTTCTATCTCTTTTAGTTGTTCTATCGTAATCATCTTCTATTATAAAAATTTCAATCTGTTTAATAAAGCACGAAATTAATAATATACCGGAGATTTGCCAAACAAATACGAAATATTGCATAACGATTGCACCTTATTTATAAAAATACATTTAAAAACATAGCAAAATGAACTCTATTCGAGGAATTCGAGTTATATTTGCCTAAAATAAGAGTATAACGATTTTTACAAACTCTTTCCGGTATTAACAACACTCTGAATGAAACAACAAGACAACCTGATAGAAACAATCATAGATAGTATTAAAGATAAAAAAGGGAACAATATAGTCTGCGCCGATTTGACAGAAATAGAGGGATCCTCAGTACAAAACTTCGTTATATGCAGTGCAAAATCAACCACACAAGTTACTGCAATTGCCGACAACATAAGAGAAGAGACACAAAATGCCCTCATGATAAAACCTTTTGGTTATGACGGATATCAAAACTCACAATGGATTGTTATAGACTACGGATATATCTATGTCCATGTTTTCCTGCAAGAAACACGAGAGTATTACAAACTTGAACAACTATGGAACGATGCAAAACTAGTACAAATCCCAAATGAAGATTAATTTCACTTTCAAAATAAAATATGGAAAATAAACCAACAATAAACCCAAATAAAAAACCAGGTATGAAAGTAAATCTCTACTGGTTATATTCTATAATAGCAATCGCTTTAGTAGCATTATATTATATGAATGACGAATCAATGACCAAAGACGTAAACTGGACAGAATTCAGCGATATCGCCGTAAAAGGAGGTATAAAAGAGGTAACCGTATATACAAATAAAGATTATCTCGATGCAGTGCTGACAGACAGCGTAGCTGAAAAAGTCTTTGAACGCAGCATTGACAAAATAGGCAAAAATCCCAAAGTACATGTAAACATTTCCTCGGCAGACCAATTCGACAAAGTTGCAGCAGAGTGGAAAAAAGAACACAATTTCAACGCCCCTATAAGCTACGAAAAGAGCAGCGATTTTAGCGATATGCTCTGGGCATTCGGACCGGTATTGTTGCTACTGTTTTTCTGGTTCTTCATGATGCGTAGAATGTCAGGAGGAGGAGGAGGAAGCGGTGGTGTCTTCAGCGTTGGCAAAGCCAAAGCACAACTTTTTGATAAAGAGGGTTCTATAAATATAACATTCAAAGATGTTGCAGGGTTATCAGAAGCCAAAGAAGAGATTGAAGAGATCGTAGAGTTTCTAAAAAACCCGAAACGCTACACAGTTCTTGGTGGCAAAATACCTAAAGGGGCATTACTTGTAGGACCTCCAGGAACAGGAAAAACATTATTGGCAAAGGCTGTGGCGGGCGAAGCAAATGTACCATTCTTCTCGCTTTCAGGCTCCGATTTTGTAGAGATGTTCGTAGGTGTGGGCGCTTCACGCGTAAGAGACCTCTTCCGACAGGCAAAAGAGAAAGCCCCATGTATAGTGTTTATCGACGAGATAGATGCCGTTGGACGTGCCAGAGGTAAGAATATAGGGATGGGATCAAATGAAGAACGTGAAAACACTCTAAACCAGTTATTAACAGAGATGGACGGTTTTGGGTCCAATAGCGGAGTTATAATACTTGCTGCCACTAACCGCGCAGATATACTCGATAAAGCCCTACTGCGCGCAGGAAGGTTCGATAGACAAATATATATAGAACTACCTGAACTTAACGACCGCAAAGCCATATTTGCCGTACACCTACAAAATGTAAAAATTGACGAAAGCGTAAGTATTGAACTACTTGCACGACAGACACCAGGTTTTTCAGGAGCAGATATTGCCAACGTTTGCAACGAAGCTGCGCTTATTGCGGCACGACGTGATAAAAAAGCAGTTGACAAACAAGACTTCATGGACGCCGTAGACAGAATAGTTGGTGGACTTGAAAAACGAAGTCGCATAACAACAGATGGAGAAAAACGCTCAATTGCCATACACGAAGCCGGACACGCCTCATTAAGTTGGTTCCTTCAGTATGCAAACCCACTTGTTAAAATAACCATTGTACCGCGCGGAAAAGCACTTGGAGCAGCATGGTATCTTCCAGAAGAGCGCAAAATAACCACAAAAGAACAGATGATGGACGAGATGTGCGCAATCCTTGGAGGACGCGCAGCCGAAGAGCTCTTTATAGGACAGATAACAACTGGTGCAGCCAATGATCTTGAACGCGTAACAAAACAGGCATACGCAATCGTAGCATATTTTGGGATGAGCCCCGAATTACCAAATCTCTCATATTACGACTCCACAGGTCAGGAGTACGGGTTTACAAAACCATACAGCGAGGATACAGCGCGAATGATAGACAAAGAAGTAAGTCGCATAATATCCGAGCAATACCAACGAGCCAAAGAGATACTACAAGAAAATGCTGAAGGGCATCATGCCCTAACCGCATTACTTCTTGAACGCGAAGTAATATTTACAGAAGACGTCGAGAATATATTTGGCAAAAGACAATGGGGGTCACGTTCGGACGAAATAATGCAGGCAGAGCAGGATGCAGAAAACAGACCGGCAGACGAAGTTATTATAAGCAAAGAAGATAATAATGACACAAAAGATACTCCAGACGAAGAAAAGCCTGAAAAGGAAGAGGATAAATAACAGCCAAAATTATCCAATCCACATAGTATCAGATGTGTTATATAGACAAAATTAAATAAACTTTATTTAAAAATCGCACGATTATGAACAACGTAATTATCCGATGTATAACAGGTGTATTTTTCACGGCGGTAGTAGTATTGTGTATATGGTACAATCCAACAACACTATGGATTCTTTCAGCTGTCATAACAGCCGTATCACTGTATGAGTTTTACAGAATCATATTTAAGGGTACATTTACACTGCTGCAATATATCATACACATAACTGCCGGTATTTACCTAACTACCATATTATGGCTTGCATCCACCGGGATAATAGCAGCTACCGAAAATATGGCACTAGCAGCCATTCCTTATATCCTATATTTGATAGTTGTTTTTATAGCAGAGTTGTACAATCGTAAAGAAGAGCCTTTTACAGATGCAGCTAAAACATTTATAGGGCATATATATATTGCAATCCCAACAGGACTATTAAGCTACATGGCCTTCTATCCACACACAACAATACTATCATACTACCTTCCGTTCATGCTATTGGCTTTCTTCGCCCTGATATGGGTTTACGATACAGGGGCTTTCATTACAGGAATGCTTTTTGGAAAGCATCGACTTTTTGAACGTATTTCACCGAAAAAATCATGGGAAGGGTTGTGGGGTGGCATAATATTGGCATTATTAACATCATGGGGTATATCCATATTATTTGATCACATAGGTATAAATCCGTTGACCATTTGGCAATGGATAGGGTTTGCAATAACAGTAACAGTAGCTGCAACATTTGGAGACCTCTCAGAATCGCTACTTAAGCGTACTTACGGCATTAAAGATTCAGGCAACATACTTCCCGGACACGGAGGCATGATGGACCGTTTCGACAGCATATTTATAGCAACACCAGCAGCATTCATATATCTGTCACTTATCCTTTAATGTAAAATTATTGTAGAGATTTATTGTAAAAAATCTGCCCCGGAAAATGTTTATAGCACATTTTCCGGGGCAGATTATATTTAAAAGGAGATAAGCCACAATTCAGAGAAAAATTATAGTCTCAGAAATAGGTTAAAGTAAACCCTACATCTTTAATGATTTCACCTTGTAATCGCAAGATATTTTCCCTTTCAATATTGCATTAAGTTTCGACTTTATAAGCTGTTTCCTTATAGGGGACGCATAATCTATAAACATCTTTCCGTCAAGATGATCACACTCATGTTGTATTATACGTGCTATATATCCCTCAAACCATTCAGAATGATGCACAAAATTCTCATCAACGTAAGAGACCATTATCTTCTCCTTACGAGTAACAGACTCATGTATCCCGGGAAAACTCAAGCATCCTTCCTCACGCGTAACATTAGGACCTGTCGACTCTTGGATCACGACATTTAACATCGTTTTTAGAACACCTTTATAATCAGGATATATATCCGATAAAGGATCTAAATCCAAAACTAGCAATCTAATAGACAAACCAATCTGAGGAGCAGCCAAACCTACACCCTCAGAACTTTTAAGCGTATCGTACATCTCTTTTATAAGCTTATCTAACTGAGGATAAGCTGGAGTTATATCTTCAGCTTTCTTACGCAGAACGGACATTCCATAGAGATAAATAGGCAATATCATATTTGTTTCTTATAATGTATACTCTCAAGATAACTTTGTAAAATTATCACAGCACTTATCCTATCAACAAGGGCCTTATCGCGCCTATCGGAGCGTTTAACGCCACCATCAATCATCGCACGATGTGCCAATACTGAAGTATAGCGTTCGTCATACTTTACAATGGGCAAAGATGGAAATCTGACTTCAAATTTATTAATAAACAATTGAACTCTTGGCATATTTTCAGACTCCATATTATTAGTCTGACGCGGAGCACCTATAACAACCAACTCCACATCTTCTTTAATAAAATATTCGGCAAGATAATCCATCAGCCCGGTAGAAGGGACAGTAGCAAGAGGATTGGCTGCTATTTTAAGAATATCAGTAACCGCCAACCCTGTACGTTTAGATCCATAATCTATAGATAAAATCCTTCCCATTCTGGTTACAAACTTACAAAAAAAAAGTTAGTCTTTCTAATTCTTAATAATACAATATATATATCATACAAGAATAATCAATATCGCAATCAGCATAGTAGAATTACACCCTTTTATGATCTCGTATATATGTCGGGCATTATGAGATTACCTGACAATTGCCAATAAATAGAAAAATTATAATAATAAAATTAGCTTAACATTTAAAATAGCATATATAAGACGATAAAAAAAACCTTTGTATACAAATTAATAATCCATATTTAAAGGATATACAAAAAAGGGGCTGACTTTTAAAAGTCAGCCCCTTTTTTAAATTATAACTAATTATACTACTTAATAGGTCTGGCACCTATCACTGATCCTGATATTGCGCCTGATGATATGGACAAGTTAAATGTCATAACACCACCATTTATAGTTATCGTTCCTGAATCGAGACCATATTTCTCACCGGTTGGGAATAAAATAGTACCTGTAAAGTCAGACCCAGCATTATAAACTCCAGGCTGAGATAAAGCAGTATTCAATTCAAATGTGTAGAAATCAGGCGAACCAGCTTCAGTATCAATATAGAATGTTGTTTGATCCCAATAGATTACAAAAAATTGTGCAAATTTAGGATCACTAAAGTCTACCTTAGAATTTACCATTTTAACTGTTATATTCTTCTGGTCAGCGGCATACATACCATAATCATCCTTGACTGTAACCGTAATCTTCGCATCTCCCTGTTTCAATGCACGAATCTTACCTGTCGCATCAACTGATACAATAGATGGAGCTGAAGATTTCCATTGGTACTCATTTTCGTTAAGCACATAGTTTGACTTCAAGAGTTTCTTTATCGTATACGACTCTCCCATATACATCGTATTTGGAGCATCTGATATTTCCACTGGCTTAGCTGAATTTATATCCAATTTAAACTTAGCTGTAATAACGTGCGTATCACTCTTCTCTTTTCCAACACCACCGGCGGTAGCCTTAACTTTAATAATTCCGGCATGTTTAACCGCAACCTCACCTGTCTTTAAATCTACTGTTGCTTCTGCACCGTTCAATAATTCCTGAATTGTATATTCAGCCTGCCATGCAGCCAATGCTGCAAGAGGCATAATTTCAGCCTTCAATGGAACTGCTTTTGCATCTGTTTCAGAAGTTTTAGGATCGAAAGTAACAGACTCTACAATAATATTATCACTATTTTGTACATTAATAGTTGCAGTAATCTCCTGATTAAGGAACGGCGCAAACTTACCACCCTTCTCCCCTTGTGGGTTATAAACCTTGAATGTTACTTTCGCAGTTCCAGTGGATGTCCCAATCTTAAATTCAAATTCAGTAGACTTAGTATTGATATTCTGCATACCAATAGGTATAATAACAGGGTCGCCACTCTGAGATACCTTCCAATCTATATATGGAGCACGGGTGTCAGGATCAATATAGAAGTGAACTGGCAATTTAAACGTATTTGGAGTTTGACCTACTTTGCTAACTTCTACAATCTTAGTCGTAGTTAATTCAAGTCCCTGAGGTGGTATTACGTAACTATTCACTCCTGCAAACGAGATATAGATAGCTTTGTACGCTTTTCCGTCATCAACGTTAATATTTGCCCTTACATATTTACCTAATACCGATATAAGCAATGAGCCCGAACCCGGTATATCACTAACAGTAAGATCAATACTCATAGTCCACATCCCAGGTATAAAATCATCAGGGTGTGCAGGATCCTTTGGTACCTTCGCAAACCGAGGTACACCTGTTATCATACTTATATTTCCGGATACAGAATAATTTGTACTTGTTGCAAGTGCTTTTTTAACTGCCTCCTCACTTTGGGCTCTATTAGCTTCATCGTCAACATAAAAGTTGATATTCAATGTTTGCGTCTGTTTTAAATTAAAGTCCATAGGTTTCTCAAAACCGGGGTTATCACCAGGCTTGTCCTTATCTATCGTATTGAACGATAAATATAATGAGAAATCAACATTTACGGCAACTTCTTTTTTAAATTTGCCGACTTCGATGCCCAAAACAAGTTTTTCGCCAACTTCTTTTGATGTAAGTTCTACCGTATATGTACCAACTTTCTCCTGTGGAATCAATTTACATTCAGTCTTAGGTAACATGCCGGAAGGCACATCTACATCGTCTGCAAAGCTCAGACTGAGCTGAATAGGATACTTCTGTACATCAGCATATTTCTCTTTTATAGAGAGCGTCAATGTATCCGTTGTGTTGCGTTTCATATATATATTACTTCTCGAAACACGCAAAGAATCACCTGTAACATCTCTACGTCCGACAGAAAGTTTGGCTCGTGCATAGCGTCCATCGGATAATATCGCCTTTACCACAGCAGAACCGTCTTTAAGCCCGATTACTTTACCGAAGTTATTTATAGATGCAACCTGATAGTCGGCACCTTTCTTAGATTTAGTCTCCTCGTCTGTATCAATAGTCCATCGCACTGAACCGGAATATTCCGATCCCTTAAGACTTTGCACCGTAAGAAAGAATTGATACTCCTCTCCTTGCGCTATTTCTTTGTTATCAATATTAAGAGAGACATAATCCGCTTCACTGTCTTTACACCCAGAAGTGAGTATAACAGCCAATAAAGTCAACACTGATAATAATAATTTTCTTGTTATCATATTCTTAAAAATTTACACGTTTCTAAAAATTCTTAGGGATAAACCATCCGTATGAATAGCTCGTTTCGTCTTCATCATACTCCCAAGGATATTTTCCGGGATCACCTTCGAAGTACAAACGCATGCCACCTGAGTTTTGTCCGGGTAGGCCAAATACTGATAATGCTGCACGTATATTCGGGAGGTCTATCAATGTGTTATCGTCAGATTCACTAAACGGAATCCTTCGCAATTGAAGTTCTACAGGAAATGTAGGAGACCCTGTCCATTTATTTGCTTCGGGCACAGGAAGTAATCGCGGGTAACCGGTACGACGAAAGT
Organism: Bacteroidales bacterium; assembly: GCA_036656055.1. Taxonomy (GTDB): domain Bacteria; phylum Bacteroidota; class Bacteroidia; order Bacteroidales; family G3-4614; genus Caccoplasma_A. The sequence goes on from JAVVOY010000014.1 coordinate 13,377, forward strand.
CTGTCCAAGCTTCATAAGAATTTGGGAAGTTGGCAATCCATTTTTGAGTTATAATTTTCTCTAATTTTGTTTCATTATCATCGTCATCAGACCATTTTACACCAATACCTAAACGACCGGCACAACTATTACTAGATACATAATAGTCTATGAAATCTATATTCTTATTCCCTTTGAGTTTTACTATGGACTGACGGTTCAAATACTCGTCAACGCCCTCGGTAACTGCATATTTTTCGAAAGAAGACCTTATCCCTTTTTCGTAATACTCTCCTGCATTACCACCAATTCCCCAACGTAAAGCAGCCTCTGCTTTTAAGAATAAAACCTCTTCTTTAGAGACCCATACCGGACGAATATATTTGAAGTTAGGATCTATCTCAGAGAAGTTATTATAACCTATCCCTGTGGATTTGGGTTCCATTGTTGAACCTTGGCGAATACCTACGTAATCTGAACCAGAACTTAATAGTGTAGCTCCTGTGGTTTTATCCGCTAAAGCTCCTCCATTCTTCGACGCATATTTTGACAACAATGGATTGTTTAGACGCTTCATTATGTTTTCCAATGATGCTCCAATACGACAGTCTGCCCAACCTTCTTTAGAGGAAGAGATGAAATATAATGGATGTGTATATCTATTAGCTAACCAACCGGGACCAAAATCGTCATCAAGCACTCCTAAACCATTAAGTGCCTGCTCGGCTACAACACGCGCTTTTGCATTATCCGGCTTTGAAAGGCACATAGCAATTCGTAATTTAATGGTATTCGCTAACTTAACCCAGTTCTCCCATTCGTAATTTGAAAAAGCAAAAGTTACATCTCCTGTCGACTTCCCTTGTCCCTCAATGGCAATAAGGCTCTCTTTACCTGGCTTAACACTCTCTAATGTTGCTATGGCTTCATCAAGGTCTGACAATATAAGCCTATATGTCTCTTCTTGTGACTGAAAAGAGACTGGGTGCGATACTTTAAGATTTCTATTATCAATATAAGCGATAGTTCCCATGTTATTGACTCCGCGTAACGCAGTCATTCCATATACGATTTGAGCGATGGCTTTATACTCAGGATGTCCTAAACTTACAGCAAATGTATATGCATGGTACAATGCTGCTGTTGGTCCTGTACCACCACCTGAACCAATATATGAATTAGGATATGAATATGTATGTGGCAGTGGTTCACCATATTGGAATGTTGAACGGCAGGCTGATACATAACCAGAAAATGCATCAACTGAATTGGTATTAGTGTACTGATATGCGTGTACTTCATAATCTATCGCAATGCCCAACGCAGACATCAACTCCCCTTGAAGAACAGGAAGCTCAACAGAGCCGCCGCCAGAGTTAGTTACATCTTGAGTCTTGTCAACAAACTCCCACATTTTAAGATCTTGTTTAGGCCCGCAAGAAAATAAGGATGCAGCAACTAACAGACTGCCAAATAAAGAAACCGATTTATACGTAAGTTTCATATTTTTATTTTTCATATAATTCCTATTTTTAGAATGTTACCTTAACATTGAAACCATAACTACGTGTTGTAGGTAAAGCGTATGATTCAACGCCACCGAAATTATTTCCTGCAGTCATAGATATATCTGGGTCAACAGGGGATTTTTTGTAAATGAAGCCAAGGTTACGTCCTACAAGCGATATAGTGAGGTTTTTTGAAACACCCAGTAAATCATAGAATGTATAACCTAATGATATCTCACGAAAACGAATATTAGATGCATCATAGGCACAATCCATCTGGTTACCACCTACGGCCTCGTAATAAGCTTTGGCAGGGACCTTTTGTCCATCAGGCAAAGTAACGGCAGCAACATCAACACCATTCCATACAACGGTCTCTCCCGACAAACGGGCATCTGCCGTACGTTGTGACAATCCGTAAAAATCCATCTCGGCTTCTGTTAAACACAAGACTTTACCTCCTACCTTACCATCAATCAACATATAGAAAGAGAAGTTTTTCCAAGAAAGTGTATTATTCCATCCGAATGTAAATTTAGCAGTAGTATTTCCTATGAACTTATCATACGTAGCACCTATCTGCGGCTGTCCATTTGAATTAACCTGAATAAGACCTGTGTTTGGATCACGTACAAAATCTTTTCCATATAGGTCTCCATAGGATCCACCAACCTTATATTTTGACTGTATTGCCAATGAAGATGCGCCTACTACAATTTGGACATCACCTCCATCAGAAGGTTTGTATGTCTCAAGTATCTTATTGTCATTGTATGCAAGGTTAATACCGGTAGTCCAACGGAAATCTCTTCCGAATTTCATATGATAATTTGCCGTGAACTCAAGACCGCGGTTGCGTACTTTTCCTGAATTAATAGGTTTTGCCTGACCGGAAGCAGTAGTAATACGAAGGTACTGATTAGACATTGTATTCTGATAGAAAGTCAAATCAAGGTCAAATTTATTTTTAAAGAATATTCCATCAAAGCCGACCTCAATTCCTTGGGTTGTCTCTGGTTTAGGATTATCAAATGATGCCGGACGGGCTGATACTGATCCGGATATCGGATCTAGCGATTGCGAATTATAATTATTCAAAGGGATAGAGTTACCTACAACAGAATAGGACCCCCTAATTTTCATCTGCGTAACATTAGGAAGTTTTCTGGGGAAGAACTGGTCTAATAGGACGTTAGCTCCGACAGACCAATAAGCAAACGATTTGTATCCTCCTTCGTCATCGGTAAACTGTTGAAAGGCCTTAGACCAGTCATTACGGAAAGAGACATCTACATACGCTTTATCCCAGAATCCTACCTGAGCTGTTGCAAACACGGCAGTTTCCCAATTACTATTTACTCCTGATGCCGTTGCATTCAAAAGAAAATCTTTTGAGTTACCTGATACATTACCATAACCTGGCCATGCTATATTTGGATATATAAAGGTAGAGTCATTCCATTTATTAATGCCTGAATTGGAAGACTGTGTTCTCTTGAAACTTGTACCAACTGTAGCATTAAAAGATATATTCTTGAATTCCTTGTTATAGGTGAGCAGGTAATCGGAGTATATATCTCTCGAAGAATTCTCTCCACTATAATAGAATGCACTACCTGTCTGTACTTGATCCGTCCAAATAGAGGCTATACGATAATTATACCCAGAACCAATGTTTTTATCCAAACTTACACGCGCCTGGAGGTCTAAACCTTTTATTATCTCATATTTAGCTGTTACATTAACCAAAATACGGTCTCTACGATCGGAATCATCGATAGCATCTTGCAGGAAATACGGGTTATTAACCCAAGCATCTCCACCAAAAGGCCATGTCTGTATCTGCTCACCTATAAGGTTTTTACTGCCAAGTTTAACCATACGATCGTCCTCGGTAGCCTCATGTGTACGGTTTTCAGAGAAGTAACGTGTATCAACAGCAGCCGGCATACGATATAATCCGGTTAGTGGATTAAACACCTTTCCTATGACGGGTCTGTTTTCAGTTTTTTGTGTAATATAATTAAGCGAAAGGTCTATTTTTAACTTATTATTAAACACATTGAATGTCTCCTTAAACAAAAGGTTATGACGTATAAAACGGTTTCTCTCCATCAAACCTTTCTGTACTGTATTACCGTATGAAAAATAAGAAGTGGTATGCTCTGTTCCACCGCTAAGTGCAATGGAGTTATTGTATGTCTGTCCTACTTTAAAGAAGTCATTCACTCTGTTTTTTGCATCCCTTGTTAGATAAGGATAACGAGCTATCTGCTCATCTGTTATCTGACCTACGGGATTTCCCCAACCGTTAAGTGCCAATTGATCTCCAATTATCTCGGGAGCAAAATCAGCTTGTCTGCTAATGGTAAAAAGTGGCGTCTCAAGAGTAAGATTACTTGAAACATCTACTCTTATCTTACCTTCACGACCACCCTTTGTATTTATTATGATAACACCGTTGTTTGCAGCACTACCGTAAAGTGCTGCGGCATTAGGACCTTTCAGCACCGACATACTTGCTATATCATCAGGGTTAATGGTGGAAAGGATATCTCCTCCATCACGACCTCCGGAAACAACCACCTCTGATGTTTGCCCTGAAAGCCCTTGCGACATAGGTATACCATCTAACACAATAAGAGGCTGATTATTACCAAGCATTGATGTCTGTCCACGAAGAATTATCTTGGAAGAGCCACCTCCTGCTCCTGACGAGTTAGGCGTAATAGTTAGTCCGGCCATTTTACCTTGAAGGGAGTTAATAAAGTTAGACTCCTTGGCGCGTGTAAGTTCTTTTCCTCCTACCTGCTGGGTTGCATAAGTCAATGACTCTGGTCTTCTTTCTATACCCATCGCGGTAACTACAACAGTAGAAAGAGTCTGCTCTTCCTCTCTCATTGTTACATCTACAACACTTTTATTATTTATACCTACCTTCTGTCCGGCATAACCAAGGTAAGAAAAAACAAGCGATTTCTTACCATCCGGAACCTTCAACTCGTACTTTCCGTCAATATCCGTAGAGGTTCCCATTGTGGTTCCAACAACAGATACGTTCACTCCTATAAGTGGCTCTTTATTGACATCCATAACTGTTCCTTTTACTACAAAGCCAGAAGCCTGAGTAACGCTCTCTACTGCAGAAACAGCATCAACTCTAGCTTTATGTGCGGCTGTAACCGACAACGGCAATAACGCCACAAAAAGAAGACTCATACCCGTTTTTGAAATCAAATCCGAAGTAAGATAGGCAAATGCGCACTTTACCACTCGGATTATGTGCAGATTTTCTTTTCTCATAAATATGTTCTTGTTATTAATATATTAATTTAAAAAACTTAACTCAAAGCCAAACAGACTGAAGCTACACTAAAACCTCATATTTAATGTTTTAGCATAATAAAGCGAAGTAATAATAAAACGCCTCTTCTTGTCTTAATAATAAATCCTAATCTTTTTTAACACCATGACTTTATGTTAAAACAACGTGCATTTTAACGTTTGCCCCCACCAGAAAAGGAAATATCGTTTGCAAAGATATATATTTTTTTCATACTGCATCAGTTTTCTATAAAAAAAACAATAAAAAAAAAGTTAGTATTGATTAGCGAATAAAAAATAATAACTATATTCGCATCTGAATAAAAAAAACTAATAATATGAACACAGAGAGATACACTATGGAGTATAACCTCAATACTGTTTCTGTAAATATTCTGTGGACTTATATAAGTACTCCGGTCGGTTTTTCATCATGGTTTGCCGATGACGTCACAGCAGAAGGAAAATCTTTCACCTTTTACTGGGCTAAAGAAGGGTACCGTGCAGAGCAAGTGGGATCACGATTAATGTCGTGTATCAAATTTCATTGGTGTGGCGACATAAACCCCAAATCTTATTTTGAGTTCAGAATTCATCATAACGCCCTGACAAACAATATTGTCTTAGAAGTTACAGATTTTGCAAAAAAAACAGAAATAGATGACGGTAAAAAACTTTGGGATGAACAAATTTCCGCTTTGCGAAAACGGTTGGGTGCAAACGCATAATAAATAACTAAGACGTTTTTATTCTATTTTGATAGTTTGCTTAATTTCATAGCAAGTCAGCCACTACCCTATATTTAGATAGCTTACCGCTTGGTAAATCCACTCCATAACGGTAATAGAATACTACTCTTTGCATATTACAACTAAAAATAATCTAAAAAGCTGCATAAACTTAATTCCTGATAATATTTGACATATTCAACACCTATCATCTGAAACATTACCGAATTTTTAGTACCTTTGCAGCAGTTTAAGTAAACCTAACCCTCGCCTAAAAAAGGAGAAGGATATAATTGGCTACATCCCTATTCTACAAATGTTTGCAGACAAATGGATTCGTTTTTTCAAAGCAAGGGAAGAAAGGTATATACCCTAACATCATTGACTAAAAAGGTATGACGATAAAATATGCTACGGATTAAACGCTTATATTTATTTATACTAAAGACATTTCTACCTCTCCTCTTGATGACGTTTATGATCTGTCTTTTCATAGTCCTGATGCAATTTATATGGGCACACGTAAAGGACTTTATCGGCAAAGGGTTGGAACTTAAATTGCTTGCGGAGTTATTCTTTTATGCAGCAATGTCAATGGTTCCGCTGGCATTACCACTTGCAATACTACTTGCTTCACTTATGACGTTCGGAAACTTGGGCGAGCGTTTTGAACTTCTGGCTATAAAGGCATCCGGGACGTCTCTTATAAAAATAATGCGACCGCTTATAGTAACAATAGTACTTATATCTATCGGGGCATTTTTATTTCAGAACAACATACTTCCAAAAGCACAAGTAAAGATGTTTACACTGCTGTATTCAATGCGGCAGAAATCCCCGGAGTTAGATATTCCTGAAGGGGTTTTTTACGACAAGATAAGCGGCTATAATCTCTACCTGAGGGAAAAAAATAATAAAACAGGGATGATGCATGATGTCATAATATATGACATTTCGAAAGGGTTTGAAAACGCAATGGTAATCCTTGCCGATTCAGGGAAGCTAAAATTTACAAGCGATAAACAGTTTCTGCTCTTTACCCTTTACGGAGGTGAATCATTTGAAAATCTCAAAAGTCAGCATGGAGAAACCGGAAGCGTCCCATACAGGCGCGAAACCTTCTCAAGAAAAGAGATTCTTATACCTTTTGATGCAAGTTTCAACCGTATGGACGACAACGTGATGGAGGATAAATATATAGGGAAAGACATATCACAATTAAAAAACTCGATAGACTCCATGTCGGTAGTTGTAGACAGCCTTGGACAAAGAATAGGTAAGGAATTAAAAACAAACGGATACTACTGGATTACGGAACGCACCGGAATATTCGGTCAGCAGACAACAAAAACGTCGTTGAAGAATTTCGACCTCGATCGTGAATATGCTGCTGCGCCCGTACAACAACGTGAAAATCTGCTTAACAGGGCATTAGCGCGTGCCCGCGCAGTAAAACAAGAGTATGAATTTAAAAGTTATAATGCCGAAGATCAAAAATATATTATAAGGAGGCATGAAATAGAAATGCATAAAAAATTCACTCTTTCGTTTGCCTGTCTTATATTCTTTTTCATTGGAGCACCATTGGGTGCCATAATCAGGAAAGGAGGACTTGGTGTGCCGATAGTCGTTTCTGTTTTTCTATTTATTTTTTACTACATAATAGACAACTCTGCACAAAAAATGGCTCGCGAGGGATTATGGTTGGTATGGGAGGGGTTATGGCTAAGTTCTGCCGTATTGCTTCCACTCGGCATATTCTTCACATATAAAGCAGTAAACGACTCTGCTGTATTCAACAAAGACGCATATTCAAATTTCTTCCGCAAACTCTTAGGGAAGCACATGACGCGTAACATAGCCATGAAAGAGATAGTTATGGACGACATATCAGAACAGGAGACGCTCGTTAGACTTGCACGTTTAGACAATATTTGTCGAGAGATGCAGGAGAGTTGTGGTAATGGGCGCCAACATTTTTTCTCATTCTGGCAGAAGGGTTATGATAAAGAGTTACTAAAAAGTGTCTGCATAGAGGTGGAAAGTTTTGTAGAATATACCCAAAACACGAGATCAAGTTTAGTTATACTTAAACTTATGGATTATCCCATATTGCGTAGACTACTTCTGTACAAGCCATGCAGCAACAAAAAACAGGGAACATTCATTGCCCTTTTGCTCCCTTTATCAATTCCGGTATACCTTATAGGACTGCATGAACAGAAACAACTGCGCTATGAGTTATCCGTAATCCGCAAGACTAACGCAGAGATAAAAACGTTAATAGAGGGGACAAAAGTAATAGCCACATAAACAACTAATAAAATTTAACGATATATTTAACAAAAAAGTAGATATATACTCCTCTTGCAATGTAGCAATAAGTATTATCTATAATTTAAAAAGCTGATTTAAGATTATGGGAAGCATTAAATTAGATAGCATAGAAGATGCTGTAAAAGACTTTAAGGATGGTAAATTCGTGATTGTTGTAGATGATGAAGACAGAGAAAATGAAGGAGACTTTATTATTGCAGCTGAAAAGATAACAACTGAAAAGGTAAATTTCATGCTGACCTACGGACGTGGCGTCCTTTGTGCCCCGATAACTGAAGAACGTTGTGCCGAATTGGAGCTACCAATGCAGGTTGCAAACAATACGTCAATCCACGAAACACCATTCACGATAATGGTAGATAAGTTGGGGGATGGGTGTACCACAGGGGTATCAATGCACGACAGGGCTGAGACAATAAGATCTCTTGCTGACCCAAACACAAAACCGTCTGACCTCGGCAGACCGGGACACGTCTCACCTTTACGCGCCCGCTCACGCGGTGTTTTAAGACGCGCCGGACATACTGAAGCTGCCGTAGACCTTGCTCGGCTTGCCGGACTATTTCCGGCAGCAGCACTTATAGAGATCATAAACGAAGATGGAACCATGGCGCGGTTACCTCAACTTAAAGAGATATCAAAGCTTTTCGACATTAAAATAGTATCCATAAAAGATCTTATTTCATACAGGTTAAAAGATGATTCTATTGTAGAACGCGGGGAAGAGGTGGATATGCCAACAAAATTCGGGCACTTTAAACTTATTCCGTTTCTACAAAAGTCCAACGGGGCAGAACACATCGCTCTGATAAAAGGAGAGTGGGATAAGGACGAACATGTCTTAGTACGTGTGCACTCATCATGCATGACAGGCGACATATTCGGTTCGTTGCGCTGCGAGTGTGGAGAGCAGTTACATTGTGCAATGGAGGAGATAGAAAAAGAGGGAAAAGGGGTAATTGTATATATGAATCAGGAGGGGCGAGGAATAGGTCTTATGAACAAGATAAAGGCTTATAAGTTGCAAGAAAATGGGTACGACACAGTAGATGCGAATATACACCTCGGTTTTAATGCCGATGAACGCGATTACGGCGTAGGTGCTAACATCCTGCACGAACTTGGTGTACACAAAATGAAACTAATGACTAATAATCCTGTAAAGCGGATCGGGCTTGAAGGATATGGGCTCGAAATAACTGAAATCATCCCTATTGAGATAAAGGCCAACCCATTTAACGAATTTTACATGAAAACAAAGAAACACCGCATGGGACATGATCTTCCGCATTTAGACTAAAAAATTGCGACAATATGATAATACGCCTATACGAAGAGAATACGAGTGAAAGGGAGATAGAACGGGTTACAGAGATGCTGCGTGACGGAGCCGTTATAATATACCCAACCGACACGGTTTACGCCATAGGGTGTGATGCGTTGAACGTACGAGCTGCCGAACGTATATGCCATCTAAAGGGGATTAATCCGCTGAAATCTAATCTGTCAATTATTGGCGCTGATCTGAGTTCTCTCAGCAAATACGTCAAAATAAGTGATCGCTATTATAAAATAATAAAGCACAACACTCCTGGACCTTTTACATTTATACTCCCTACGGCATCAAGCCTGCCAAAATTATACAAAAACAGAAAAAGCGTAGGCATAAGAATTCCGGCAAATAAAATACCGATAGAATTGACCAAGTCTCTCGGAAACCCGCTCCTCACATCGTCACTCCATGATGATGACGATAATGGTTATCTAACTAACCCAGAACTCATAGCAGAAAGATATGCAGGAATAGCCGATATTATTATTGATGGAGGGATAGGTGGAGTGTTAATCTCGACAATTGTTGATTGTACAAGCGAAAATCCCGAAATAACAAGAGATGGTGCAGGTGTGTTATATGTATAGAAATAGTGTTACCCCATTATCGCTTTTAACTTGTTCTTGAGCGGATTTACATACATCTCAAGCATTTTGGCTCGCAAGAAGTCGAAATCAGGCTCAGGCAGGTCGGCTATCTTATCTAATTGCCCCTGTATATAAGCATCGAATTTATCTTTATCCTGACTTGTATATTTACCGGAAAAACAGTTTTTTCCTGTAAGTTCGTCACAAGCTACGTAATTACCGGGGTAGATATGGTATCCACCATGGATACCTCTGTCCATTATAACAGCAACAGCTGCAAAAAATTCTGCACGTGAAAGATTGTCAGGTATATTATCTATCTCAGGATTAATTGATTTTGCAATCGTAAAACAGATGTTCCCTTTCTTACCCAGTAAACCGGTAGACATACTCGTAAGATCATCCTTTGGAGCTTTCTTGTAGCAGGGATTATCACGCTTAAGCTGAAATTCTCTTGCTTTAAGATAATCACATGGGTCATATTCGTACGAAATGGAGACGGGTAATATATTTAGAGCCATAACATTACTTTTCATATCCTCTCCACCTTCCATCGCCAACATCTTTATAACACTCTCCTGAGTGCGGTCATTAGAGTCCTTGGCGCGCCCCTCTCTTTGAGCAATCCAAACGGAGTGTCCATTCTCCTTCAGCGTATAATTTATGTACCCTGAAAGACGATGTGCCTCTTCATGTGTCTTTATAAGTGGCATATTCCTATATACGATTATGCTTTTATTCATACGCACAAGGTTATTCATCCACGGATAGACAAGAAGATTATCTCCTAATGCAATTTCAGGCGTAGGTATTCCGCGTTCATCAAGCAATAACCCAAGGAATGTGGCATCTAAAAGGATATCACGATGGTTTGATATGTAAGTATATGCTTTTGACGAATCTATATTTTCAAATCCTATATTTTCCAGACTATCAGATGTATATCCGGCAAGGTTGCGAATAAAAGGGAAAAGCACGGTTTTCTGAAAGTCTTCAGATGTCCTTACTTTTGATAAATCTTCAAAAAAACTATCCATGTCGGCGTTAACATACGCCATTGCACGCCTGAAATATTCCTCCTTAAGCAAGATCTCTATTGCTGCGGGTATTTCATCGTCGTTAAACGGCCGGATATCATCAAATTGCTTCATATCTTTACAAATAATCTGATTTTATCTAACAGGCGTTTGCCATTATATCTTCTACTATCTCAGTAAGAACCTCTTCAATAGGAACACCGTAAGCTTTTACCTGTTGAGGAATAAAAGAGGTAGCTGTCATGCCGGGGGTAGTGTTGACCTCAAGCAGGTATGGCTCAGAATCTATTATAATATAATCTATCCTTACTATTCCCTTACACCCTATTATGTCATATATATGGGATGTGTTTCTACGTATTTTATCAGCTATGGCATCAGAAATCCTTGCAGGAGTTATTTCATCTACCTTGCCGTTGTATTTAGCCTCGTAATCGAAGAACTCATTTTTACTTACAACTTCTGTTATAGGAAGTATTACTTCGCGCATGGACGTCTTGTAGCATCCACAGGTAACTTCTGTACCAAGCATAAATTTCTCCACTATAACCTCATCGCCTTCGGCAAAAGCAGCAGAAATTGCTGTTTGTAAATCAGATGCCGATTTTACTTTGGTAGTTCCGAAACTAGAACCGCCAGCATTCGGCTTTACAAAACATGGAAACGTAACTCTCTCCGCTACCATCTCTTCTGTAACCACGTCACCTTTACGAATAAGCATTGCCGGAGATATATTTATACCGAAAGAGTGCAGGTATTGGTTACAGGAATATTTATTGAATGTTATTGAAGCTGCAAATACTCCGCAACACGAATACGGCAATTTTATCATATCGAAGTATCCCTGCAACAATCCATTCTCACCCGGAGCTCCGTGTATTGTTATGTATGCGAAATCGAACATTTTTATTTTCGATCCTTCTACAAAACTGAAATCATTTTTGTCAATTTCCGATGCCGACCCGTCAGGAAGTTGTACTTCCCAAAGCTCGCGCGTAAGTTTTACAATATAAGCATCATAACGCTGTTTATCAAAAAAACTCATCAAGCCTTCAGCACTCTTAAGCGAAACAGGATACTCTGATGAATATCCCCCTGCTACTATTGCAATCCGACGTTTATCCATTTATCTTATTTTTGATTTACAAAGATAATAATTTATTTCTCAAAAGTTTCCCGGTTATTGGTATAATTTCTCCATTTTTCAATCATAGCACTTATATCCATTGGGACATCAGAGTTAAAAAAGAGGCGTTCACCTGTTGTAGGATGCGTAAACCCAAGTGTTTTGGCATGTAACGCCTGCCGCGGGCAGATGTCAAAACAATTCTGTACAAATTGCTTATATTTAGAGGATGTCGTTCCTTTCAATATCTGATCTCCACCATAACGGGCGTCATTAAAAAGTGTATGTCCTATATATTTCATATGTACTCTTATCTGATGCGTCCGCCCTGTCTCAAGCCGACACTCCACAAGGGTTACATATCCCAAGCGTTCTATCACGCTGTAATGTGTTACCGCGCTGCGCCCGCAATCCCCATCGGGATAGACCGTCATTTGTAAACGATCCTTAATGCTACGTCCTATATTACCTTCAATACGCCCCTCATCCTGCTTAACTTGCCCCCAAACTAGGGCATGGTATTTGCGGTCTGTACTCTTTTCGAAAAACTGCTTACCCAACAGGGACTTAGCCTGTGGGGTTTTGCCTATAACCAAAAGCCCTGACGTGTCTTTATCTATACGATGTACTAATCCTAAACGTGGATCATTCACATCAAAATCTTTATTATCGCGAAAATAATATGCCAATGCGTTAACTAATGTTCCTGTATAGTTTCCGTGACCGGGGTGCACAACAAGACCTGCCGGTTTGTTAACAACCATAAGGTCTGCATCTTCATACACTATGTCAAGTGGAATATCCTCAGGAGTTATCTCGGTTTCGTAACGCGGATGATCCATAACAATAGAGATAACATCCTCAGGCTTAACGCGGTAATTTGATTTTACTGGTTTTGTATTTACCAATATACAACCGGCATCTGCCGCCTGCTGTATGCGATTGCGCGATATTCCTTCGATACGCACCGAGATGAATTTATCTATACGCAGAAGCGTTTGACCCTTATCTGCAATAAAGTGATAATGTTCGTACATCTCCTGTCCAGAGAAGGTGTGATCCACTATATCATCACTAATTTCATCATCAAGAGAGTTTTCTTTCATCTCTTATTCTTCAACAAACAGTTCGGGATCAACCTGATCAGCAAGTGAATCAACAGAGTCTGTCAATTCTTCTTCAATTCCGTTTCCAACCAAAAGCTGCAACTTTGAGGTAACCGGAAACTTCTCTCCTACCCTTACACTTCTCCCTTTATAGTTCGCCCCTACAACCAGATCCTTATAGCGTGACGAAACATAAACAATTTCGGGGGATGGGAAGCCAAGCCCCTCCAACAGAGATTGTGCCTGTCGCGATGAGAGGTCTGTCAGATAAGGAATTGATAACTTTTGTGGTACAACTGAATTTATTACAAGATATATTGTGCGATTACGTTTTACAGAGGATCCGCTATGCGGAGTCATCTCAATTATTATTCCGGGCTTTTGCGTGGTATCATAAAGCGAGTCTACAACCTCATAATTAAGACTTTCGCGTTCAAGCAGAGCAATAGCTTCCGGCAGACGTAAACCCTTAAGTTGCGGCACACGAATAGCCTCACCGTGCTGCGTATATACGTTCATCCCTATGGACGCTATAATTATCACAACCAAAAAAGTTGCGGTAATATAAAGAGCATGCCTTAGTATATTATGCGTCCTGATATATGATAATATCTTTTTCAACATAGATTTTAACCATTTAGGGTGCGAAGTTAGCTAATTTGTTTGGTTCAGCAAAGTAAAAACCCAGGCATATTATTACATCCATAGATAAAAAACAAGTTTAAGAATCAATCAAAATTTTATTCAGAATGATTTATATATAATTTTCAATAATGTTACAGATCGCGTTGTTAAAAATTAAGCCCTAACATGTATTTATTATAACGAAAACGATTAACTTTGCCGTCGCATTATAATTTTATAACAAGCAAAAGATGAACAATCCTAAAAGCTTCCTGAAGAATAGATCTAATATATGGATCCTTGTAAGCATAATTCTTGGTCTGATTCTTGCAACTTTGATATATTTCATAATTACCCAGCGCCAAGAGATGGGTGACATGAAAACACAAGCGGCCATAGAAGAGGAAAAACGCAACTTAGAGGCAGAATATGCCGATCTGGCCTTCGAATACGACCAGTATGAAGGTGGCAAGATGCTGATAAATAACGACTCGCTCATTACACAACTTGAAAACGAAAAACTAAAGGTACAGCGACTGCTCGAAGAGCTAAGGACAACTAAAGCTTCCGATTCAAAACGGATAGACGAACTTAAGAAAGAATTGACCACGTTACGATCTGTAATGCGCGCATACGTAATACAGATAGACTCACTAAATACACTTAATCAAAAACTTGTTGCCGAAAACAAGGAGGTAAATACAAAATACAGAGCAGTAACAGAAACTGCTAATAAACTTCAGAAAGACAAAGAAGAGCTTTCGCATAAAGTTACGCTGGCATCCAAACTTGATGCAATAGGAATAACAATAAACACATTAAGCAAAAAAGGTAAAAACACAAACAAAATCAGCAAAATAGAGTATATTGAGGTAAACTTTTCAATAGCCAAAAATGTTACTGCAAGATCAGGTGAGAGATATGTTTATATGAGAATTATAAAACCGGACAACGACGTTCTTATAAAAAACAGAACAGATATATTCACCTACGAAAACAAAGAGGTAAATTACTCTGTTAAAAAACTTGTGGCATACGATAGTGAAGAGACCCCAATTTCACTATATTGGAAAATAGAGGAGTTTCTCTATCCCGGGACATACAGAGTAGAGATATTTACGGACGGTGATATGATAGGAGAAAAATCAATAACTCTCCAAAAGTGACTAATAGGTACTAATTCGGTCTCCGCAAATATTAATCTTACAGCTACTCGTATTACTGTAACTATATTTGTATCGTTTTTTTGACATATGAATCATGGCGTTTGCCTTTTCAGAATATATAGTATATTAGTTTTACAGATATGAAAAGACTCTTCTTTATCGCTTTTATAATATTCGGCAGCATAAATTACATCAGTGCAGAGACATCCTTTTCGCTTGACTCCTGCCGTAGCATGGCTATAAACAACAACAAATCGCTTAAGATTGCCACGGAAAAAGTTAAGATGTCCGGTTACGAAAAAAAATCGGCTTTTGCCAACTATTTCCCTAATCTTGATTTCACTGCCGGGTACGTGCACAGCTCGAAGGAGATATCCCTGCTTAATGAAGACCAGAAAAATATGTTACCCAATATAGGGACACAATTCAGTTCCCCAATAAGCCAATATCTGCAACAATTAGCCTTAGTTGATCCGATGCTGGCAGCAAAGCTCTCCCCTCTCTTTCAGGGCATAGGTAATGCTCTTAATGCCGGAGGTTCATCATTAGTTGACGCTCTACGCACAGATACAAGAAATATATGGGGCGGAACTATAACCCTTACTCAACCTATATTTATGGGTGGTAAGATAATAGCATATAACAGAATAACCCATTATGCAGAAGAGATTGCAGAAAAGCAGAAAGACTCCTCTGTAAAAAACATTGTATTTGGAGTTGACGAAACATATTGGCAGATAGTCTCACTATCTCAGAAAAAAAAGCTAGCAGAGGAGTATCTGATGCTGTTGGACACGCTGCAGTACAACATAAACGCAATGATAGAAGAGGGTGTCGCCACCCGTTCTGACGGTCTTACGGTTGCTGTAAAACAAAATGAGGCTGAAATTACGCTGACAAAAGTAAATGATGGATTATCATTGTCAAAGATGCTGTTGGCGCAAATGTGTGGCATCCCGATAGATTCTAATTTCAGTCTCGAAGACGAGAATAAGGCATTCATGGGAAATAATAACAACTCCGTTGGGAAATACAACATGGAAGATGTTTTTGCGCATCGCGAAGAGATACAAAGCCTCGATCTGGCAACAAAGATATACGAAAACAAACGCCGTATTGAACTATCCAATATGCTTCCAAATATCGCACTTATAGGTAGCTATTCTTTTTCAAGCCCTAACCTATTCAACGGATTTGAAAAGAAAGTAGACGGACTTTTTAATGTCGGTGTAGTAATGCGTGTTCCAATATTCCATACCAACGATTTCTTTAAAATAAAAGCCGCAAGATCACAGAAAAATATTGCGCAATTTACACTCGAAGAGGCCAAGGAGAAGATAGAGTTACAGGTAAATCAAGCTGTATTCAGAGTAAACGAAGCCCGTAAGAAGTTTGAAATGACAACAAAAAACATGGAAAAGGCTGAAGAAAATCTACAAAATGCATCCGTAGGGTTTACTGAAGGGATACTTACCACAACAAACGTCCTCGAGGCGCAGACAGCATGGTTACAGGCTAAATCAGAACTACTGGACTCACAAATAGATGTACACCTATGCGATATATACCTTACCAAAGCATTAGGTACTATGAGTTATTAAGAGGGTGTTTATAAAAACGACAAACTATTTATAAAAAAGAGATATTATGAGTACTTTTCGCAGACAGAAAGAGAAAAGCATAGCCATAGGGCTTATCGCTTTAGTGGTATTGATAATTATCCTTACTCTGATAGGTTTCTTCATGCTGACACCGGACAAAGAGACTATTCAGGGACAGGCTGAAGCTACACAGATCAGAATATCAGGAAAACTTCCGGGACGCGTAATTAAATTTTACGTACGCGAAGTGGGTATGGTACACAGAGGGGATACTCTTGTACAGATATTTTCGTCAGATGCCGAAGCAAAACTGATGCAAGCTGAAGCAATGAGAAACGTATATAAAGCACAAAACCAAAAAGTTGATGCCGGTGCCCGCAGAGAGGTTCTCGAATCGGCATACGATATGTGGCAGAAGGCTATTGCCGGTCAGGTGATTGCAAAAAAATCATACGACAGAATGGAGGCCTTATACAAAAAAGGGGTTGTCTCGGCACAAAAAAGAGACGAGGCCGAAGCAAACTATAAAGCCATGAATGCCACAGAGGGCGCAGCAAGATCACAATACGAAATGGCTAAAAGCGGAGCGCAAGCAGAAGACAAAGAGGCCGCCAAAGCAATGGTAGCAGCAGCACAAGGTGGAGTAGAACAAGTTGAATCAATATTGGCTGATTCTTACCTCACCTCGCCTATTGACGGCGAAATATCAGATATATTTCCCAACGTAGGAGAACTTGTAGGGCAGGGAACACCGATAATGAATGTACTAGACCTGAACGATATGTGGGTGACCTTCAACGTAAGAGAAGAACTTCTGCAAAAACTTCCCATGAATGCTGAAATAGATGCCATAATCCCCGCGCTCGGTGAAATGAAGATAAAACTTAAAATATACTACATAAAAGATATGGGAAGCTATGCCGTATGGCGTGCAACCAAAGTAACCGGAACCTATGACGCAAAGACTTTTGAGATAAACGCACGACCAACACAGAAAATAGAAAATCTGCGTCCAGGAATGTCCATATTGGTAAATATAAAATAGCAGAGGATAATTATGATTCCGGAGAGTTTTCTATCCGATTACGAGGCATTGAGGAGCGTTATAGCCAGAGAGTGCAAAATTCTGGTATCACGCCCAATATATCTTTTCGGGATTATTATTGTTCCGCTTATATGTTATATAACATTTCTTTCCCTTATGCACAATGGACTGCCACAAAAAATACCAACAGGAATAGTGGATCTTGATCATACGGCATCGTCACGAAATTTTATCCGAAATCTTAATGCGCTTGATCTTGTAGATATTACAATACAAGCAAATAGTTTTACTGAGGCCAAAAAGGTTATGCAGAAAGGAGATATTTACGGATTTTTGATAATCCCTGAAAACTTCGAAGCAAAAGCGATGTCTGGACGCCAACCTGAAATATCTTATTACACCAATAGCGCTTACTATATACCAAGTTCGCTATTATTTAAAAGCTTCAAGACCATGTCAATTCTGGCATCAGGAAAGATCGTTATGCAGACAAAACTCGCAAAAGGGGAATACGACTACCAAATAATGCCACAACTACAACCGATAAACTACGACGTAATGGCACTGGGTAATCCATGGCTCAACTACTCAGTCTATCTGAACAACAATCTGCTGCCCGGTATGCTGCAACTAATGGTAATGCTAATGACTGTTTTCAGCATCGGACAGGAGGTGAAAATGCGCAAATCAAGGGCATGGATAGAAAAGGCTAACAACTCCATAATAATAGCTATTACGGGGAAACTACTGCCGCAAACCATATTATTCATCTTTATGGGTATATTTTGTCAGATAATAATGTTTGGATATATGCACTTCCCTCATGCAAACGGTTTCTTGCCGATGGCTGTTGCAATGGCAATGCTGATAGTAGCATCACAAAGCCTCGGCGTTATAATAATGAGCATAGTTCCATCACTGAGGATAGGACTGAGCGCAGCTGGGCTTATCGGGATACTCTCCATTTCACTTGCCGGATTTACATTTCCAACATTGGCAATGTACGTACCATTCAGGCTATTCTCCGAGCTTATCCCTATCAGGCACTACTTTCTTATTTATGCAGACCAAGCTCTTAACGGCGCGCCGTTATACTACTCTATAATGCAATATCTTTATCTTTTCCTCTTCTTTGCAGCATCATTTCCTCTGCTAAAAAGATTAAAACTTGCAATGTTGAGACAGATTTACGTTCCATGATATGAAAAAGTTTTTTGAACAGCTACGTATAGGATTTCTTGATACTTGCTTCATCTGGCGCGAGGAATATACCCATGTATTCAGGGACTACGGCGTAATACTGTTTTTCTTTGCCCTTCCGCTGGTATACCCAATCGTATACGCACTCATATACAATACTGAGTTAGTACGCAATACGCCAATGGTTGTGGTTGACGACTGCCGTACTCCGCTCAGCCGTAAGCTAGCGCGCGATATGGATGCCTCTCCAAATGCCAAGATAATATCGTACTGCGCCAATATTGATGAAGCCAAAGATATGATGCACAGCAGAGAGTGCTACGGCATACTATTTATCCCCAAAGACTTTAGCCGTAAGGTAATGCGCGGAGAACAGAGTCCTGTCATTTTTTACGCAGATATGAGCATGATGCTCAATTACAAAGGATTTCTCATAACCATAACAGATGTAACAACAAAAATAGGCGGAGAACTTCAGTCGATGGCATTGGGAGGAGAGTCTAACCGCCAGAAAGAGGTTACGATGAATCCAATTCCGTCATCATCAATAACGCTCTATAACCCCGAAGGTGGATATGGATCATTTCTTATACCTGCGGTACTTGTCCTCATTTTACAACAGAGCATTATTTTAGGCATAGGGATGCTTGCCGGAGGAATATACGAAAAACGTCGGCTTCGCTTCTATTACAGCGAAGGGCGCAACCCAAGCAATAGCATACTTCATATAATTCTGGGTAAAAGTATCTGCTATTACAGTCTGTATATATTAAGCACAATATACATACTACGTATAGTACCGTGGATGTTCAGTTTCCCGCAAATAGCACCTCAATGGGAAATATATACCTTCATGGCACCTTATCTTTTCTCCTCCATACTATTTGCAATGACACTCTCGGTCTTCTGTCGCGAACGTGAAACCACGTTTATTATATTTGTATTTACATCGTTACTATTCCTATTCATTTCAGGGATAACATGGCCTATGTATGCGATGCCACCTGCATTCAGATTTATAGGGTGGTTTATTCCGTCCACATGGGGCGTTGATGGCTATATACACCTTAACACAATGGGATCCACGATAAAAGACGTATGGAATGATTATCTATGTTTGTGGGGGCTTACCGGGTTCTACTTACTGACAACTTACCTCACATATTTTTATCAGTTCAAGAAAGATAAAGAGCGTGGACTACGCGGTAAAATGCAATCAGCAGCAGCAGAAGAAGAAGAAGAAGAAGAAATCAATAAATCTACGGGCAATTGACACATTCCGTACCTGATACGGCATACTCCCCCGTATTAATAGTTTACTATCATATATGAGCCATTGCCTGCAACATAACTAACATAATATTTACGCAGCGCATATTGTCGATCGGCAGCCTCACCTGTCTTTGGAGCTCCAGACCCCCAAAAAACATCAAATGTAGAACCACACCGCCTGCAACAGGCATCGTAATTAGCATCAATATAAATCTTTACCGACGCCTCTCTCTCAACAGGGCAAGTAAGGTCAAACGCATAACGCACATCGTCATAACCGTAAACCAGCATCACCCCTCCATAACCAGTGTATGAAGAGATTGTATAACTGAATCCGATAGGATAAGAAGGCTTTATAAACTCGACATGTTCTGCCGGTGCAGTAACCCACCAGTCGCGTTTGGCTTGCTGCGCTTTGCTTATTTCTATCCTCACAGTTGCCAAAGGGATACGGTCTTCATTCACTTTAGAACATGAGACCGTACTGATAAGAATCATTAATATGAATATTTTAATCCTCATACCAATGAAACGCTGTTTTCTGCATTTTGTTGTACCGGAAAAATCTTATATATAATTATTGCTTATCTTCCGAGAAGGGAGTTTTGAGCTGCAACGACCCGGGTAAAATCAAAACTATCTACAACCTGCTGTTCAAGCACAGATATCTTATCATTGCAAAGATTTCCTATACTCCCTTCGTGAGTATGTTCTACCTTTTTATAAGGAGTAAATTTACCCTCCTCAATCTCAATTCCGACCTGTCTGTAAGCATCGCGGAATGGCATTCCCGAAGAGGTTCGACGATTAACTTCCTCTACACTGAACATATATTTATAACGATCATCCTCCTCAATATTAGCTATAACCTCTATCTCTCTTATCATTGCCGTTGTCATCCTTATACAGTCCTTTAATTCTGAGAAGGAGGGAAGGAACGACTCCTTTATAAGCTGCATATCACGAAAATAACCTGAGGGTAAATTATTAGTAATAAGTGTTATCTGATAGGATAATGCTTGTAATTTATTGCATTTGGCACGAGTCAACTCAAATACATCCGGATTTTTTTTATGTGGCATTATACTGGAGCCTGTCGTGTATTGATCTGGCAACTTTATGAATCCGAAATTCTGAGAGTTGAATAAACATACATCAAAAGAAAATTTAGAAATAGTGGCGGCAATTGCACCCATTGCAGAAGATAGTATACGCTCTGTTTTTCCACGGCTCATTTGCGCATAAACTACGTTATAGTCCATAGAATCAAATCCGAGCAAGTTTGTTGTCATTGTTCTATTAAGTGGAAATGATGACCCATATCCTGCCGCTGAGCCTAAAGGGTTACGGTTCACCACGCGATAGGCTGCCTGCAATACGGTTAAATCATCAACAAGGCTCTCCGCATAAGCTCCAAACCATAGCCCAAACGAAGATGGCATAGCTACCTGCAAATGTGTATAGCCAGGCAGCAAATATCCTTTATATTTATTACTTTGTGTGATAAGTGCATTGAAAAGTTCATCGCAAAGTTCTACAATCTCCCTTATCTCAGTACGCATAAACAGTTTAAGGTCAACAAGTACTTGGTCATTACGCGAACGTCCGCTATGTATCTTTTTCCCTGTATCGCCCAATTTTCGCGTAAGCAATAACTCCACCTGAGAATGGACATCTTCAACTCCATCCTCTATCTTAAAGTCACCCTTTTCTGTCGTAGAATATATCAGGCGCAGTTCAGCGATAAGGGCATCCAACTCCTCCTTTGTCAGCAAATCTATCGACTTAAGCATCGTTATATGCGCCAACGAACCAAGAATATCATAGGGTGCCAGATAAACATCAAGTTCTCTGTCCCTACCTACCGTATAGCGCTCTATCTCCGAATCTACTGCTGTTTTCTTTTGCCAAAGTTTATCTGCCATGATTAACTGCTATTTATCGTAAGGTAATGCCGCAAGTACATCGGCGATCTTATTCATACCCTCCTGTAACTGTTTAGAAACCATATTTTTTAGGAACATATTAAGTTCCACCTGACAGGTAACTTTAAGTTTTGAAGTCCCTTCAGTAACCGGCAACATCTGTATCCATACAAAAAGCGGAATAGGAGAATTTTCCGCCATGAACTTTATTGTCTTTCCCGATTCGCGACTACAAATATAGAATGTTACATCACCAACCGGATCAACGACAAGCGAACATCTGTCGGTATCAAACTTCAATCCCTTTATTTTATCCGATGGAATACGATCTTTTATCCGGCTTATGTTATTAAGATCTGATAACATATTATAAACAGCATCGCACGGTGCATTAACGCTCTTTATCGCACTCTCAAATTTACATAAGTTATCACTGTTTATTGCATCCATTGTGACGGATTTTCACGCCATACTTTAAGTGTGGCAAGTTCTTCTTTTGTTATATAACCCGATTCCATGGCACTCTCCAATACAGCATTATAATTGCTCAATGTAAACAACTCTACGCCTGCTTGACGAAACTTCTCTTCTGCCTCAGGAAAGCCATATGTAAATATGGCAGCCATCCCCAAAACCTCACATCCTGACTTACGAACCGCATCTACGGCCTTAAGACTGCTTCCGCCTGTGGATATAAGATCTTCTACAACAACAACTCGCTGTCCCGATTGCAGATCACCCTCAATAAGGTTTGTCAATCCATGGTCTTTAGGTGCTGAGCGCACATATACATAGGGAAGAGACAGTTCATCGGCTATAAGTGCACCTTGAGCTATCGCCCCTGTCGCAACACCGGCAATAACATCAATATTCTTGAAGTTCTCAGATATCATACGCGTAAGTTCAATCTTTACGAATGTTCTTACATCCGGAAACGAAAGTGTTTTACGGTTATCCGTATATATAGGTGATTTCCAACCTGAAGCCCACGTAAACGGAGCAGACGGACTTAATTTAACCGCACTTATATTCAGCAACTTTTTTGCCAATAATTTATCTACCGATGTCATTTTTGTTATGTATTTAATTCATAATCAAGCACTATGGACAG
This sequence comes from Bacteroidales bacterium, assembly GCA_036656055.1. Lineage (GTDB taxonomy): Bacteria > Bacteroidota > Bacteroidia > Bacteroidales > G3-4614 > Caccoplasma_A. The sequence goes on from JAVVOY010000014.1 coordinate 36,386, forward strand.
GCTATATCAAACCAGTTTATCTGAAGCAAAGATATAAAATAAATTTGAGAGTTAACGTAAGAGAAAGTATATTCCTGCAATCTATCTATAATTTTAAGGCTAAATTTTGTGCAAATATAATTTACTACTGTTTTTGCAAGGTTGTTACATCAAGTTCCAACAATGAGATTATTATGACATTTGCCATATTCAGCGATTTTCAGCAAAGGAGAGAGTTAAAACCGACAGATTTTCATATCCTGCTTCGTTTAGTGCGCTTACACAAGCCAGTAGTGTCGATCCGGTTGTCATTACATCATCAATCAAAAGGATGGAGCGTTCTCGATCCTCTGGGAGAGCCTCCACAGCAACAAAAGCATCTTTTATATTGAGCCAACGCTCATAACGCGATTTATTAGTTTGTGTTTCGGTCACCAAACAGCGCATTAACAAATCGGTGCGCAGTAGGGCTCCTGTTTTTTCCGCAACCCCTGAAGCTATCAACTCACTCTGATTATATCCTCGTTCCTTCAATCGTTTTTTGTGAAGCGGGACGGGAACAATATAATCGATGTTTTTAAGCTTTCCGTCAACCTTTAACTCCATTGCATAAAGAGCACCAAGATAACGGGCAAGCTCCGACCTCCCTTTATATTTAAGAGAATATATAAGATTGCTGTAACTCCCTTTTTTTGTAAAATAAAACCACGTATACACCTCTTTGACATATATTTTCCCGCCAAATACCTGCACTGCCTGATTCTCCTCCGGATGCAAGTGAAAATTTGTCCTTGGAATATCTACTATACAATGGGGACAAAGGAACTCTTCGCTTTGAGTAAGCGAACGTCCACACCTAAGACAGAGACGTGGATAAAACATATCCAAAAACGAGAGGAAAATATTCATTATTTTTTTGTCAATGCCTGTATTGCCTTAATTATAAGATCCGATTCAAATCCACGCATAATACAAAAATTGTAAATCGCCGCACGATATCGCGGATCTGATATGTCACCCACCTTTTTTACCTTATCACTAACAGCAGCCGACAAAGCTGCGGCATATTCCTCTTCATTTATCATCAAAAGAGCCTCTTCAGCATACGCCTCCTCTATTCTCTTCATCTTCAGGGCATATCGTATCTTAACCCTTCCCCATTTATTAAATCTAAACTTATCAGAGACAAAACTCCGTGCAAATCGCTCATGATTTATGTATCCGTTTGTACGTAGATAAGATATTATATTTGAGGCATCGTCATCCTCAACACCCCATCGCTGAAGTTTTTCGCTTATATCTCCAATACAGTACTCTGTCTTTGAACACAATGCTGCTGCACGACATAGGGCACGGGTGTCTGTCACCTCATTTTCAACATCATCAGTTTTACACATTTGAAAATCTGTTTTAAATTTCACATTCCCATTTTTTTCACACCTCGTACAAACCTATCTTTGCCGTAAATATCTTTTATTACCAATATGTCGTAATACCCGTTATCATTAAGCATGGACACTATCTCTGAAGAGAAACGGGGGTTTATCTCAAAATAGAGTTTCCCTTCCGGCACAAGCACCCCCCTGCCTATCTCTGCAATCCTGCGATAAAAAACTATTGAATCATCATCCTGAACAAACAGTGCCTCAAGAGGCTCATAACACAGAACATTATCATCCATACCACACTTCTCACTAAGGCATATATAAGGCGGATTGCTGACTATTACATCGTATTGGTCTACAATTTTAGCTTCGCTGTTTAATATATCCATCTCTAAAAAATTCACAGAAACGCCACACAAGAGAGCATTCTCCTCCGCTATGGCGAGAGCTAAGCGCGAAATGTCTACTGCCGAAACATCTGCACCATGAATACATTTAGACAGAGCAATCGCAATACACCCACTACCGGTGCAAATATCTAACATGCGTACACCTTCATTACAATTCTCCTTTATCACCAAATTCGCCAACTGGGCAGTCTCAGGGCGTGGAATAAGCACTCCGGGGGCAACTTTCATCCTTATCCCGCAAAAATAGGTGTATCCAATAATATACTGAATAGGCTCTTTTTTTAGCAGCCTTTTTACAACGCTATCTATCCTTAATATTATTTCCGGGGATAATTTTGTATCTTTGAGCAGGATATCGGTATAACTCATGCCACACAACTCGCCGAAAATATAACGTATCAACCCTTCTGTCTCACGGTATCCGTAAACAGGAGTCAAGGTTTTGCGTATTTCACCGAGTATCTCTTTCATTTGTTCAGACAACAAAAATAGTGAAATTTATGGATTTTATTACTGCAAATGACGAAGTTTACATGCAACGGGCGTTGCAACTTGCAAGCAACGGTGAGGGGACGGTCGCACCCAACCCTATGGTTGGGGCTGTCATAGTAGCAGATGGAAAAATTATAGGAGAAGGGTTTCACCGCAAATGCGGTGAAGCACATGCAGAGGTAAATGCTATAAGATCAGTAAGGGATAAAAAAGCCCTAAAACAAAGCACAATATATGTTTCGCTCGAACCATGTGCACATTACGGCAAGACGCCACCATGCTGCAATCTCATAATTGACTCAGAAATTCCTCGCGTAGTAATAGGATGCCTCGATCCTTTCCCTGAAGTATCAGGAAAAGGAGTTGAAATTTTAAGAGGTGCAGGGATAGATGTCAGGACAAAAGTTCTCGAAGACAAATGCCTATTCATAAACCGTAAATTCATAACTTGTCATACAAAAAAGCGTCCGTATATAATGTTGAAATGGTGCGAAAGCAGCGACGGTTTTATTGCTGGTGAAAAGGATGGTAAACCATATCAAACTACACTTTCAAACCCAGTATCTCTTATTTGGATGCATCGAGAACGGTCACGGTACGATGCCGTTATGGTAGGGACAGATACCGTCATTAACGACAATCCGTCACTTACAGTCAGACATTGGGAGGGAAGATCCCCGGTAAGGGTAACGATTGACCGTAACGGCAGAATTCCATCCTCAAGCCGTATATTTGCAGACGAAGGAGAATATATTCTGTTTACAGACAAAAAACATTCATCCATATCAACACATAAAATTGAAGAGATAGATTTTTCAGATGAAATTATTCCGCAAATACTCACAAACCTCTATAAAAAAGGGATAACCTCCCTAATGATAGAGGGAGGACAAAAGATATTACAGGGATTTATAGACTCCGGCACATGGGATGAAGTACGCAAAGAGGTATCCTCCGTCACATTGAAACAAGGGGTGAAGGCGCCACTATTTACACAGCAATTCAGCAGAAGTACAATATGTGGCGGAAACAAAATATTTTATGCGTACAAAAATACTGAAAACCAAATTATAAAGTAGAAAATAGACAACTATCGTAGCAGCATATATTAAGCCAATCCATAATTACATTAATATAAATCTGTAAAAAAACAGAGTATTTACATATAAATAGATGTAAAACAACTCCCATAACTATTATTTTACCCTACTTAATGTTATATTTGAGACCTTTATTGATAAAAACGCAAAAATCTTATTACTTTTGCAATCTGAAAAGTTATGTGCCAATGAAAAAAATTAATGCGTGCTTCCTGTTTTTGATTTTTGCCAATCTTCTTTTTGTCGCTGGATGCGGTAAAATAGATAATGACCTTCTATACACATCAAAAGCAAATACTATGGTGCGCTCTTTTTCACTTCATGCCGACACAAAGATACTACCCAACCTCGAAAAAATATTTTTTACAATAGACTTGGCAAAGGGTGAAATATACAATGCCGACTCTCTCCCTTATGGAACAAACGTTTCGGCATTGGCTATAACGGCAACATTCAACAATGCGTCTGACGTACAAATAAACTATTATCAGGGAAAAAGCCCAGACATGATAAATTTCGATTACTTTCAATCCAGTTCGACAAAAATAGACTTTTCTCATAGCGATGATGCAGATAACAAGAAGGTTGTCAGAATGACAGTTTTCGCTCAAGACGGAAGCAACTCACAAAAATACACTATAAAGGTAAACGTGCATAAAGTAGTGGCTGACTCGCTTTATTGGAAAGAACTTTCAAAATCAGAAGTTCCGAACGAAGCAAACAACGCAAAATCCGAAAAATACATCAACGCAGGAAACGATTATTATCTATTCTATCAAGACCAATCAGATATATCATACTGCACAAAAACAACTGACTTCAAAACATGGAGTGCAAAATCAACTCTATCGCTTCCACCTATGCAGTGGAGAACACTCATATCAAACGGAAACGCCTTTTACGTAATATCCGAAGACGGACGATTATTTACCTGTAATAACCTACAAACGCTCTCTTTCACCGAATCATCCCTTCTTAGTGGCTACCAACCATACGGTCTAATTGGATTCTTGAACGACAAAATGATTGCGATAGTAAAAGACAAAGGAGTGTACAAACACGCTGTTGTCAATCCAGCCGGAGGAAAAATAGGCACAAAATCCGTCAGCAGGAACTTCCCAGTATCAGGGTTCAGTTCTCCGGTAATACTGACTAGCAAATGGGGCACGCCCCAGCTTATAATAGCCTGCGGAACGCTGAGCGATGGAGTGACACTAACAAATGCAGTATGGGGATTTGACGGAGAGAACTGGGCTATACTTAACAATATAACAATTGGTGGTAATGGAGCACCTATTACTCCGCGCACAGGAGCAACACTTTTATCATATTATACGTACGTATATAATCCAAGCTACGATGTACACACCAAGGTTTTGACTTACTTCATAATTGGAGGATGGGATGGTAAAAATGCTCTTAAAGACCTTTACTACACTACAAATCTAGGGGGCATTTGGAGTGCAGCAAAAGGAACACCTTTAGAGTTGCCCAAGGAGATTAAACCACGTCTCTATGCTGATGCTTTTGTAATTAACGAAGAGAAAAAAAGTGACAATACTTCTACCGGTAGAGACAACCTACAACAGTGGAAGAGAATGGATGTTCCCAAAATGCCTGAAACACTAAGTCTTATGATTTCTAAAGAATCAGGCATTATGGTTCCATATATTTATATGGCAGGAGGAAGTTCTTCCATACAATATAATTTCATAAACGAAGTATGGAAGGGAGTTATCTTTAGATTAACTTTCCCCCCCATCAAGTAGATGAATAAAAAACAACCGGGAGATAATTTTATGAGAATTTCCGCGTTCATTTAAGAGGTATATAATACCCTGACAAGAATGAAAAAGGGAATCTTCATAATTTTACTTCTTTTTGCAACAAACACGCTAAAAGCACAAACCTATAAGTATGAGCTTGGAGGCGGGGTTGGAATAGGGTTTTATATGGGTGATGCCAATCCAAATAAGCCTTTCAGAAAACCGGGTGCGGCATTCGATTTGGCTTTCAGGTGGAATATAAATTATCGCTGGGCTTTGAAATGCGGGCTCTCAACTGCCACCATAAAAGGTGCAACAGATGGATTATTCGGACATTTTCCGAATAATGCTGAGTTTTCTTTTAAAAGGCAACTTATAGATCTTGGCATTCAGGCTGAGTTTAACTTTTTCAACTATGGGGTAGGGCAATCTTATCTTGGGACAAAGAGATTTTCTCCATATATTGTTGCCGGGATAGGACTTACAGCCATTCCAAAAGCAGGAGACAGTTATTACAGCATAAGCATCCCGTTAGGGTTCGGAGTTAAATACAAAGTCGGAAAACGAGTGAACCTTATGTTAGAATTCACGATGCGTAAAACGCTGGGCGACAAAATGGAAGGAAAAGATTTGGACGACCCGTACAATATAGAGAGCTCGGCTTTAAAAAATACCGATTGGTACTCTTACACGATGTTCTCGGTAACGTACGATTTCGGACAAAAGAAAAAGATTTGCAACAATATTAATTAAGAGTTTAAAAGACTCTTTTTTGAGTGATGTAAAAAATTATTGAAGAATATTTGAATGTCATCTTACCTCGATAAAATAGACAGAGCGCGTCTACCGCGCCATATTGCCATTATTATGGACGGTAACGGTCGGTGGGCGAAAGCCCGCAACAAGGATCGTTCATACGGACATAAGTACGGGGTAGATGCAGTACGCACAGCCACCGAAGCAGCAAATGAAGTAGGGATAAAATACCTTACCTTGTATACCTTTTCAACAGAAAATTGGAATCGTCCAGACGAAGAAGTAACCGCTCTTATGTCACTTATGGTAATGGCGATAGAGCGAGAAACTCCTGACCTCATAAAAAACAGCGTACGTTTAGAGGCAATAGGCGACTTAGCCAGAATGCCCGCTGAAGTAAAAGATCGTTTAGATAAATGTATCCGCGATACAGCAGCAGGAACAGGTGTAACATTAGTTTTGGCACTTAGCTACTCGTCAAGGTGGGAAATTACCGAAGCCGTCAAAAAAATCAGCAGATCAGTTACCGAAGGCAAAACAGCAATAAGCGACATAAATGAAAAGCTAATCAGCGACAATCTCACTACATGTAGCCTACCCGATCCAGACCTACTTATACGCACAGGAGGAGAACTAAGGATAAGCAATTTCATGATGTGGCAACTCTCCTACGCAGAGTTATATTTTACAAACGAATATTGGCCCGATTTCGGGAAAGAAAGCCTATACAAGGCAATATACGATTACCAATCGCGCGAGCGTAGGTTCGGGAAAACAAGCGAACAACTATGACATTAACAAAAATACTGCCACGACATATTATTTCATTATTCCCTAAACTTGGAATAATTACACTCTTGTGTATATTTGGTCTTTCAGAAATACATGCACAAGAGATAAATGTTGGCGATACAATTATAGGTCCAAAAGTAAACTACTCACTGCCACGAAAATACGAAATTGCCGGAATCACTGTAACAGGTGGAGAGACTTATGACGATTATGTTATTATAGGGTTCTCAGGGTTAACCGTAGGAGAGACAATAACTATTCCGGGCGATGATATAACTACTGCCATAAGACGCTTCTGGAAACAGGGGTTGTTCTCGGACGTGGCAATAACTCTGACAAAAACAGTCGGCAATAAAGCATGGCTTAATATAGTTCTTAAGCAACAGCCGAGAGTATCTGAGATAAGGTATCACGGTATAAAAAAGAGTGACAAAGACGAACTTGAAGGGAAGATAGGAATTACGCGCGGAGGGCAGATAACTCCAAACCTTATAGACAGGGCAGATAAAGTCATAACTAAATTCTACGACGAAAAAGGGTATAAAAATGCGGAGGTGAAGATAATACAACACCCCGATCTCTCACGAGAGAACAATGTTATAGTAGATATCGTTATAGATAAAAAGTCCAAAGTAAAAGTGCACAAGATCTATATATCAGGGAACAAAGTTCTCTCCACGAAAAAGGTTAAGCATGCCATGAAGAAGACCAACGAAAAAGGGGATATTCTAAGACTTTTCAACTCAAAAAAGTTCATAAACGAACAATATAGAGAAGACCTCAAATTGATAATAGACAAATATAATGAATTCGGATTCCGCGATGCAAGAATAGTATCAGACAGCATTGTGCCATATAACGAAAAAACAGTAGATGTATATATAAATATCGAAGAGGGAAATAAGTATTATATAAAAAGTATAAACTGGGTAGGAAACACCATATATCCATCAGAGATTCTCAGCCAGACATTACGAATGAAGGCAGGCGACGTATACAACCAAAAGTTGCTACGCGAAAGGACCATGGAAGATGAAGATGCGGTAGCAAACAGTTACATGAATAATGGTTACCTGTTTTTTCAGCTCGATCCGGTTGAGGTAAACATAACAAACGACTCTATTGATCTTGAACTCAGAATATACGAAGGTCCACAGGCAAGAATAAATCGTGTGATAATACGCGGTAACGACAGGCTTTACGAAGATGTTGTAAGACGTGAGTTGCGTACCCGCCCCGGAGAGTTGTTCAGTAAAGAAGACCTCATGCGTTCAGCGCGAGAAATAGCCCAGATGGGACATTTCAATCCAGAGACGATGGATATACGTCCCGAGCCAAATTCTGAAAGCGGAACAGTAGATATAATATATGGATTAGAATCTAAGCCAAACGACCAGATAGAGTTCTCCGCCGGATGGGGACAGACAGGTATAGTTGGTAAACTAAGTCTAAAATTCACTAACTTCTCGTTCAAAAATCTATTCAATCCTAAATCCTACAAGGGTATCATTCCACAAGGAGAAGGACAGCAGTTCTCAATAAGCGCACAGACAAATGCCCGCTACTACCAATCTTACAGCGTCTCATTTCTCGATCCATGGTTTATGGGGAAACGCCCTAATTCGTTCAGTTTCTCAGCATATTACAGCCGACAGACAGACGTAAGTTCAAGCTATTACAACAACAACTACTACGATCCATACTCATACGGTTACTACAATAATAACAACTATAATAATAACAACTACGACTACGGATACTCTTACGATCCGGACAAATCATTACAAATGTTCGGCGTAACTATCGGCTTTGGAAAGAGACTTACATGGCCTGACGACTATTTCCAGTTCACAGCACAACTGAGCTACCAATTATACGTACTCAAAGACTGGCAATATCTCTATTATATGCAAAACGGAAAATCACACAGCATAACCGTAGGACTCACACTCTCGCGTAACTCTATGGACAATCCACTTTTCACACGACGCGGATCAGAATTTCTTATATCATGTCAACTGACACCACCTTACTCATTATGGGAGAATATAGATTATGCCAAGGCAACCCCAGCCGAAAAATATAAATGGATAGAATACCACAAATGGAAAATAAAAGGTAAAGTTTACCTTCCACTAACACGTTACGACAAAAAATACACGCTTGTACTTATGGCTCGCGCAGAGGCTGGCATCCTCGGCTCATACAATAAAAATAAAAAATCACCGTTTGAAACATATTATGTGGGTGGAGACGGAATGTCGGGATACAGCAGTACATATGCAACAGAGACAATCACGCTGCGTGGATACGAAAACGGTTCTCTTACTCCATACGGGCAAGATGGTTACGCATACGCCCGTTTCGGATTAGAGTTGCATTACCCTATACTGATGCAGTCTTCCACAACAATATATGCACTGGCTTTTGTTGAAGGCGGTAACGCATGGACAGATGTAAAAGACTTTAATCCGTTCAATCTCAAAAAATCGGCAGGAGTCGGAATCAGGGTCTTCCTTCCTATGATAGGTCTGATGGGAATTGACTGGGCGTATGGTTTTGATAAAGCATTCCCCACCAACTCAAAAATAGGCGGCAGCAATATACATTTCATAATAGGTCAGGAGTTTTAACCTAAAAAATAACAGTATGAAACATTTAGCATTAATTTTAGCCGTTATCGGAATTTTATTCGCAACCGAGAGCAAAGCCCAAAAGTTTGCGCTCATAGATATGGAATACATACTTAAAAATATCCCAGCATACGAGATGTCCAACGAACAACTTAAGCAGGTCTCCGAGAAGTGGGAAAAAGAGATCAGCGCACAAGCCGCAAAAGTTGAAGGGATGTACAAAGACTATCAGTCTAACTCTATATTCTATACCGATGAACAAAAGAGTGCTAAAGAGAAAGAAATACTCGAAGCAGACAAAAAGACACAAGAGATGAAACGCAATTATTTTGGTCCAGAAGGAGAACTGTTCAAAAAACGCGAAGCTCTAATGAAGCCTATACAAGACGATATTTATAATGCCGTCAAATCCATATCCGACAACAAGGGGTATCAGATGGTAATGGACAGAGCATCATCAGCAAGCATAATTTTTGCTTCACCCAGAATAGATATAAGCAATGAAGTCCTTACAAAGTTGGGATATTCAAAATAAATATATATTTTTGTACCCAGTAAATGATTAAGTATAACCACTCAGGAATTATTTAAATATCAAAATAATAACCATAAAAAAAAACAAAAAGAATATGTTTAAAAAAATTTTAATTATCTCTCTTCTCGCTCTTCCGTTTAGTGCAATAGCTCAGGAACCAGTTTCTCAGCCACGATTTGCAACAGTAAAATTACAAGAGATATTTCAGTCAATGCCAGAAACAACAGATGCTAACGCAAAACTTCAAGTTATATCCAAAAGATACGAAGACGAGAATCTGAAGATGAAAGAGGAGTTTGAAAAAAAATACAACGACTATGTAGCGCAACGCGATTCTCTGCCGGAAAATATCCGTTCACGTCGCGAACAAGAGTTACAGGAGATAAATCAACGCATCTCTAACTTTATGGATGTTGCACGCAAAGACATTGAACAACAACAAGAAAAAATGGTCTCCCCAATACAGGAAAAGTTAGTAAAGACGGTCAAAGAAGTAGGAGCAGAGAATGATTTCATCTACATTCTAGACGAAAATTCAGTTGTTTTCAAAGGGAGCAAAACTGAAGATATAACCGGTATCGTAAAAACGAGATTAGGTATAAAATAATTGAGTGCCGGTTTAAAATTTAGACACGGTCTCTTAATGGGGTAATACCTCATGATTATAAAAGTTTTAATGGAGAATTTAGAATCAAAATACTGTTTTTATTCTAAATTCTCCATTATCTTTACAAAAATATATGCAAAGCGGACCGATAGGAATATTTGATTCAGGATACGGCGGACTTACCATACTAAGTGAGATCGCCAAATTGATGCCGGAATATGATTATATATATCTTGGAGATAATGCTCGTACACCCTACGGAACACGCTCTTTTGAAACCGTCTACACATTTACCCTACAAGCCGTAAAACGGCTAATGCACATGGGGTCGCCGTTAGTTATATTAGCCTGCAACACAGCCTCCGCAAAAGCATTACGCACTATACAACAGCGCGATCTAGAAAAAATAGAACCTTCGCGTAGGATTCTCGGTGTCATACGTCCTACGGTAGAGATTATAGGCAATATAACCAAAAGCAGAAAAATAGGCATTCTTGGTACAACAGGAACTATACAATCCCAATCATATACATTAGAGATAAATAAGCTATATCCAGATATGGAAGTTTTTGGACAGGCATGCCCCATGCTTGTCCCAATTGTAGAAAACGAAGAGCACAAATCACCTGGAGCCGATTATTTCATAAAAAAATATATTGACGAACTCATATCCAAATCGCCAGAAATAGATACTGTTATACTCGGGTGCACACATTACCCTATGCTAATTGATAAAATAATCAAATATCTACCAGAAGGGGTAACACCTGTATCACAAGGAGGGCTTGTGGCTGCAAGCCTTAAGGATTATCTCATACGCCATCCCGAAATGGAAAACCGTTGTACACGAGGAGGCAAGATATTATATTACACCACCGACTCCGCCGATAAATTTGAATCGGCTGCCAAACTTTTTCTCGACAAAAACATTACAGCAGAAAAGATTAATTTAGAATAGTCCTATTTCCACAACAAGCATTTAGTACTATTCAAAAATTAGACCTGTATTAAAGTAGACCGGAATCAATTGCCGTAACACGGAAATCTGTACGGCGGTTAATCTGGTTAGCAACCTCCTGATCTGTCTCCGGCAACTGCATTATATAATCCTCGTTTAACACCGCACCCTCCGGAAATTGCGGGTATTTATGAGACATCTTTTTTGTTATCGTAACCGGATGACTTTTGCCATAACCCTTTGGCGTAAGGCGTTCTTTAGATATTCCGTTACCAACAAGGTAGTCAGTGACAGCCTCAGCGCGTTTCTGTGACAGAGAGAGATTATACTCCTCCGTCCCTATCATATCAGTATGCGCACCAAGCTCTATCCATATATTTGGATTGTCGTTAAGAATCTTCACTAACTCTTTTAGTGCTTTCTCTGATTCAGGACGCAATGTAGCCTTATTGAAACCGAAGAATATATCATCTACGGGAATCGGCTTAGCAATTGAAGATAAGACAAAATCCACCCAATAGGTTTCGTTCTTCTCGTCGGTAAGCGTCGTCAACTCTGCACTAGCATTAAGGTATCCTCCGCTTCCAGCCATCATTACATAATCGGTACTTAGGTTCAAGGGAAACTTAAACGACCCATCATCCTTTGCATACTCCTTGAGATTTGTTCCATCGCGTCCCACAACGCGAATTACAGCTCCAGGAATAAATTCATCGTCTCTATCCATAACGCTTCCTTCAATCCAAACCTCAACACGAGGAAGTTCAAATGTGTAGATATGATCATAACCACGCGCATCATTACGGTTGGAGCTAAGATAGCCTTTATCGCCAGATAGAAAAATTATCCCAAAATCATCTGCAGGAGAGTTTATTGGGGCACCCATATTCCTGCGGTGCCAATTCTTCATTTCATCCTGATAGGCAAGAAAAATATCTAATCCTCCCATACCCGGATGACCGTTGGATGAAAAATACATGTCGCCATTAGCGCGTAAGTACGGAAAGAGTTCATCTCCCTCAGTATTTACATCAGGTCCTAAATTTTCTATATTAGTAAGCTCTTTCAATGAAACTCGCCAGATATCCTTTCCGCCATAACCACCCGGCATATCCGACACAAAATAGAGCCAATCTGTCCCTGGAAGAATAGCCGGATGTGCAAAAATCAAAAGAGAGTCAATAGATATATCTACCTTCTCCCCCTTCTTCCATGTTGCATCAGAACGAGGCGAAGAGAAAATTGCAACTGAGGTATCCGCATTGGGATCGACCGAAGCCTTGCTGTAATACATTGTCTGTCCATCGTCAGAGAAAGTTATTATCCCTTCATCGTTCTCAGTATTTAAATCTCCCTCCACAGGAACAGGCTTTTGCCACACCCCTTTTTCATTCTTTGAAGATGTGAATACATCATTGTTCTTAAGACCGGTTATAAGGCTTTTTGTCTTTCCCGCCGCCTTATCGTTGGTGGATGTAAAATATATCGTGTTATAATCGTCAGCTGCAAACATAGGACAACACTCACTCCGACGAGAATTAAATAGATTTGCTCTCTTGACAACAAAACGCGTAGGGTGCTCCTTTTGCTTAATGCCAAACTCACACCCCTTTATTCCATCGAGCGATCTTTTATCTCCTGGGAGAAAAGTAAGGTATTTTTCATAATTTTTTATAGCATCGGGATATTTTCCCTGCTTATGCAACTCTCCGGCAAGATAAAAATATGATGAGGAGTCGGGATAATCATAACGTATGGCATTCTGATATGCAGCTGTCGCCCTCGGTGATGAATTAAGCAAGCGGTAACAACTCCCCATACTGTATGCAATACGCCCACGTAATGGTCGTTCTTTTTTAGCTGAGGTCTTGTTGTAAACCTTGCGATATGTATCTGCAGCAACAAAATATTCGCCTCGCTTAAACTGAGCATCAGCAGTACTTAGCTTTGCCGGATGACACCCGGCAAAAACAATCATTGCTAATAATATATATGTGAAATTTCTAAATTTCATTTTAAGTGCTTCGCACAATATAAGGAACATTATCCGTTACTTATATTTACGCAAAAACAGCTCTTTTATTGTCGTCCGAGATCACTATTTACCGGCAGAAAGGTGTTTTATTACAATTCATGTCAAGAGACTACTCTGTTGCTCTTTTTATTTGAGGGAAGATATTACTCTTTTAATAGCAAAGATGAATCGCCGTAACTTAGAAAGCGAAATCCGCCGGCAAGGGCATAATCGTAAATTGATCGCCAGTTGCCTTCAACAAAAGCCGAAATCAGCAACAACAGGGTACTTTTGGGCTGATGAAAATTAGTTATAATACCGTCCACTACCCTGAATTTATAACCCGGAACAATTATTATCTGAGTGGAAGTAACAAGGTGTGACAAATTATTTATCTTAAGATAATCCACTATGTTAGAGAATGCCTGCTGCCGAGTAATATCAGAAACTTTTTCGTATGGCTGCCATTGAGAGACTTTAAGGGAAACTGATGTTTTATCAGAATTGCCGTCAAGAGTGACCCC
>JAVVOY010000015.1:0-49579 GCA_036656055.1 Bacteroidales bacterium
ACTCCGGGTTTATTGTCTGTTAATAGGGAGAAGGCAAGAGCATCTTTTCTCCCTTTTAAAGAAGAAGAACAAGCTCTTAAGGGTATTTATTGGAGATCACCGTATTATAAAAATCTTAATGGAAAGTGGAAGTTTTATTACTCAGAGAACCCTGATGGCATCCCAACTTGTTTCGCAGATACAACATTAGATGTATCAACATGGAAAGATATAAATGTTCCGGGAAACTGGGAATTACAAGGTTACGGTATACCAATATATGTAAACCAAAGCTATGAATTTGTATCTCCAGGTTATCCTCCGTATATGCAAGCTCCCAATCCTCCTTATGTGCCAAAAAATTTCAATCCCACTGGTATATACCGACGCACATTTATAGTTCCGGAAGATTGGAAAGATCGTGAGATTTTTATATCACTTGATGGTGTTAAATCGGCAACATATCTTTATATAAATGGGAATATGGTAGGAATGAGCAAAGACAGCAAATTGCCTGCCCGTTATAATATTACCGAATACCTTAAGTGTGGAGATAATCATATAGCATTAGAGGTTTACCGCTGGAATGACGGAAGTTATCTGGAGTGTCAAGATTTCTGGAGGATAAGCGGAGTTGAGCGTGATATTTATCTCTATTCGCAACCTAAATTGAGGTTAGAAGACTTTTTCGTAAAAGCCTCTTTAGATACAATAAATTACCGTGATGGAGAGTTCTATCTCAACATCTCCTTGAAAAACCACGGAAGTAAAGATAAAAAGTATCTCTTATCATATAAACTTACGAATGACAATGGAAAAATAGTCGCCTCAGACTCTGTCTCAGATGTTGCTTCGGGTAATCCGGAATGGAGTTTTATGGCAAATATAAGAAATGTCAAGGCGTGGAGTGCAGAGTCTCCTCAACTTTATGCCCTCACTATAAAAGTGACAGACAAAGATGCCGGGACTACTGATATTATATCTGAAAAAATCGGTTTTCGTAACGTGGAGATAAAAAATCGCCAGTTGCTTGTAAATGGGAAGCCGATATTGGTTAAGGGGGTAAATACACATGAACATAACCCATGGAATGGTCACTATGTGGATACGTCTCTTATGATGAAGGATCTTACTTTGATGAAGCGGTATAATGTAAATACTATTCGCACATGCCATTATCCTCAGAATGAACTTTTTTACCGCTTGTGCGACAAATTAGGATTTTATGTAATAGATGAAGCTAATGTAGAAGCTCATGGTATGCGATATGATCTAAGATCTTGTATCGGAAATTCTCCTAAATATAAAGATGCAATAGTAGATAGGAACCTTTCAATGGTGGAGCGCGACAAAAACCATCCATCTGTAATAATATGGTCGCCAGGAAACGAAAGTGGCAACGGATACTGCTTTTACGAAGCATACAAGGCAATAAAGGACCTAGACAATACACGCCCTATACAATATGAACGCGCTGGACGCGAATGGAATACGGATATTTATTGTCCTATGTATAGTTCCCCTGCCGGATTAGAAGAGTATGCAAAATCTTCTGATTCTGATAAACCTCTTATCCTTTGCGAGTATGCACATGCCATGGGCAATAGCCTCGGAAATTTTCAAGATTATTGGGATATAATAGAGAAGTATGATATATTGCAAGGAGGATGTATTTGGGATTGGGTAGATGAGGGCTTTGACAAGCAGGGTAAAGATGGTAAGCATTTCTGGGCTTATGGCGGAGATTACGGTCCTGAAGGGACCCCTTCGGACGACAACTTTATGATAAATGGAGTAGTTTTTCCTGATCGTAGCATAAAACCGCATACTGAAGAGATGAAAAAGGTGTATCAGAATATAAAATTCTTCGGGGTTGATAAAGACAAAAAGACGATAGTTGTTAAAAATGGCAATTTTTTCACAACCCTTTCTCCATATATATTTGATTATAAAGTTTTAGTTGACGGAAAAATAATTCAGAAAGGGACGTTTACACTTAGTACTCAGCCACAGGCAACTGATACTGTAAAAATAAAACTACCGAAGATACCATCCAACGGAGCGGAGTATTTTCTTGAAATAGAAGCAAAGCAAAAAATAGCAACAGAGCTTATTCCTGCCGGATACGTTGTTGCAAGAGAGCAAATAGAGTTGACGCAAGGGAAGCAAATGGCTAAAATAGTAAAGGGAAATTCAACTTTGAATATGTCTGACAATAATAATGCTATAAATATTTCAGGAAAGAACTTTAATATTGTTATAGACAAAAAGAGTGGAGTAATAACATCATATAAGATCGCTGGGAAAGAGATTATAAAAGAAGGATACGGTCCGCGCCCAAATTTCTGGCGTGCACCTACTGATAACGATTATGGCTATGCTATGCCACGAAGAAATGCGATATGGAATAGCGTTTCAAATTGGTTACCTGTAGCCGAGAATATGTTGGTAAGTGAAAAAGATGACATAATAACAGTTGAATTCCTTTATAAACCAGATGCTAAGGTTACAAACCATATTTCATATACTGTTTATCCGTCAGGTTACGTTGCATTAAAGATAAAGACCGATACCGAAAAAGGGCTTCCGTTTATGCCTCGGGTAGGATTTAAAATGCGTCTCGGAGCAGATTTAGATAATATAACATACTTTGGACGTGGTCCCTTAGAGAACTATTCTGACCGTAAGACGGCCTCTTTCGTTGGATTATACCAAACTACCGCAGATTCAATGTATGTCCCTTATGTGCGTCCGCAGGAGAATGGGCACCGTACCGATGTCCGCTACTTTATGCTTACTGATAATTCCGGAAAGGGGATTATGATAACCGCCGACGAACTAATACAATTCAATGCTTTAAAAAATACAATCGAAGACTTTGATGGAGGTTATGGTGGTGATTCAAAATCGAATGACCCGGCAAAGAAGAACATAACATTTAAACATATCAATGATATAGTACCACGTGATATGGTAGAGTGTAACTTCGATTACAAAATGACAGGAGTAGGTGGTAATGACAGTTGGGGTTCACTGCCGGAACAAAAATATATATGTTCGCCGGATAGTTCAGATAATAGTTTTACATTTTTAATTGTCCCTATTATATCCGGAAAACCGGTGACGAAGTAAGATAAAAGCATGAATAAAATTAATTTATTATCTGTTCTGGCAATTCTGTTTGTATTTGCTGCCTGTAAGTCAGTCACAAAAGATTATGCTGCGTATGTTGACCCGTTTGTCGGTACCGGAGGGCATGGTCATGTTTATCCGGGAGCAGTGGCTCCATATCCTATGATACAGCCCAGTCCCGACACAAGAATAACAGGATGGGATGCATGCGCCGGTTATCATTATTCTGACACTACTATAAATGGGTTTTCGCAAACACATTTAAGTGGAACCGGATGTGGTGATTACGGTGACATTCTTATAATGCCGATGATAGGCGTTCCGGCAATACTTGACCGTATGGATGTTGCGTCGCAACAGATGCCTTACGCCTCGGGATTTTCGCATAAAAACGAGAAAGCTTCTCCCGGATATTACTCTGTTGTGCTTGATAATTATGGGATAAAAGCAGAGATAACCGCAACGCAGCGCGCAGCGATTTATCGGTTTACTTTTCCTAAAAGCGATAGTGCTGTAATAATATTGGATATGGATTACAACCTTGATGCTTTTGGGGCTCAACGTAACGATTCCCTTTCATTGCAAATCCTTTCAAGTACATCGATAGAAGGGGGGAAGCAGACCAAAGGGTGGGCGTGGCAACAGGCGGTAAACTTTTATGCTGAAACATCTCAACCTTTTACATGTACACTTGTAAAAGATACCATTGATACACCTCAAGGTGTAAAACCTCGTTCAAAAGCGATATTGAACTTTAAGACGGAAAATAACAAGCCGGTAATGCTTAAAATAGCGCTTTCCGGAACAGATGCTGCTGGTGCAAAGAAAAATCTTATGGCAGAGATACCTTCATGGGACTTCAATGCTGTAAGTAATTCCACGTACAGGGAGTGGAATAAGGAGCTGGGCAGGGTAAAAGTGGAGACAAATGATGAAGAGGCGAAAGAGATATTTTACACATCTCTTTATAGAGCTTCTCTCTGTCCGAACTTGTTTATAGATGTCGATGGTAGATATATGGGAATGGACAGGAAAATACATCAATCCAATCGTCCTATGTACACAGTCTTCTCCCTTTGGGACACGTTCAGGGCATATCATCCGCTTATGACCATAATAGATCCTGAGCGCAATGCTGATTTTGTGAATACTCTTGTCGAAAAGTACAAAGAGGGGGGGCTGCTCCCAATGTGGGAATTAGCCTCGAATTATACCGGCACTATGATTGGATACAATGCCGTTTCGGTGATAACGGACGCATATATGAAGGGGGTACGTAATTATGATATAGAGGCAGCATACGCCGGCGTATTAAAATCATCTTCGGGCGATACTACGGGAATAATTGCTCCAAGGGCTTTCATCCCATATATACAGCCAATATCAAAGGTATATAAGGACAGTATCGGGTTCATCCCATGCGATGTGGAAAATGAATCGGTTGCAAAAGCTCTTGAATATGCCTATGATGATTGGTGTATATCTGTATTTGCAAAAGCTTTAGGTAAGAGTGCTGATGCTGAAAAATTCACTGCAAAGGGGCAGTATTATAGGAACTATTTTGATAAATCCACCGGCTTTATGCGTGGCAAAGACAGTAAAGGTGAGTGGCGTACCCCATTTAGTCAATATACATCAAATCATCGAAACGATGATTACTGTGAGGGGATAGCTCTACAATGGACATGGTTTGTGCCACATGATATTTCAGGTCTTGCGTCTCTTATGGGAGGAAAGAGTATTTTTGTTAATAGGTTAGACTCTCTTTTCAATGACAAAACTCCTTTACAGGGAGATGCTATCTCAAGTGATATATCTGGATTAATAGGACTTTATGCACATGGGAACGAGCCGAGCCACCACATTGCTCACCTTTACAATTACGTAGGATATCCTGAAAAAACGCAGGCAATACTTGATTCTATTCTTTATTCGCAATATCGTGCTGAGCCGGATGGTATATCAGGAAACGAGGATTGTGGACAGATGTCGGCGTGGTATATACTGAATAGTATCGGTATTTATCAGGTTTGTCCCGGAAATCCTGTGTATTCAATCGGAAGACCGATATTCGATAGCGTTATTATTCCATTGCCTGATGGTAAAGAGTTTACTATTAAGGTTAAGAACAACAGCCGGCAGAACAAATATATTCAGAGTGCAACTTTGAACGGTAAGCCACTTACAACCCCATTTATAACACATAATGATATAATGTCGGGGAGTACGTTGTTGATTAGTATGGGGGATAAGCCATCCGGTTTTGGTAAATAAATCATATTAGAATCAATAAAAAACAAGGGGGTATTTATCCCCTTGTTTTTTATTACCCCACAAGCCTGAAATTTGCCGTTTTCCTAAATAAATCGGCAAGTCTCTTTTTTAAAATGTAATGTTCCGGCAATGATAGATCGGGGTCTGTATTAAGTATCTCTAATGCAATGTCGCGCGCAAGTTGTAATATCTGCGAATCGCGTGTTATCTTGGCAATCTTAAGATCAAATGGAATTCCGCTTTGCTGTGTACCTTCCATATCTCCCGGACCGCGGAGTTGAAGATCTGCTTCTGCAATTTCAAAACCATCATTGGTTTTGCACATAATATCTAATCTACGTCGTGAATCGTTCCCCAGTTTATGCGAGGCCATAAGAATGCAGTACGACTGATCTGCCCCACGTCCAACTCTGCCACGAAGTTGGTGTAGTTGCGAAAGTCCAAATCTTTCGGCATTTTGGATAACCATAACTGAGGCATTTGACACATCAACACCAACTTCAATAACCGTTGTTGCCACCATAATATTGGCATCACCTGATACAAATCGTTGCATCTCTGTATCTTTTTCGCGACTTTTCATCTTTCCGTGTACCATACATACATGATAATCCGGAAATACATTCTTTATATGCTCAAAACCGGCTTCAATGTTTTTAAGATCGCTTTTTTCACTCTCCTGTATAAGGGGATAGACAATATAAATCTGTCTCCCGTCCTGAAGTTGTCTACGCATTGCTTCATATATGGGAACTGTGTTGTTGTCGTATCTGAGTAGTGTGGATATAGGTTTCCTACTTGGCGGGAGTTCGTCAATGATAGAGACATCCAAATCGCCGTACAGTGTCATTGCCAATGTTCTTGGTATAGGTGTGGCTGTCATGACAAGGATGTGTGGTGGACGATCGTTTTTTTTCCATAGACGAGAACGTTGTTCTACACCGAAACGGTGTTGTTCGTCAATAACGACAAGCCCAAGATTTCGAAATTCAACGGTGTTTTCGATAAGAGCGTGTGTCCCTACAATTATTTGCAATCTTCCGGTTTTAAGACCTTCATGAATAATCTCACGTTCTTTTTTTTTAGTAGAGCCTGTAAGCAGGGCTATCTCTACCCCTATTTTAGAGAGCATCTTCTTTATATTTTCATAATGCTGTGTTGATAGGATTTCGGTAGGAGCCATGATACATGCCTGGTATCCATTATCTAAAGCAATTAACATACACATTATCGCTACAAGTGTTTTCCCGCTCCCTACGTCGCCTTGCAGTAGGCGGTTCATCTGCTTGCCGCTTTTAACGTCACTCCTTATCTCTTTGATAACTCTTTTTTGTGCATTTGTCAACTCAAACGGGATGCAGTTGTGATAAAAAGAGTTAACATAATCCCCTATGTGCGGAAATTTGAATCCGTTAAGGCTCCGCTCGCGCTGTTTCATGTAGCGCAGTATATTTAATTGTATATAAAACAACTCTTCAAATTTAAGCCGAAACTGTGCTTTTTGTAATAAATCAGGAGATTTCGGAAAGTGGATATTGCGCAAAGCCTCATGCCGAATAATAAGATTTCCACGTTTTAGTACATCTGCCGGTAGAGTTTCAGGTAATGGGGATGTAATCCCGCGCCAGAGGGTTTCAATCAATTTGTGTATGGATTTGGAGGTGATAAATTTTTTTTTCATCATCTCTGTCGTATTATAGTACCCCTGTAATGAATGGGCGCTATCTAATCCGCTTTCTGGTTTGTCTATCTCTGGGTGTGGTACGGTTATCTTTCCTGCAAACTCATTTGGTTTACCGAAAACAGCGTATTTTACACCGGGGAGATAGCGGTCGGTAATATATTTTGCTCCTTGAAACCAAATAAGCTCAATATTTCCCGTTCCGTCTGAGAATCCGGCACAAAGTCGTCTGGCTTTTCCTTTTCCTTGTTCATAAAAATCGGTGATATAACCTTCAATCTGAATATATGGCATATTACCGTCTATCTCACTTATTTTATATGTACGGCTGCGGTCGATATATTTGTATGGGAAGTAATAAAGGAGGTCTTCATAGGTTGTAATTCCGACCTCTTTTTTAAGAATTTCAGCGCGTTTCGGACCTACACCCGACAGAAATTTAATATCAACGGTAGAAAAATCAGGCACCTTTTATCAGTATTTCGGCAAATATTAAATCCTCAGGAGTAGTAATTTTTATGTTCTTATGCTCCCCTTCAATAAGTGTAATTTTCTCTGAAGCTGCTTCTACAACTGTTGCGTCATCCGTAAAACTTTCGCTATAAGGGGTATTGTATGCTGTGGTTAATATGCCGCTTCTGAAAACTTGTGGGGTCTGTACTGCACGGTAAACAGACCTGTCTACGGATTTGCTCTTCCCGCTACTATCTAATAGACGCAATGAATCAGTTGCCTCAATCACCGGAATTGCGCTCCCGTGTTTTTCAGCGGCAATAAAAGCTGCATCTATAAGGTTGGCTGATATTAATGGTCTTACGCCGTCGTGTACTGCAACTAACGAATCTTCTGTCACAAGTGAGAGACCGTTTTTTACGGAGCGCCATCTTGTATCTCCTCCGATTACAACAGTATGAACTGTTGTAAATTTGTATTTACAGCAGAGTGTATCCCAATAATCTTTGTGATTAGATGGTAATACAACTATTATTTTTATATCGTTACCGGCATTGAAAAAGGCATCTATTGTGTGCATCAGTACGGGCTTGCCACTCAGATTCCTGAACTGTTTGGGAATGTCTCCGCCAAGCCTAACTCCTTTTCCTCCTGCCACAATAATTGCATATCTCTTCATACGGTATTTTTAATACGGAATATTAATGCTAAGCTAAATAACAGATGTTTTTGATGACTGTTATTTGGCTTGATGTTTTTAATATGCCGGGAATAACCTTTACTTAATCTTTTTGTAAAGTTCTTCTTTGGCTTCAGTAATGCTATTATACTGCGGTTCGACAATAATGTTTTCGTTAATGTCTATTATGCCCCATTTTCCATCCTTTTTCATAAGGATATATCCATCGGAGAAGCGCCATACATCAAATACGTCAGGAGTGACCTCATCGTTACCTAACTGCGGGACTAATATATTTACCTTCATAACCTTATCGGCAAATCCCCACAAGTTATTGTATTGTGCCGGAATTACTTCGGCTCCGAAGGTATCAATATAACCCCATTTGCCGGCAGACTTAACCTTTGCATATCCTTCACAGAAGTCATCGGCATTATCGTATTTAAAAGGGACAATAACATCTCCGACTGGATTTATATAACCATATTTGCCTGTGAATTTGGCAAATGCCAGATCGTTATTAAAATTACCGATAGTATCGTATTTTATGGGTATTATGACTGTTCCAAGACTATCTATATAACCCCATTTACGTTCAAATTTTACAGGGGTCATCTTTTTTGAGTCCATTCTGCCAACGATATCGTATTTTACCGGAACGATTTCGACATTACTGGTATTAACATATCCCCATTTGCCGGCAATGTTAACATTTACAGCCCTATTTTGTATATAGCCGGCGTCATCATATTTAGGTGGTATTATCTCTTTGCCGTAAATATTTACAAATCCGTATTTGTCGTTAACGGATATTTTTGCAAAACCATCCTTGAAAGGTTGAACATCTCCGTACTTAGGTGTTACAATTTCTTCTCCTTTGTTGCTTATAAAGCCCCAGAGTCCGTTGTCCTTTATGCGTGCTATTCCATTTTTATCAAAACTGTCAATAAAATCGTACTTCACCGGAATTATCTCTTCGCCTTTTTTGTTAATAAAACCTGTTTTGCCGCTCTTCTTAACTCGTGCCATGCCATTTATGAAATCGGCAGTTTCATCATATATAACAGGTGTTGTTGTTACTTTGTCGGAACATATGTATCCCCATTTCCACATCTGCTTAACTCGTGCCATGCCGTCATGTAAATTCATTGCGTAGTCATAAGCTGCGGGTATTACTTTCTGTCCGGTTTTATCAATGTAGCCGTATTTTCCCATTTCATTAAAAAATGCCAATCCGTAGTTAAAACTGCCTACATTGTCGAAAGAGGGTTTTATAACAAATTTGCCTGAATTATCAATAAAGCCCCAGTATGATTCGTCTGATACTGAAGCTAATCCTTCAGAAAAGGAGTTGGCTTTGCTGTATTTAGGTTTTACCACTTCGTTTCCGTTAATATCTACGTATCCGTATACTCCTCCGGCTATTTTTCCTCTTCTGTTAGGTTTGCCTCCAATATTAACAAGGGCCATTCCATCAGAAAATAGTTCGGCGTCATCATATTTTATCTCTGTAAGTTGATGTCCTACATTGTTGATATAACCGAATTTATCACCTTGTTTTACGCGAATTATACCCTCTTCCGGCATAAAAATAGCTTCATCGTATATAGGTGCTACTACTTCATTGCCTGCCCTATTTATAAAGCCATACTTTCCTCCTTGTATTTTATATACGCAATTATTCTCTATACAATACACAAACATGCCATCATCCGTGATGTCGCATATTTGTTCATACTTTTCCGGCATCATCCACTCTGTAATATCTTTAGGAGGCGAAGCTTTAAACCACTTGGCATTGGTATTTACCAGTGCCATTCCGTCTTTAAAGTCCCAGATTATGTCATATTTGCAAGGCACGATCTCTCTCCCGGTATTATCGCAAATACCCATTTTTTTGTCTTTCCATACAGAATACCATCCACCATCAGAATCATTGTAGTGAGCATAACCATATTTGGATTCCATCTTTTTAGATACACTCTTGTCTTCACCGGCCATCGCGCTCAATGATACTATTAGAGCAGTGAATATTAAAAACTTTTTCATGTTAAAATTATTTCTTATAACTATTAAAAATGTTTGTTCCTCAATAGACAATATCACAAATAGAGATAAATATCGTAGTAATAATAAACAGAAATACCGAATAAAAACACCCCCTATTTGGAGACAAAAACAGAGTAATTAAATAGTATTGGAGTAATCTGTTTTAGCCTTAGTCTTTCTAAGGCAAAGATAAAAATAATTTTTTAAAATAGCGCAATAAATTATTTTATAGGCTGTTTTTTGCAATTATCTTGCGACTGGGACAAACAGATAAAATGTCCGTTTTATCTGTCGCTATATTGCTCATACAATGTTTTAACCACACATCTTATTCTCCTTTTGCTGAAAAGATATATAATAGCTGTGTTCGTATATTTTAACGACATATAATTAGGATTTCTCCATTTTAAGTTATATTTTTACAGAGATTTTTTTAGAGGATAACAAGGTGCACATATATATTTATTAATTGATAAACTATTATTTTATGAAGAAATTTCTGGCTTTTAGCTGCCTTTGTCTAACTGCGGCAGTTATGTTTTCTTGTGCTAAAATGCATACGAAAAATGACTACACAATTATCCCAATGCCTAATGAACTGGAACCTAAGAGGGGAGAGTTCACTATTGATAAGGCGACAAAAGTGGTTTTCGATGACGAATTGGATGCCGGATCGCAGAAAGTTGTAAAGGATTTTGCGGATGGACTTTCAATGGTTACCGGATTTGATATTACGGCAACGGAAGGTGAAAGCGGAAATAATATCATATCCTTCTGTAAGGGGGATAATTATCAGGCAGAGTCTTATGAACTTGACATAGATAGAAATGAGATAGAGATAAAGGCTGGGGATTCGCATGGATTTTTTTATGCAATACAGTCGCTGAAGCAATTGCTCCCGGCACAGGTTTACGGTGATACTTTGGCTCCGGCAGTGAAGTGGAGCGCAAATTGTGTGGAGATCACCGATAAACCACGATTTGCATATAGGGGAATGCACTTTGATGTTGCTCGTCACATGTTTTCGGTTGCAGAGGTGAAGAAATATATTGATGTGCTGGCTATGCATAAGATGAATGTTCTTCATTGGCATATTACTGATGATCAGGGTTGGCGTATGGAGATTAAAAAATACCCTAAGCTTACCGAGATTGGCGCGTGGCGAAATGAAACTGCTGTTGGACACCCAGAGGAGAACAAATTTGATAAAGCTCCTTATGGCGGATTTTATACACAGGACGAAATACGTGACATAGTTGCTTATGCCGCAGACAGACAGATTACTGTTATTCCTGAGGTAGACATGCCGGGACATATGGTTGCAGCCGTAGCTTCATATCCTGAATTGGGATGTAATGGAAAAAAGAATCAGGTGCGTACAACATGGGGCGTGAGTGAAGATGTTTTGTGCGTTGGTAAAGAGAATACGATTAAGTTTGTAGAGGACGTACTGACTGAAGTAATGGAGTTGTTCCCATCGGAATATATACATATCGGTGGTGATGAATGCCCAAAGATTCGTTGGGAAAAATGCCCTATTTGTCAAGCTAAAATAAAGGCTGAAGGGATAAAGGGCGATAGTATACATTCAGCAGAGGCTTATTTACAATCTTATTTTAATAACCGTATTGAGAAATTCCTGAAAGAGAAGGGGCGTAAAATGATAGGATGGGACGAAATACTTGAAGGAGATATCACAAAGGGGGCAACTGTTATGTCGTGGCGTGGTGAAGAGGGTGGTATTACGGCTGCAAAGCGTGGGAATGATGTTATTATGACTCCGTGCACTTACTTGTACTTTGATTATTATCAGGCTCTTGATACTAAGAATGAGCCTGAGGCAATAGGCGGACATATACCCGTGGATATGGTTTATAAATATAATCCAGTACCTGAATCTCTTACTCCTGAAGAAGCCAAACATATAAAAGGGGTACAGGCAAACCTCTGGACGGAATATATTAAGGATTTTGCGCAGGTTGAATATATGATTATGCCTCGTGTGGATGCTCTCAGTGAGATTGCATGGACTAATCCTGAAAATAAAGATTGGGCAGGATTTCTTAATCGTCTGGATAAAAACGTACAGGTATATACACTGAAGGGCTATAACTTTGCAAAACATCTGTTGGATGTAAGTATGTCGTTTGACGTTAATGATAAAGATAACAGTTTGGACATTACGTTGCGCACACAGGGCCATGCCCCGATATACTATACTCTTGACGGCAGTGCCCCTACAACATTAAGTACGCTTTATACTGAACCTATCAAGTTGAAGAAGAGTGCTGTGCTAAAAGCTATTTCGACACGAGAGGGGATTGAGCCGAAGGTGTTTGAATTTGCATTTGCCTTTAACAAGGCTACTGCTAAAAAGATTACTTTAGAGCAGGAAATAGATGTGAAGTATAAGTACGATGGTGTTAAAACACTTGTAGATGGTTTGGTAGGAAGTCAAGTGTTTAATACCGGTCGTTGGTTAGCTTTCCAAAATAAAGATCTTGTAGCCACGATAGATTTGGGCGCTGAGGACGAAATATCGGAGGTTAGTGTCGGTGAGTTGTGCGACTTGGTATATTGGATATTTCCGGCAGAAAGTTTTACTGTAAAGGTCTCTTCTGATGGGATAAATTATGTTACCGTATCGGATCAGAAGTTTGATATCCCTACCGGCTATGCTGGTTATGGGCAGGTAAGACAGCTTCTTGAAGCTAAGTTTGCACCTGTAAAAGCGCGTTACGTGAAAATAACAGCGACAAGTGTGAAGAAGGCACCTAAATGGCATGACGGAAAAGGGAAACCACTCTTTTTGTTCGTTGACGAGATTTCTATCAAATAATTCTAAAATAAAGATTCCTTATAAATGAGACACTTTCTTATTTTCATCACACTTTGTTCGCTGTTTTCGGCCTGTACAAAAAACAATGAGAAGCTTGCCGAAATGATCATCCCTCAACCGTATAGTGTTGCTGTAAGATCGGGCGATTTCACAGCAAAAGACCCTAAGGTATGGTTCTTCGGGGTTAATGAGGAGGAGCAGCGAAATCTTATGGAGGTGATAAAGGGGGTTTATCCGAAAGCAGAGATTACGCATGATGGAAAGGAACGAGGTATAATAAAAATTGAGAAAAAAAGTTTTGCCAATATTACAGATGGAAGTTATTCTCTTGATATATCTGAAGATGGGATAATTATATCCGCCCACCGACCCTCCGGCTTACTTTATGCCATAGAGACTATTGCACAACTTAACTATCTTAACGATGGAAAAGGAATACCGTGCATGTATATAGAGGATATGCCTCGTTTTCAGTACCGAGGTATGCATCTGGACGTTTCGCGTCACTTTTTTGATGTGGACTTTATAAAGAAGCAGCTAGATGTAATGGCTTTTTATAAAATGAACCGTCTCCATTGGCACCTAACTGATGGTGCCGGTTGGAGAATAGAGATAAAAAAGCATCCGAAACTTACTGAAGAGGCAGCGTGGAGACCATATAAAAATTGGAAAGAGTTTTGGTTCGGTGGCAGACGTTACTGTAAGCAGGGAGATGAGGGCGCTGTTGGAGGATACTACACGCAGGATCAGATACGTGAAGTTGTTGCCTATGCTAAGAAACTTAACATAACGGTTATCCCTGAAATAGAGATGCCGGGACACAGCGAAGAGGTGCTTGCAGTTTATCCTAACCTTGCTTGTTCCGGGCAACCGTACAAAAACAGTGAATTTTGCGCGGGAAATGAGGAGACGTTCAAGTTTCTTGAAGATGTCCTTACGGAGGTTGCGGAGTTGTTCCCTTCGGAATATATACATATAGGTGGTGATGAGGCGGATAAAGGGAGTTGGAAAAAGTGCCCTAAATGCCAGAAAAGAATTCGTGACGAAAAACTGAGTGATGAAAATGCTCTGCAAAGTTATTTTATTAAAAGAATAGAGGCTTTTCTGAGTTCAAAAGGGAAGAAGCTTATTGGTTGGGATGAGATAATGGATGGAGGAGTGTCGCCTTATGCAACGGTTATGTCATGGAGAAATGAAGAGAGCGGAATTAAGGCTGCCCAAATGGGGCATAATGCGATAATGACGCCGGGTAAATATTGCTATTTTGATGCTTATCAGGATAATCCAATTACTGAACCTGAGGCAATAGGCGGTTATTTACCACTAAGTAAGGTGTATGGTTACAATCCTGTGCCGGACTCTTTAAGTGTGGAAGTAGGATCGAGAATAATAGGTGTGCAGTCGAATTTGTGGACGGAATATATTCCAACAAAGGAGCACGTTGAGTATATGATTTATCCGCGTCTTCTGGCCATCTCTGAGGTTGCATGGAGTATGCCTGAGAATAAATCATGGGATAGATTTATCTTGGCAGCGAACCGTCACATCGCAATTCTTAAGGCGAAGGGGATAAATGCTCATCCTATTGCCAATGGAGTTACCATAGAAGAGAATGTAGATACATTGAAAAAGGAGCTATCAATATCAATAAAATGTGCAAGAATACCGTCAGAAATAAGATATACTACTGATGGCAGTGAGCCGGACAAAGGTTCTACTCTTTATGAAAAACCTATATTGGTAAAGGATTCTATTACGTTGAGAGTTGCAGCCTTCAATAATGGCGAGCAGATTGCTAAAAGTCAGACATTTAAAAAATATTATCATAAAGCAATAGGCAAGAAGATAACTTATAACTTGCCTTACAGCAAACATTATGAAGCCACAAAAGACTCTTCGCTTACTGATGGTTACAGTGGTGGCGCATCTTATGGTGATGGCCGTTGGCAGGGCTTTAGCAATGACATTGATGTTGTTGTGGATATGGGATCGGTTACCCAGATAAGGGCAATAATTGTAAATTTCATGCAACAGCCCGGTCCGTGGATATGGTTCCCGGAATATGTGGATATTTCGGTATCTGACGATGGGAAGTGTTATAAGAATATAAGACATATAAATAATAATATTTCGCGTGATGCGGAGGGGGTTCTGATAAAAGATTTTGGCTTTAATGGAAGCATATTTGCACGCTATATACGTTATGTAGCGCATCAGAAACAAATTGAAGGAGCTTATATGTTTATTGATGAAATAACTGTTAAATAACCAATGCTAATATGACAAGGTCTTTGTATTGTTATTTTGCAGCACTTTGTCTTTTTTGTGTAGCTTGTTCAGGTGAAAATGAAGAGGTCGCTAACTCTGTTATACCTACTCCATATAAAATGGAGGTTGGTAGCGGTAGTTTTGACTATGAGGCACCGTTAGTGTGGTTTGACGGGGTGGAAACGCGAGATGCTGAGAGCCTTATTGATTTTGTGAAAAAGATGTATCCAAAATCTCAGATTACTTATAGCGAGGAGAAGAAGGGTATAATAAAGATAATCTACAACAAAGAGTCTAATATAGTAACGGACAGTTACATATTAAAAGTTACTTCTGATGCGATAGAGGTATATTCAAGCAATTACGGTGGCATGGTGTATGGTATTATGACGCTAATACAGTTATACAACCTTAATGACGGTGAAATACCTGAGCTTTATATAAACGATATGCCTATTTTTAATCACCGAGGTGTTTTGTTTGATGTGGCGAATAACTTTTTTGATTTGCGCTTTATTAAAAAGCAACTTGGATTAATGGCTTTTTACAAATTTAACCGTATGTTGTTTCATTTTAATGATGAAGGCGGTTGGAGGGTTGAAATTAATGCTTATCCGAAGTTGACTGATTATGGCGCATGGAGACCTTATCCTAATTGGAAAGAATGGAGTACCGGAAACAGAAACTTTTGTACGGCAACAGACCCGAATGCAACAGGTGGCTTTTATACTAAAAGTCAACTAAAAGAGCTTACGGAGTATGCAAATAAATTAAATATAACAGTCATTCCTGAGATAAATTTACCGAGGCATGCAGACGCAATTATTGCCGCTTATCCCTCACTTTCTTGTCCTGCTTACAGAGGGAATGACAAGTTGTTGTGCATGGGAAATGAAGAGACATATAAGTTTTTGGAGGGCGTTTTATCGGAGCTAATGGAGATGTTCCCTTCAGAATATATGCATATTGGGTGTAGCGATATAGTCGATTATAACCCGGCTGAGTGTCCGATTTGCAAGGAGAGGATGAGGAGCGAGAGACTTAGTGACAAGGAGGGGTTAAAAGGTTACTTTATTAACCGTATTGCCAAATTTGTAGAAAAAAAAGGACGTAAAGTGATCTGTTGGGCAGATGCGATAGATGATAAGATCCCAGAATCGGCATGGTTGATGTCATCGTCACGGTCGTCTATTAATACAGATAAGGCTCTTAAAATGGGACATAACGTTATTATGTCTCCAGATAGTACATGCCTTTTCAGTACATATCAAGATAATCTGCAAAGTGAGTTGGGGGCAAATGATTGTCTTTCTATTGAAAAAATCTATGATTATTATCCTGTGGCTGATGGTGTTACAAGTGTGGAAAGAGATAATGTGGGTGGGACGGAAGGTCGGCTATATACACAGATGATATCTACCATCTCTTTTGCGGAATATATGCTATATCCGCGCCTTCTGGCTCTTTCAGAGGTGGCGTGGTCAATGCCGGAAAATAAGTCGTGGAAAAGGTTTATTGTTGCATTAAACAAACACTATAAGTTCCTTAAGGCTGAAAATGTAAATGCAAGACCTTTATCTAAAGAGGTAACGGTTAAAGAAAATGTAAATCTCGACAAAAAATGTATTGAGATTACATTCAGTTGTAATATGATTCCTTCGCAGATTCATTATACATTTGACGGAGGGGAACCGACAAATAATTCGCCTGAATACAAATCGCCTTTATCGGTAGTGGATTCTGCGGTTATAAAGTTTGCTGTATTTGATAATGGGAAGAAGGTATCTGATACACAAACATTCAAATCGTATTATCATAAGGCAATAGGAAAAAATGTGATATACCGCAAGCCTTACTCTGCCTATTATCCGGCTAACAGTAAAACAACACTTACTGACGGGTATACAGGTGGCTTTTGTTCTGCTAATAATTGTTGGCAAGGCTTTTTAGGCGATTTGGATGTTGTGGTTGACCTTGGAGAAACAACCTCTATAAAAGAGATAACTGCCCAGTTTGTACGGATGCCGGATAATGGTATTCACTATCCTGATTGGGTTAAAATATCAATATCTGAGGATGGTAAAAACTACCGTCTTATTAAACATATTGTTAACAACTTCCCGTGCGATATTCCCGGGATAGATTATAAAAATTTCTCTTTTATGGGAAATATATCTGCACGTTATATAAACTACCAGGCATTCCGATACGGGGATGCTAAAGATCATATACTTACGGATGAAATTATTGTGAAGTAAATATTTTATAGAATTAAACATAATGAGAATTTCTATTTGTATTATAATTATAGCAACAATGCTTCTTTCTTGCAATAGCAGTAAGGAAAATGAAAAGATTGCTGAAATGATAATTCCAAGACCATCTCATATAGAGGCGTATAAAGGTAGATTTGAATATTCTTCTCCGGGTATTTATATTTCAGGGATAAGTGGACATGAGGCGGACGTTATGTTACAGGTAATAAGAGAGAATCTGTATCCTAATGCGCACATTGTTTATAATGAGGATAAAGAAGGTGTTGTAAGAATTAAAAACACCCCCAGTTTGAACTTACCTGAGGAGGGGTATGAACTTGAGGTTACTGATGAGAATATAACAATAAATGGGAATGGTTACAAGGGTATGTTTTATGGTCTAGTAACCGTTGCTCAATTATATGGGGCTGCCGGAGATTTTGTACCGGCATTAAAGATTAAGGACGAGCCGCGGTTTAAATATCGCGGTTTTATGCTTGATGTTTCCCGAAACTTTTTTGGTGTTGAATATATAAAAAAGTTACTAAAAGGGATGGCTTATTATAAGCTTAATACGTTCCATTGGCATCTGACTGACGGCTCGGGTTGGAGGGTAGAGATAAAAAAATATCCAAAACTTACAGAGATGTCAGCGTGGAGGCCATATAATGATTATTTTGATTGGGATAGGAATGGTCGGAAATTTTGCAATAAACAAGACGAGGACGCTCATGGCGGATATTATACACAAACTGAGATAAAGGAAGTAGTGGCTTATGCCAAAGCGTTGAACATTACTATTATTCCCGATATTTCAATGCCTGCTAACAGTGAAGCTGTAATTGCGGCATATCCTGAACTTGGTTGTTTGTTTGCTGGTGATAAAAAAGGATTTTGTCCCAGTAATGAAAATAGTTTTGTATTTATTGAGAATGTTCTCTCCGAAATTATGGCGCTCTTTCCTTCAGAATATATTTTCATAGGTGGTGGCGGAATGGATTTGATAGGATTTGAGAAGTGTGCCAATTGCAAAAAAAACATTAAAAAGAAAGGGCTTAAAGGTGTTGTTGGTATGAACCGTTATTTCATAAACAACGTTGAGGCTTTTTTGAAACGTAATCTTCGTAAGGTTATGGTATGGGATGAGGCTTTACGTAGAGACGGCAGTTTTTCATCGGCGGCAACAATAATGGCACTTGGCGAGGGGGAGTATAATTATAGAGCATGCAAAAAGGGGTATAACTCAATACTTGCTCCTGCAAATTTAGGCTTTTTGAGCAGCTATCAGGGCGATCCTGCGTCTGAACCCGAAGCAGAAGGTGGTTATATCTCGCTTGAAAGTATTTATAACTTTAACATTCTGCCTGAATATCTGTCTGCCGAAGAGAAAAATAGGATTCCCGGAATTGAAGCTCTCCTCTGGACGGAATATATATCTGATGAAAAATACGCGGATTATATGATATTTCCAAGATTATTGGCAGTATCAGAAAATGCGTGGTCATATCCTGAAAATAAATCTTGGGACAGATTTATACGTGCTGTAAATAACCATAAGGGTAGTATGAAAAGATTGGGTATTAATACCTGCCCTATATCTAACCGTATTACCAAGAAAGAGTACGTAAATTATGAAAAAAATAATATTGAGTTAAGTCTTAAATGCGATATATCTCCATCGCAGATACGTTATACTGTGGATGGAAGCGACCCAGACATAACATCGACGTTGTTTAAAACGCCTATAATAGTAAAGGATTCAATAACGTTGAAAACTGCTGTTTTTGTTGAAGAAGTGAAAGTGTCGGACACACAGACTTTCAAGTCGTATTATCATAAGGGCATAGGTAAAAAGGTTATTTACAACAGTCAATATTCTTTGTATTATTCTGCTGGCAACGAAACTGCTTTAACTGACGGTTATACGGGGAGTTTCGCTTATAATGACGGTAAATGGCAGGCTTTCACAGGGGACGTTGATGTTATCATTGATTTTGGCGAGAAGACTTCTATTAAAAATATATCTGCAAAATTTATGCAACAGGTAAATTCATGGATATTGTTCCCAAAATGGGTGGAGATATATACGTCTAACGACATTAGGGATTTCAAGCTTCTTAAGCGTATTGAAGGAAAAAACTTGTTAGAAAGTAAAAAAATGGCATATAGACAATATGGGTGTGAATGTGATTTGTCGGCAAGATATGTACGATATATTGCGCATAGAGAGAAAGATAGCAGGACATATATGTTCGTGGACGAATTAATTGTAAAATAATGGATAGTAAAGTCAGAAAACAAAGCCCGATAAGTTGGGTCCCTTCGGTGTA
The DNA here is from genome assembly GCA_036656055.1 of Bacteroidales bacterium. Taxonomy (GTDB): domain Bacteria; phylum Bacteroidota; class Bacteroidia; order Bacteroidales; family G3-4614; genus Caccoplasma_A. The sequence goes on from JAVVOY010000015.1 coordinate 19,940, forward strand.
TTTTGCGATGGGTATGCCTTTTGTGGTACTCAATATGGTAGCTGTGCTTATGTTCAAAGGATTGGAGATAAGCGATGCACAAATAGCCTTCTGGACATCGCTGATAATGCTCCCGTGGACATTGAAGCCTTTATGGAGCCCTTTTTTGGGCATGTTTAAAACTAAAAAATACTTTGTAGTTGTTACTCAACTTGTAACCGGTATTACCTTTGGGCTTGTTGCGCTTTCACTGCAATTACCTAATTTTTTTGCAATAGCAATTGGCTTACTTGCGATAATTGCTTTCAGTGGAGCAACTCACGATATTGCAACGGATGGCGTATATATGACTGAACTGACTCCTACGCAGCAAGCTAAGTATATAGGGTGGCAGGGCGCTTTTTATAATCTTGCCAAAGTTGTTGCTACTGGAGTGTTAGTGTATTTTGCAGGGTTTATGATAGCAAAATTTAGTGGAAGTGCCGACCCTGAAGCATTAAATGGTGCGAATGCTGCGATTGGGGACGCTGCTCCGTTAATGGCACGCCGAAATGCGTGGATGATAATAATGGCTGTTTGTGGCGCAATAATGGTTTTGCTTGGATTGTATCATGCGAGGCAACTCCCTTCAGGTGGAGCGGCAACGGAAAAGGTGGAGAGCATAAGGGGAAGTTTCCGAGAGTTATGGGTCGTCTTTAGAGATTTTTTTACAAAGCGACATGTTATATACTATTTGTTTTTTATTGTTATTTACCGCTTTGCCGAGGGCTTTACTGTAAAAATAGTACCTCTTTTTCTGAGTGCTTCTCGCGATGTAGGGGGAATAGGTCTTAGTGTTGAACAGATAGGTATTTATTATGGAACATTTGGGGCGATAGCTTTTATAGTAGGTTCGATACTTGGTGGTTACTTCATATCTGCAACGGGGCTCAAAAAATCATTATTTTCATTGTGTTGTATTTTTAACTTCCCGTTTGCTGTATATATGCTTTTTGCCATTTTCCAGCCTACTGATATGTGGATGATTGCATCAGGGATAGTCTTTGAGTATTTCGGCTACGGATTCGGATTCGTAGGGCTGTCGCTGTTTATGATGCAACAGGTATCTCCGGGACGTCATCAGATGGCGCATTATGCTTTTGCATCAGGAATAATGAACCTTGGAGTTATGCTGCCGGGTATGATGAGTGGTTATATGAGCGACTGGTTAGGGTATAGAAACTTTTTTATATGGGTTATGATAGCTACTGTTCCGGCACTACTTATAACATATTTTGTCCCGTTTTCACACCCTGACAATAAGGGGAATTGACGGTAGCATCTAAAAAACGGATTGTAAATAAGGATATAATTAAATAAACATATTAAATTAATTTTTGTCATGAGTACTAATATGCCATGGGAAGATCGTCCCGTAAAATGTAATGATGTAGTTTGGAGATACTCTAAAAATCCCATTATTCCACGCAATCTACTACCAACCTCAAACTCTATCTTCAACAGTGCGGTTGTCCGCTTTAAAGATGGTTTTGCCGGTGTTTTTCGTTGCGATGATACAAATCGCCGCATGCGACTGCATGTTGGGTTCAGCAAGAATGCGATAGATTGGGATATTAATCCGGAAACGCTAAAGTTTAAGTGTGATGACGCTGAGATAGGTAAATGGGTGTATGGTTATGACCCGCGTGTATGTGAAATAGACGGGCGTTATTATGTTACGTGGTGCAACGGATACCACGGACCGACGATAGGGGTTGCTTATACGGACGATTTTATTACATTTCATCAACTTGAAAATGCTTTTATCCCGTTTAACCGTAACGGAGTGCTTTTCCCTAAGAAGATAAACGGTAATTTTGCAATGTTGAGTAGACCTAGCGATAATGGACATACGCCATTCGGTGATATATTTTACAGCGAATCACCAGATTTGTGCTATTGGGGACATCACCGCCATGTAATGGCTCCAGCACCGTTTGAGGCAAGCGCATGGCAATGTACTAAGATAGGTGCGGGACCTATTCCAATTGAGACAGCTGATGGGTGGCTCTTGATTTATCACGGTGTATTGGCATCTTGTAACGGTTTCGTTTATAGTTTTGGGTCGGCTATTTTGGATAAAGATCAACCGTGGAAAGTTAAATTTCGTTCTGGTCCATACCTGATATCACCGCAAATGACATACGAATGTATGGGCGATGTTCCTAACGTTTGCTTCCCGTGTGCTGCTTTGCATGACAACGAGAGCGGTAGAATAGCCATATATTACGGTTGTGCTGATACTGTAACCGGGCTTGCATTCGGATATATTCCTGAAATCTTAGAGTTTACCAAAAAAACGAGTATAATATAAAATCATGTTTAAATTTTATAACAGGTAATTTTTTCCCGGATAAACATTTAAACAAACTCTAAAATAATGAAGATATACAGCGCTATCATGGCGGCTGTTTTTGCGGTGGTGTATGCTTTTGATATCTCTGCCAAAAATCCGGTCGATTATGTAAATACGTTTATCGGAACTACAAACTTCGGAACTACAAATCCCGGAGCAGTACTTCCTAATGGATTTATGTCAGTAGTTCCGTTTAATGTAATGGGGTCGGAGGACAATAAATACGATAAAGATGCTCGTTGGTGGTCTACTCCGTACGAATATTACAACAGTTTTTTTACAGGATTTTCTCATGTAAATTTAAGTGGTGTTGGGTGTCCTGAACTGGGCAGTCTTTTGTTGATGCCAACAGCCGGCTCGCTTAATGTGGATTATAGGCAGTATGGTAGCGGATATGATAATGAATATGCCACGCCGGGATATTATACAAACAGATTGAAAAAGTATAATATTAAGAGCGAGGTTTCTGCAACAAAACGCACCGGAATTGCAAGATTTACTTTCCCTAAAGGGGAGAGTCATATACTGCTTAATTTAGGTGAGGGATTGACAAATGAATCGGGCGCAACAGTGAGACGTGTCAGTGAAACAGAGGTAGAGGGGAGCAAGTTACTGGGAACGTTTTGTTACAATCCTCAGGCGGTTTTTCCTATATATTTTGTGATGCGGACAAGTAAGGTTCCTATTCAGCAGGGTTATTGGAAAAAGCAGCGTCAGAAGACAGGCGTTGAGGCTGAATGGGATGTAGATAACGGGAAGTATAAGTTATATACTAAATATTCGCGGGATCTCTCAGGCGATGACATTGGAGCATGGTATACATTTCTTACAGAGGAGGGAGAGACAGTGGAGGTACAGATCGGTGTCTCCTTTGTTAGCATTGATAACGCACGTAAAAATCTGGATGCCGAACAACCTAATTTTAATTTTGACAAGGTACGCAGTGATGCGTATAAGGCATGGAATGATGATCTGTCAAGAATAAAAGTTGAGGGAGGGAGTGAAGATCAGAAAACGGTATTTTATACTGCGCTATATCACACATTGATACACCCTAATATCCTTCAGGATGTGAATGGTGAATATCCTGCCATGGAGAGTGCGAAAATAAAGAGTACAAAAGGTAACCGTTATACGGTATTTTCGCTTTGGGACACTTACCGTAATGTTCATCAGTTGAACACGCTCTTATTTCCTGATCGTCAAACGGAGATGGTCAGAAGCATGATAGATATGTATAAGGAGCACGGTTGGTTGCCTAAATGGGAACTTTACGGTCGCGAAACGCTGACAATGGAAGGCGACCCGTCTATTCCTGTAATAACGGACACGTGGCTGAGGGGTTTGCGCGACTTTGATATTAATGCGGCTTATGAGGCGATGATAAAATCGGCAACTACTCAGGGCAAGGATAATCTTATGCGTCCTGACAACGATCCCTATCTGAGTCGGGGGTATATACCTATGAGTAGCCAGTATGACAACTCGGTTTCGCATGCGTTGGAATATTATATCGCAGATTATGCTCTTTCTCAGTTAGCAACTTCGCTTGGAAAAAGCGACGATGCAAAACGTTTTTATGAAAGGGCACTCGGATACAAACACTATTATGATAAGGAGTTTGGCACGTTACGCCCGATAATGCCGAATGGAAGTTTTTATTCACCATTCGATCCGCGTGAAGGTGAGAATTTTGCTCCGAGTCCTGGTTTTCATGAAGGGTCATCGTGGAACTATACATTTTATGTCCCGCATGATATTGATGGGTTGTGCAAACTGATGGGGGGCAAAAAAAACTTCCTTGATAAATTGCAGATGGTATTTGACGAAGGTCTTTATGATCCTGCCAACGAACCTGATATCTCATATCCGTATATATTTGCCGCGTTTAAAGGAGAGGAGTGGCGTACTGATAAACAGGTTACTCGTCTTCTTAAGGAGTACTTTAGAAATCAAGCGGACGGAATACCGGGGAATGATGATACCGGAACAATGTCGGCATGGGCGGTTTTTAATATGATGGGATTTTATCCAGACTGTCCCGGTCGCCCGTCATATACGGTGGTGCCACCTGTTTTTGACCGTATCACCATAAAACTCGATGAACGTTATTACCCGAATGGTGAGGTGGTGATAAATAAAAAGGGACTGTCGCCAAATGCGGAGACACTTAAGTACATTGAACTTGACGGGAAGAGAAAGGTGGGTCGTATAATAACGCACGATGAATTGGTTAAAAGTAAAGAGATAAATTATATTGTAAAATAGAAGGTATTGCCTAATGGATATCTTTTAATTGTAGCAATAAAATTGAGCAATACGATAATGGGACAGTATTTACTGTCTCATTATTTTTTTGTGCCGTATTAGGTGTTTGATATGTGAAATGAGAGAGGGTTACAACATGTATTTTAGATAGTTTATATTTGTCGTTTATGCCATTTTTTTAAGGATAATATGTGTGTAAATGACACTTTGGTATTATTGCACGGTTTGTTTGTTTATTGTACTTTTGTACCGTATTAAAGCAGCTATATAATAAATATCATGGCGGAACTTAAAAATTTAACAAAACGTAGCGAAAATTATTCGCAATGGTACAATGAACTTGTGGTTAAAGCTGATCTGGCAGAACAATCAGCCGTAAGGGGTTGTATGGTTATAAAGCCATACGGTTATGCAATATGGGAAAAAATACAACGTCAATTAGACGATATGTTTAAGGCAACGGGGCATGTTAATGCTTATTTCCCTCTTCTAATACCAAAATCTTTTTTTAGCCGTGAGGCTGCGCATGTGGAGGGTTTTGCAAAGGAGTGCGCTGTGGTTACTCATTACAGACTGAAAAATGCCGAGGATGGTTCGGGTGTTGTTGTAGATCCATCTGCAAAACTTGAAGAGGAACTTATTATACGTCCGACATCGGAGACAATAATATGGAGTACATATAAAAACTGGATACAGTCGTACAGAGACCTTCCTATCCTTTGTAATCAATGGGCTAATGTCATGAGATGGGAGATGCGTACGCGCTTATTCCTTCGTACGGCAGAGTTTTTATGGCAGGAGGGGCATACGGCGCATGCTACCCGTCAGGAGGCTGAGGAGGAGGCTGTAAGGATGCTTAATGTTTATGCTGATTTTGCAGAAGAGTATATGGCTATGCCGGTTATTAAAGGGGTTAAGTCTGAAAGTGAAAGGTTTGCGGGAGCAATAGATACCTATACAATAGAGGCTTTGATGCAGGACGGAAAAGCTCTGCAATCTGGAACGTCGCACTTCCTTGGTCAAAATTTTGCAAAGGCATTTGAGGTTCAGTTCTTAGACCGTGATAATAAGTTGTCTTATGTATGGGCTACATCGTGGGGCGTCTCTACCCGATTGATGGGGGCTCTTATTATGTCGCACTCTGATGATAACGGGCTTGTCCTTCCTCCGCATTTGGCTCCTATTCAGGTTGTAATAGTGCCGATATACAAAAATGCAGAACAATTGGAGGCAATAAGTAATAAGGTTGATATAATAGTAAAAGGGCTCAAAGCTAAAGGGATATCGGTGAAATATGATAATTCGGACAATAAACGTCCCGGATTCAAATTTGCTGATTACGAACTTAAGGGTGTCCCGGTACGTCTTGTTATGGGTGCACGTGATATGGAGAATAATACGGTTGAGGTAATGCGGCGAGATACTTTGGGAAAGGAGACACTCTCGTGCGATGGAATTATTGATTATGTTGTAGGACTGCTTGAAGATATACAAAAAAATATATACTGTAAGGCTCGCAAATTCCGCGATGAAAATATTAGGTGTGTGGAGAATTACGATGAATTTAAAAACGTAATTGAAGAGGGTGGGTTTATCCTTGCACATTGGGACGGTACCCCTGAAACCGAAGCCCTTATAAAGGAGGAGACGAAGGCCACTATTCGATGTATTCCGGAAGGATTTGACGAGACTCCGGGCAAATGTATGGTTACCGGAAAGCCATCGGCAAGAAGAGTCCTTTTTGCCCGCGCGTATTAAGCTAAAATGGATAAATGTATACAGAAAAGTCCTGATTTGTTCTCTGGAATAGACTATATGTTATTAATATTAGCGTTGAAAAGTATTCACTGTATGAGTATTATAAAAGGACACACAAGTGTTAATTTATTATAATACCACGGAAAAGGTGTTGTATAACATGTGTTCTTGCAACGCATTGATTATGTGGTTGTTATTCTTAATGAAGGCGCACTTGAGAAGAAGTTAACAGTAAAATATGTTAAACGTGTTGCTCGTGTTTAAAAGAAAATTGTTATCTTTGGAAAGTTAAAATTTAAAACACCTTGTAATGTCAAGGGATATTTATTTGTATAATGAGGTTTAAAGGGATAAAATTTATTACACTATTGGTAATGTTTGTGGTATTACAAAGTTGGGTTGCTTACGGACAATCCTCACTGTTGAACACACAGAAACACCACGCTATAATGCAAAATGACCTTATCTCGTACAATAAGATGATTCCTAAAATAATGAATGTTGTTGACTCTTCTCTTGTTATGAAGCAACTTAGAAATGAGGCAACGGAGTTCCCGGCAGGGGATTTGTACGCGGAGGATTGGGATGATCAATGGAAAGAGACATATTCGGCAGGTGCAATTCCTGATACTTTTGCAATTGATGTTTCGACGTATTGTATGCCGGTTACCGGTTATAAAACATCTGATTATGGATGGCGTTGGCATCGTATGCATAGGGGAGTGGATCTTAAATTACAAGTTGGTGACACTGTGAGGGCTACGTTTTCCGGGAAAATAAGAAAAACTGCATACGAGGCAAAGGGGTATGGCTATTATGTGCTTGTACGACACTCCAATGGTCTTGAAACTGTATATGGACATTTATCTAAAATACTTGTACGCCCTAATCAGATTGTTAATGTAGGTGATCCGATTGCTCTCGGTGGAAACACAGGGCGTTCTACTGGTCCGCATCTTCATTTTGAAACTCGCTTTTTGGGTATCGCAATTGACCCAAATGAAATATTCGATTTTGCAAATCTTGTCCCGCATACAGATACATATATGTTCTATGCAAAGAAACAGCAAAAGACTGCGGTGAACAGTTATGCGACACATAGGATAAAATCGGGTGAAACACTATCTTTGGTCGCTTCAAAATACCGTACCTCAATAACAAAATTATGCAAATTGAATGGAATAACTACGAGAAAGGTGCTTAAGGTTGGTAGTGTGTTGAAGGTCAGATAAGATAGATTTACTTTAAATAAGATATTATAAAAAGGACAGGTTGGTATCAGCTTGTCCTTTTTATATAAGATTGTGTTAGCATAGCAGTGAAGGCACAAAATATTAAATCGGTTTAATCTAATCGCTTTTACGAAAACAAGAGAAAGATGTAATCTAATAAGGATGTTGTGTTATAGTTGCACTATGGTGGCTATAAACGGTTAAAGACAGTAATGTTATTGTCATGCTGCCTTTAACCTGCCAAATTACAGCTATTTTATTTCGCTTGTTTTAACGTTAATACCTCTCTTAACCCAACTTTCCGATAAGGAGATTATACGTTTAAGGAATGAGTCATAATCTTTGTTTTCTGGTTTTGTCCAACCTGTTTCTGCGTAAGCAGCAATGCGTGGAAATGTTTGTTCGTGCATGCGCTCAGCCGTAGGGAGCCATTCGCTCCACATTTGACAACCTGCACCTATGATGTTCTTTTCAAATTCTTTTGCGAGTCCATTTGGAACAGGGTTGTAGGAATAGGCATCTTTGAGCGATATCTGATTGTAATCGTAATCGAGATAGGTTTTTTCGTGGAAGGAGTTGACAATGCGGTAGCCATCTTTTGCAGCGGCTGCCATATCTTTTGGATCTCCTTTCCAGAAATGGACTATTACGTTTGGGGCAATCTTCTGGGAAGGGTTGCTGAAAGCTATTTTGTCATCGGCATGCAGGTTTTTACCTAATATCTCATTCCATCCCATCATACTGGCTCCTTTGTCTGCTATGAAGCGTGACATCTCATTTGTACACTCAATCTGGATGTCCATGTATGAAGAATAGCCTTTTCTCTCTTTGTACTTTGCAATCTGTGGATTCTCTTCCCATTGATTGAAACGTACCTCATCGCCACCGATATGTATAATGTCTGTGCCGAACAGTGTTATCATCTCTGAAACTATATTTTTGAGAAAAGCCATAACTTTAGGATCTGTTACATTGAAGATTGCATAGTGTTTGCCGAATTTTGTTGCAACTTCAACTTCTTTGCCGTCGGAACCTAACCATGGATATGCTGCAATTGCAGCTGTGGCGTGCCCGGGCATCTCTATCTCGGGAACAATTTTTATGTGGCGTACAGCGGCGTAGGCTACTATCTCTTTTATCTGTTTCTGAGTGTAGTATCCTTCATGTGACTTTCCCCAGAAGTTGGGGCTATTGTATCCGCCTTTTTGAGTGTCTTTGCGTTTCCCTCCTATTTCTGTAAGTAAGGGATACTTTTTACTTTCAACTCTCCAACCTTGGTCGTCGGTTAAATGCCAGTGGAATGTATTCATCTTTAATTCTGCCATAGCATCAAGCAGCATCTTTACCTGCTCTTCTCCTTGGAAGAAACGAGCTTCATCAAGCATATATGAACGCCAAATGAAACGTGGCGAGTCGGTTATTGTCTGGGATGCTATTTTAGTGGCATCGTTGCGCATTAGTTGGAGTAAAGATTGTACACCGTAGAATGCACCTTTCTCGCCAAGTGCGTTGATTATTATGCCGTTTGGTGTTATTGTCAAGGTGTAATCTTCATTTGTTTTGTCATCGCCAAATTCTATTGCAAGTTTTGCATCTTTGCCTGTTTTCTTTAACTCTATGTTGTGCCTTGATTTTAATTCGGCCTTAAGATAATTGTATAGCTGTTTTGAGTTATTACCATTATAGGTTAATGTCTGTGATATGTAGATTGCTCCTTGTCCTGCAACTATCGAGGAGGGTTGGGGAATTATTGTATTTTGCGAAAAGCAATTAAAATTTATGAGTGCCAATGTGATAAGAATTAATTTTTTCATATATAATATATTTATTATTTGTCTTTTTGTTTGTGGCTAAATCCCGGCATGAAATTACATAAAAAATTGCGAATTATGGTATTGTTGAGGATATTGTTTATTTGAATTTTGCTCTAATCTTGTTGTTTTGATAGATCTTTATGTGAAAATTATAATTTGGGGAATTTAATCAGCCTCTAATGATTGTAGTAAATTTTATATTCTATATCTTTGCTTTTCGTAAATTGTTGGTAATTTTGATAGGTGTTGGGAGGGAAAACAACAGTAATAATGTTTTGCAGATGATAGAGAAAGGTATTGTCATAGATGATGTTGACCCCGTTGTTTTTTATGGTATAAACAACGACAATCTGCAATTTATAAAAAATCTATTTCCAAAACTGCATATAATAGCAAGAGGAAGTCTTATAAAGGTAATAGGTGAGGAGAAGGATATTGATATTTTTGAGAAGAGTATTAATCTTATAAGACAATATTGTGCGGAGTATAATAGGCTTGATGGTACGGTTATAGGAGCTATTGTTAATGGCGGAACGCCACTTGAAATAAAACAGGAACACCTTATAATACATGGGATCAATGGCAAGCAGATTGTTAGTCGTACTGAGAATCAGCAGAAATTAGTAGCGGCATTTGAGAAGAATGATCTTGTCTTTGCCCTTGGACCTGCGGGAACAGGGAAAACATATGTTGCAATAGCTCTTGCTGTAAGGGCACTGAAAAACCGTGAGGTAAAAAAGATAATATTGAGCCGTCCGGCTGTTGAGGCGGGAGAAAAATTGGGATTTCTACCCGGAGATATGAGGGATAAAATAGATCCTTATCTACAACCGCTTTATGATGCGTTACAGGATATGATACCCGGTGCAAAGTTGAGGGAACTTATGGAGTCGAATACCATACAGATTGCTCCGTTGGCTTTTATGCGCGGGCGCACACTGAATGATGCTGTAATTATACTTGATGAGGCGCAAAATACATCGGTGCATCAGATAAAAATGTTCCTTACGCGTTTGGGAATAAATGCCAAAATGATTATTACCGGAGATATGAGCCAGATAGATCTCCCTCCGACACAAATATCGGGCTTGGTGCAGGCCGTAGATATTTTAAGAGGAATAAAGGGAATAGAGATAATAAGGTTCGGCAAGAGCGATATTGTAAGGCATAGGCTTGTGCAGGCGATAGTGGAGGCTTATGAGAAGTTTTCAGAGAGAGATGGAATTAATAAAAGTTAGATAATAAGGATTTTAAATAATATTTTAACAATGGAAAAAGCATTGATAAGGACGGATTTCGATTTTCCGGGACAAAAGGGAGTTTATCACGGAAAGGTACGCGATGTTTATAATATTAACGACGAATTACTGGTAATGGTTGCAACAGACCGTATTTCGGCATTTGATGTCGTTTTACCAAAAGGAATACCATTTAAAGGAGAAGTTCTCAATAGTATTGCTGCAAAGTTTTTGGATGCCACAGCTGATATAGTTCCGAATTGGAAAATAGCTACTCCTGATCCTATGGTTACTGTGGGTTTGCGCTGTGAGGGGTTTAAGGTGGAGATGATTATACGTGGTTATCTTACTGGTAGTGCATGGAGGGAGTATGCATCCGGATGTCGTTCGATTTGTGGAGTAAAACTGCCTGATGGTATGCGGGAAAATCAGAAGTTCCCCATGCCGGTAATAACACCTACAACTAAGGCCGATGAAGGGCATGATGAGAATATATCTAAAGAGGAAATTCTTGATAGTGGTATTGTTAGTAAGGGCGATTATGAGCTGATGGAGAAATATACTTATGCCTTGTTTGAACGCGGATCGAAAATGGCTGCCGATAAGGGACTTATTCTTGTTGATACTAAATATGAATTCGGGAAGCGTGATGGTAAGGTATTTCTTATTGATGAAATACACACTCCCGATTCTTCTCGCTATTTTTATGCAAACGGTTATGAGGAGAGATTTGAAAAAGGGGAACCTCAGAAGCAGTTGTCGAAGGAGTTTGTCCGTCAATGGCTTATTGAAAATGGATTTATGGGGAAAGATGGACAGAGTGTCCCTGAAATGACGGATGAATATGTGAAGAGCGTTTCTGATCGTTATATTGAACTGTATGAGCATATAACAGGCGATAAATTCATCAGGTCTTCTTCTGGCGACATTAATGCGCGAATCGGAGAAAACATCTCTAAATTTCTGAAAAACCGTTGAAAATACGGTGTTTATAGAAAAAGACAAATTAATTTTAACCTATGGAGTTGTATAGCCTTAATTGGTTATACAACTTCATCTATTTTTATTAAGCAATGGGCAAAAAAGAGGTGGAGAGCATAAAACCCTATAATGAGATGGAGGGAAAAGGGAGCCAGATAAAGAGAATGTTTGACGCGATAGCATCGAAATATGATGTTATGAATCGGCTTATTTCTTTGGGGTGTGATAAGCGGTGGCGGAGTTCTGCAATTAAGGAGTTGAAAAGATATCCGCACGAAAATATACTGGACATTGCTACCGGAACGGGTGATATGGCTGTTATGCTGTATGATATGCTTGATCCTGTGTCTGTAACCGGTTGCGATATATCTGAAGGAATGTTGAAAGTGGCAAGGGAAAAGGCAGATGAAATAGGGCTGTCTGATAAGATATTGTTTGAGGTTGGAGATTGCACGGTATTACCTTTTGGTGATGATGTGTTTGATGTTGCGACAATTGCATTCGGGATAAGGAATTTTGAGGATTTGTCCAAAGGGTTGTCTGAAATACAGCGTGTTTTGAAACCGGGAGGAGTATTGTCTATAATAGAATTGTCTGTTCCTAAAAACAGATTGTGTGGATTGTTTTATAATATATATACAGGTGTGATTATTCCCGCATTGGGTCGGATATTGGCTAAAGATACTAGTGCGTATCTTTATCTTGGACATTCGGTAAAAGCCGTTCCGCAAGGTGTTGCTATGACGGTGTTAATGAAAGACGCTGGGTTTGAAAATTGTAAGTTTAGATATATGACATTCGGTGTGTGCGCCGTTTATACAGGGGTTATTCCTTTTTAAGTATTTTACTCTGCAATATATTGGCTCTCTCTTCGTAAAGCTTTAAAAGCATTTTCAATTGGTTTATCTCCACATCTTTTGACCGTACTAACTCTTCAAGCAACTCTAATGATTTTGGGGCGGTTGAGTAGTTCCCGGTAGGTTCTCCGGCAAATGAAGAGGGTGTGTCTTCGGGATGGAAACTATATTTTCTTGTTTCGGCATTGTGATTATTGTTGGTATCATTGAATATGATACTAAAAAAATCAGATAGATTCAATTTGTATGTATTGCATATCTTTAGCAGTATAGATGTATTGACATTTCCTCCTCTTACCGCTTTGCCTATGGTGTTTTTGTCTATCCCTAATGTGTTTGAGGCGTTCTGATACGTTATCTTATTTTTGCTAAGAAATTCTCTGAATTTATCTCCGTTGTAAATAAGTTGGTTGTTTGTTTCCATTTTGTGTAGATGTGAACAATTTTTTTGCGTCTTTATTTGTAGTTCTAAAACTAATTTATTAGTTTTGCATAACTAAAGATATGAAAATATTTTTGTTAATGCAAAAAAGACATGGTAAGAAATAATAATTCTGGTATTGAAAAAATAAGAGAGGATGCTGTAAAATGGAGCGAAATGTGTGGTATAAGCGGAATCGGTTACGGAATATTTTTCTTTGAAAGGGAAAATAGTGTAACAGGTGGTGCAAATTTGAACGTTGGTGAGATTGCGTTAATTCTTGAAAGAATATCAAGGAGCTTGTCTCATACTGAGATACGGTTACTTATAGATATTCTTAAAAAGTAAATTGTTTTGTTTTTAGTCTTGAGGCCGGTATTGTTTGATATTGAAAATATACGTTGTTATCGTAGAGAATAATTTTTATAGTTGCCATAATTTTCAATGATTTTTCAATGTGAGGTATATCAAAGATCTCCTTTTATGTCCTTATGTGCACAACAAATATAAAAAACGGGGCGAATTTTAGACACAAAAAAAGGAGCTACATTGCTGTAACTCCTTGATCTTTAATGCTGTGGGCGTTGAGGGATTCGAACCCCCGACCCTCTGCTTGTAAGGCAGATGCTCTAAACCAGCTGAGCTAAACGCCCTTTTTCAGAATTTTTCTCTTTTGAAAAGCGATGCAAAGTTAAGCCGATTTTTTTAATTACCAAAATAAAACAGTGTTTTTTTCAAAAAAAATAGCTGTAAAGAGGATTAAAATGATAGCTATCTGTAAAATAATTATATACAAACGTGATATTCGGGACTGTTTTTTATTGTATAATCAGAGCTAAAGACTTATCTTCGCGCTCATAAAAATAATTTATTATGGATCTATTGACTCTTACAGCCGTTTCGCCTATTGATGGCCGTTATCGTTCAAAAACAGCAGTTCTGGCTGATTACTTTTCGGAGTACGCGCTTATACGTTATCGTGTTTATGTTGAAATAGAGTATTTCATTGCGTTATCTAGTATCAACCTACCGCAACTTAAGGGGGTTACTTCTGATATATATCCGGCGTTAAGAAGCATATATAAATGTTTCTCGATTGATGATGCAAAACGGATAAAGGAGATAGAGATGGTTACGAACCATGATGTTAAGGCTGTGGAGTATTTTATTAAGGAGAAATTTGATGCAATAGGGGGGCTTGATTCTTATAAGGAGTTTATACATTTTGGTCTCACATCGCAGGATATAAATAATACTTCTATTCCTGTCTCTGTGAAAGAGGCTCTGTTGAATGTATATTATCCGGCGATAGAGGAGTTGATTGGGCGTTGTCGTATTTATGCTGATGAGTGGATGGAGATACCGATGCTTGCAAGGACGCACGGGCAACCGGCTTCGCCTACTCGCTTGGGAAAGGAGATGATGGTGTTTGTTTACCGCCTCGAAAAACAACTTGCTATAATGAAGGCAACCCCTATAAGTGGTAAATTTGGTGGCGCGACAGGTAACTTTAATGCTCATCATGTAGCTTATCCCAATTATGATTGGCGTGGGTTTGCAAATGATTTTTTGTCTAAGAACCTCGGGATTGATCGCGAAGAGTGGACAACACAGATTTCTAATTATGATAATATGGCTGCTCTGTTTGATGCAATGCAGCGTATTAATACTATAATAATGGATTTAGACCGTGATTTTTGGCAGTATATATCTATGGAATATTTTAAGCAGAGGATAAAGGATGGAGAGGTAGGCTCCTCTGCAATGCCACATAAGGTAAATCCTATTGACTTTGAAAATTCAGAAGGTAATCTTGGTATTGCTAATGCTATATTAGGACACTTATCTGCTAAATTGCCTATATCGCGACTTCAAAGAGATCTCACTGATTCTACCGCTCTTAGAAATGTGGGTGTTCCGTTAGGGCACATGATGATTGCTATTGCCTCTACTGTGAAAGGACTCAATAAACTCCTGCTTAACGAAAAGGTTATCTCTGACGATTTGGATAATATGTGGAATGTTGTGGCTGAGGCTATACAGACAATTTTGCGCCGTGAGGGTTATCCAAAACCTTATGAGGCACTTAAGGCTCTTACGCGAAAAAATAGTTTGGTTGACGCAAAAGCGATATCTGATTTTATTGATACTCTTGAGGTTTCGGCAGATGTTAAGATTGAGTTGAAAAGGATTACTCCACATACATATACCGGCATATAAAACCTAACTGAAAAACGGAATATGTTGTGTTGGCGTAATTTGGTTGGTATGATATTGTCTGTCATGTGGCAGGGAATGACCTTTATTCTGCCGCTCTTTGCATGAAACGTTCCTTTTCGACAATGTAGCGTATATGTGTTCCGTTACCAATGATCCCTTTTTCGTCTTTTGCCTCTATTGTAAAGGATAGCTTGTGCCCCTCTTTTAATGCTAATTTTGCTGTTGCTGTTATATTTGCTCCTATTATAGAGGGCTTTATGTGTTTTATGTGTATTTCGGCTCCTACGGTAGTTTCTCCAGGCTTAAGGAGTTCAATTACTGCATTTTTTGCGGCTTTTTCCATTAGCGCAACCATAGCCGGAGTTGCGTATACGGATAAATTGCCTGAACCTAATGCTATGGCGGTGTTGTTATCGGTTACTTTTTCGGTTGATATATGGAGTGTTTCTTGTTTCATAATTTATTGATGATCAGAAAAGTGAAGGACTGCTGCTCTCCTCTGTATTTTCGCCTTCCATGTCGTTGGTTATGTTTGTCTCGTTCTCTTCTGGCAAAAAACAGTCTTGTTTGCTTGCTGATAGTTGGAATTGCATTTTTGAATTTTTCTTTGTCCCTATAAGTTCTACGCCATTACGGATAGCTATAAGATCTGTTCGTAACTCTTGCAGTCGGTTTAATATTTCCAATGTGTTGGATTCTTTCGACCGATTGTTTTTAAGTCGTTTGCGCGTTCCATCGAGTGTTAATCCTTTTTCTTTGATCAAGTGATGGATCAGTTTTATGGTCTTCAGATCGTCATTGCTGTAAAAACGCACACCGCGCGATGATCTTCTGGGATTTATTTCGTTGAACTCTTTTTCCCAAAAGCGCAGTGTAGTTTCGTTAGTTCCTACTATTTTTGAGACTTCGCCTATTGAGTAAAACTGCTTCTGTTCATAGTCGGAATTTGCGTTTGCCATATGTTTAACTCCTGTCTGTTTAACTTTTTTGTTGTACTATTATCGCAAAAATAATATTTTAGATTAATTTTGCAAACAGTTTTATCCTTTTGTTTAATGTGTAAATTAATGCAGAAGTGTTTAAAGTGTTGATAATTAATATATAAAGTGTTTTGATATGTTGACTGCAAAAGAGATACGTGAATCGTTCAAAAGTTTTTTTAAGTCTAAAGGGCATGAAATAGTACAATCAGCCCCAATGGTTATTAAGGGTGATCCTACGCTGATGTTTACTAATGCCGGTATGAACCAGTTTAAGGATATTATTCTTGGAAATGCTCCTTGCCATTATACACGGGTGGCTGATTCACAAAAATGTTTACGGGTTAGTGGAAAGCATAATGATCTTGAGGAGGTGGGATTGGATACTTATCATCATACTATGTTTGAGATGTTGGGTAACTGGTCATTTGGAGATTATTTTAAGAAAGAGGCGATAGAGTGGGCTTGGGAATATCTTGTGGATGTTCTGAAGATTGATCCAGATAAGTTGTATGCAACTGTTTTTGAAGGGTATGCTCAGGAAGGACTTGACAGGGATGATGAGGCTGCCGGATATTGGGGCAAATTTCTCCCCGAATCGCATATTATAAATGGTAATCGCCATGATAATTTCTGGGAGATGGGCGATACAGGTCCTTGTGGTTCGTGTTCTGAAATACACGTGGATCTTCGTAGCCAAGCTGAACGCGATGTTGTTGACGGGAGTACTCTTGTAAATCAGAGCCATCCTCAGGTTATTGAGATATGGAACCTTGTCTTTATGCAATATAACCGCAAGGCTGATGGTGCATTGGAACCTCTTCCGGCAAAGGTTATTGATACTGGGATGGGCTTTGAACGTCTTTGTATGGCTATTCAGGGTAAAACTTCAAATTATGATACGGATGTTTTCCAACCGATAATACAGGCGATAGGGCAGTTGTGTGGCAAGAAATACGGAGAAGCTCGTGAAACTGATATTGCGATGCGTGTTATAGCAGATCATCTGCGTACGATTGCTTTTGCTATTACTGATGGTCAATTGCCTTCAAATGCAAAAGCCGGTTATGTTATACGCCGGATATTGCGCCGTGCTGTGCGTTATGGTTATACGTTTTTGGAGAGGCAGACACCGTTTATCTATTCTCTCATCCCAACCCTTGTTAGTACGATGGGGGATGCTTATCCTGAGTTGCGTTCTCAAAGAGAGCTTATTCAAAAGGTTATAAAAGAGGAAGAGGAGTCGTTCCTACGAACTCTGGCAACCGGAATAAAGCTGTTGGAGAAAGTTATTACAGATACAAAGAATGTTGGAAAGGATAAAATAGACGGGAAAGAGGCTTTTCTCCTTTATGATACCTATGGTTTTCCTCTTGATCTTACTGAACTTATACTGAGTGAAAACGGTCTTGGAGTTGATATAGAGGCATTCAATTGTCAGATGCAAGCTCAAAAGGAGCGGGCGCGTAATGCTGCAGCCATAGAAACTGGAGACTGGATATTTGTGCGCGAAGGCGAACAGATTTTTGTGGGATATGATCTTATGGAGTGTGATGCGAAGATTTTGCGTTACCGTAAGATTAAGCAGAAAGATAAGGTCTTTTATCAGATAATACTTGATCAGACTCCATTTTATGCAGAGATGGGTGGTCAGGTTGGTGATACGGGTGAGTTGATTTCTGAAAACGGGGAATGTGTACAGATAATAAATACTGTGCTTGAGAATAACCTCGGGATGCAGATTGCCGATAAATTGCCGTTAGATGTCACTGCCGGATTTATGGCAAAGATTAATATTGAAAATCGTGTTGCAACTGAATGTAATCATACGGCTACTCATATTCTTCATGAGGCTTTGCGTGAAGTGTTGGGAATGCATGTCGAGCAAAAGGGGTCTTATGTTTCTCCTAAATTTTTGAGATTCGACTTTTGCCATTTTCAAAAACTGACTTCAGAAGAGTTGCGCAGGGTTGAACATATTGCCAATGCCCGTGTACGTGAGTGTTTGTCATTGGATGAACGACGTAATGTCCCTATTGCTGAGGCTAAAAAGATGGGCGCAATGGCGCTGTTTGGCGAAAAATATGGGGATTCAGTGCGTGTTATTCGCTACGGAACATCGTTAGAGTTGTGTGGCGGAACGCATGTGGCTAATAGTGGCATGATTGGGATGGTACGCATTGTGTCTGAGAGCTCTATCGCTGCCGGAATACGCCGTATTGAGGCGATAACCGGTTGTAAAACTGAAAGAATGATGGATGATTTTCAGGATATGCTTATTGGGTTGAAGGAGCTGTTTAACAATACCCCAGACCTTAATGTTACTATCCGTAAAATGATAGAGGAGAATGTGGGGCTACGTCATAAGACGGAGGAGTTTGCTAAAGAGAGAGGAAGGAAACTTAAAGAGGATATAATTAAAAATATTGACACACGTTCGGGAGTAAAGGTTGCTACGTTATGCAATATCGTTGCCCCTGAAGTGGTTAAAGATATTGCATTTCAGTTACGAGGCGAGATAACTGAAAACTTGGTATTTGTTGCCGGAACATCAAGTTCTGATGGTAAACCGTTGCTTACTGTTATGCTTAGCGACGACCTTGTTAAGGGCGGTCTTAATGCTTCGACGCTTGTTCGTGAAGGAGCAAAGCTGATTCAAGGTGGAGGTGGTGGACAGCCACATTTTGCGCAAGCTGGAGGTAAGAATGCGGAGAATATCCATTCGGCTGTTGATGCTATAATTAAACAAGCACTTAGATAAGCATTGCTTAACATAGGGTTAAATGCCTGTGCTTATTTTTAATTGTTTAGAATTCGGTTTTTATAGTTACTTTTGTTGTTATTTGCCTGATGTTCTTTCAGGCGTTTGTTTAATTTTTGTACTATCAGTATAGATGAGAAAATGGCGCATTGAGGATTCCGCAGAGTTGTATAACATTAACGGATGGGGGCTTAAATACTTCTCAATAAATGAGAAAGGTCATGTTGTGGTTACCCCTAAAGAGGGTGGCGCATCGGTTGATCTTAAGGAGCTTATGGATGAGTTACAGGTGCGTGATGTTACTGCGCCGCTGCTTGTCAGGTTTCCTGATATTCTTGACAACAGGATAGAGAAGATCTCTAAGTGCTTTAAAAAAGCAGCAAAGGAGTACGGCTATACGGCTGAAAACTTTATAATATATCCTATCAAGGTAAATCAGATGAGCCCTGTGGTTGAGGAGATTGTCAGCCATGGAAAGAAATTTAACATAGGTCTTGAGGCTGGTTCTAAACCGGAACTGCATGCGGTTCTGGCTACGAATGTAGATAAGAATTCACTTATTATCTGTAATGGTTATAAGGATGAGAATTATATTGAACTTGCCCTTTTGGCACAGAAAATGGGGCGGAGGATATTTCTTGTGGTGGAGAAGATGAACGAACTTTGCCTTATTGCCAGTATATCAAAACGGCTTAAAATATCACCTAATATCGGTATTCGCATTAAATTGGCGAGTAGCGGAAGCGGAAAATGGGAAGAGTCAGGAGGCGATGTCAGCAAGTTTGGGCTAAACTCAAGCGAATTATTGGATGCTCTTGATTTTCTCGAAAGGAACAAACTTAAAGATTGTGTAAGGTTGATCCATTTCCATATTGGCAGTCAAGTAACAAAAATACGCCGGATAAAGAATGCTCTGCGTGAAGCATCACAGTTTTACGTTCAGATGCGCAATCTTGGCTATAATGTAGATTTTGTTGATATAGGAGGAGGACTTGGTGTAGATTATGACGGTACGCGTTCCTCTATGAGCGAAAGTAGTATGAATTACTCTATTCAGGAGTATGTGAATGACTCTATATGGGCTCTTGTGGATGCGTCAAACAAGAACAATGTTCCGCAGCCGAATATAATAACAGAGTCCGGACGTTCTCTTACGGCTCATCACTCTGTTCTTGTGTTTGAGGTACTTGAGACAACGCGGCTTCCTGAATGGGATAATGGGGAGGAACTTCAGGACGATGTGCATGAACTTGTAAAAGATATGTTTCAGTTGCGAAAAACGATAAGTTCTCCGCAACTGATAGAGACATGGCATGATGCTTTGCAGATACGTGAGGAGGCATTAGACCTGTTTGGTCTCGGATTGTTTGATCTTCGTAACCGTGCGCTTGTTGAGAGGCTTTTCTGGAGTATTGCAAGGGACGTATATAATATGGCGATTGAGCTGAAACACGCCCCTGAAGAATTGAAAAGGATTGCGAAAATGTTGCCTGATAAATATTTCTGTAACTTTTCACTATTTCAGTCGCTGCCGGACTCGTGGGCAATAGACCAGATTTTCCCTATCATGCCTATTTCTCGATTAGATGAGAAACCTGATTGCGATGCTACGCTGCAGGATATTACATGTGATTCAGACGGCAAGATTGATAACTTTATATCTTCACAGAGCGTTAACTGTCATCTTCCTGTTCATAGCCTTAAAAATCATAAAGAGCCTTACTATATAGGAGCTTTTCTTGTTGGTGCATATCAGGAGATATTGGGCGATTTGCATAATCTGTTTGGTGATACGAATGCTGTGCATGTAAGTGTTTATGATGATCATTATGAGATTGACCAGATAATTGACGGGGAGACGGTAGCTGAGGTTCTGGACTATGTACAGTATAACCCTAAGAAGATGGTGCGTAGCCTTGAAACATGGGTAACATCTTCAATGAAAGCCGGTGTTATAACACCAGAGGAGGGTCGTGAATTTCTCTCTAATTACCGCTCTGGGCTTTACGGATAT
This sequence comes from Bacteroidales bacterium, assembly GCA_036656055.1. Lineage (GTDB taxonomy): Bacteria > Bacteroidota > Bacteroidia > Bacteroidales > G3-4614 > Caccoplasma_A. The sequence goes on from JAVVOY010000015.1 coordinate 40,858, forward strand.
ACTTATCTTGAGAGGGATTGACGTATTATGCGCTATTTTCTGATCTTTTCATATAATGGAGCGGCCTACCATGGTTGGCAAATTCAACCAAACTGTATATCTGTCCAGAAGGTTATGGAAGAGGCACTTGAGAAAATATTGAGGGTAAAAACACCTTTGACGGCTGCGGGACGTACCGACACCGGGGTTCATGCCAGATATATGGCTGCTCATTTTGATACGGGAGAGCCTATTTCTGATAAAATTGAATTTTTAAAGCGTCTTAATTCTATTTTACCATCTGATATTGCAATAGAAAAGGTTTTAAGAGTTAATGATGATGCGCATGCGCGATTTGATGCTTTGTACAGGACGTATCACTATTATATAACAGATACTAAAAATCCGTTTGGCGGTCAATATTCATGCCGGTATTACGGTGATATGGATTTTACAGCGATGAATGCAGCGGCTTTGTGTCTTAAGAATTATACTGATTTCACAAGTTTTAGTAAGTTGCATACTAATACGGTTACAAATAACTGCAAAATATATGTGGCATATTGGGAGCGCTATGATAATGATTGGCGTTTTGTAATAAGGGCCGATCGCTTTTTAAGAAATATGGTGAGAGCTGTTGTGGGGACTCTTCTTCAGGTTGGACGCGGAAAGTTGACTGTCGATGGCTTTTGCGAAGTTATTGAGGCAAAGGATCGTTGTAGAGCAGGAACATCTGTCCCGGCTAATGCACTCTTTCTTGTTGATGTGGGCTATCCTGAAGATTTTTTTAACTGTTCCTGAAATAAATTTTGTTGTTTCATAATATTAGATTAGTTTTGCACCGCAAAAGTAAATCCGGGGTGTAGCACAGTTGGTAGCGCGCCACGTTCGGGACGTGGAGGTCGGAAGTTCGAGTCTTCTTACCCCGACAATTTTAGAGCCAGTCGTTTTTAACGGCTGGCTCATTTTTTATGTAATGCGGTGTGTGATAATTGTTTATGCTTGCTCCAGTAATAATTTCAAATGGTAAATTTATCAATAGATGGTTTAAATACCACGTATGTGTTGTATAAAGACAATATGATTTATATCTTTGCCATATCCAAACGTTAGTTGATACTGCTGTTGTGGTATTATATGCCCATAGCCTCAATAATTATTAATCCAAAAATTATATGAGGAATGAAAAAAAATTGTTTTAAAAGAGAGAAAGAGGAAGATTTTATTAAAGCTTATGAGTCGGAACTGAAATCCTTGGGAGATATAGCTCCTTATCTCACTCGCGAATCTATAATTATGCGTACGCTGCATAGCGGAAAAGGACGTTATTATATTTCGTTTGATGAGGCTGCGCGTAATGTGCGGAAAGTTATTAATCACGCACCAATAAACTGTAAGAATGGGTGTAAGGCTGCCATGTACGAGGAGTTGGCTAAAAAAGTTTCGGAGTATTTACTGCGCAGACCTACGGCTTCGTACAGGGATGCTCTTTATACTTTGTTAGCAGAGGATAAGGCATCGAGATTCTTTTTTGGTTTACAGACAGCTCGGCTGATACTTTACCGTAATCAGAAAAATAGAATTGCGTCATGAGGCATTTTATTTATGTGGCAGTATTTATAGTTATCCTGCCGTCTTGTTGTCTGCGGAGCAGAACAATAAAAGGTACGTCTGTCAATGATATGACATTTTCTTATAAATCAGCGAGGGAGGACTCTTTGCGGAGTTTTGCTTCAATGTTTATTTCTGACAGCGTGTTTACAGAGATAGATATAAGGGAGTGTGCTATCTCAACTGCCGGTGATACAATTTCTCCTATACGGAGTAAGAAGATAATCGTAAAGAGTATGAGAAAATCAACTAATAAAGCGGAGTCTGAGTCTTTTATTAAAGGACGTTCCTTTATTGATGGAAAAGAGAATTGTTCGGCTGTGTATGAGAATAATTCGTCTTCGTCTTTTTTAAGAGGCTTACGCTTTCTGTCTATTATCTTGATATCGATATGCGTTATTATAATTTTGTTATATGTAATTAAAAAGAGGAAAGGGTAGGATTATGAAAAAAATATCAGTCTATTTGTCTGTAAATAAGGGTGAAATATTAAAAGAGTTAACAAAACGGTCGTCTTATACGGCATTGTCGTTGTGTCCTGATGGTAACATCCAACAGGGATGGTCGGACAAAATAATATTGAGTGAGGATGAATATTTTTGGTGTGAGGATAAGATGAAAATGGTATATTATAAGATATATGATATTCTTTTTGCTTATGCAGCGGTTAAGGATCAGGCTCTCGCGGATGATGGGGGAAATTTTATTTTCAGGTTATTGCTTGATACGGATTCGGATGCTGATATCGCTAATGTAATTACAAATTATATAAGGGAGGCGTTTATTGACTATCTGCTTGCAGAGTGGTTTTTTGAGCGGTTACCAGAAAAGGGTGCTTATCTTATGTCGCAATACGAAACCGTGCTCGGGTTGTTGCGTGTCTCGCTTACACGGCGTAGGGGAAAGATCAGGCGTCCTGTATCTTATCTGTAAATTTTACATGAATATTTTGTATGTATTTAAAGCCAAACAGTTATCTTTGCCACATATAAACAAAACATAAATAAAATTTGTTTTGATGTTCTGCTTCAGCTATTTTTGTGATTATTTATATGTAAAATATTAGTTTTATGGAGACAAATATTTATTCAGCAGGAACATCTGCTACAACAAGGTCAGCACAACTTATAAAAAACGTTTATATGTGGATGACGCTTGCCTTGGGTATTACCGGTATAACAGCTCTTGCAGCAGCCGGTTCCTATGAATTGCAACAGGCTATTATTGGGAATAAAATGATGTTCTGGATACTGATGTTTGCAGAGATAGGGTTGGTGATATTTATTGCAGCCAGAATAATGAAAATATCGTTTGCAACGGCAACCACTCTGTTTATGATATATTCAGTGCTTAATGGACTGACTCTTTCTGTTATATTTATGATGTACACAAAAGCATCCATTGCTTCGGCTTTTTTTGTAACCGCAGGTACATTTGGTGCTATGAGCCTCTACGGATATGTTACTAAACGTGATCTTTCTTCATTGGGGAATATATTGTTTATGGCTCTTATAGGGCTTATTATTGCGACAGTAGTGAATATTTTCTGGGCAAACGAGATCTTTTACTGGATAGTTACCTATGCCGGTGTGCTTATATTCGTAGGACTTACTGCCTATGATACGCAAAAGATAAAGAAAATGTTGTCTGGACAAGAGGTTACGGAGACTTCTCAGAAGTTTGCTTTGTTGGGTGCATTAACACTTTATCTCGACTTTATAAATCTTTTCCTCTATTTGTTGAGAATATTCGGGGACAGAAGATGAGGTTATTAATAAAAAAAGTAAGGCAGAAGATTGGTACTCCAATTTTCTGCCTTGTTTTTTGCAAATGACAGCAAATAATGTCTTCCGGTAACAAAAAGAGGCTGTTTTATACAGAAAATAAATAACAAAATTTTTTTCTTTCAAAATATTCCATTAATTTTGAACGCTAAAGAGAAAGAGTAATACGTTGAGATTTTAAAATAACCTAATGAAGATTACAAAGGCAATATCTGATGCATTCAGGCGTTGGTTATATGTCAGCTTTTTTGGCTTTATATAATAAAAGAGTAGAGAGATAAAAAATCATAATTTACTAACCATCAAAAACAAATTTAATTTTTTCTATTATGGGAACTAAAAATTCAACGCCTATAAAGGCAAAAAGATTCCGTGGTATCGAATCGGCATTCCTTGTTATTGTTTGCTGTTTGATCGTTGCTGTTTGCGTATTCTTCTTCGTCCTTGGCGATCCCGCCAACTTTGCTGACAATGATCCTGTTAGCGGACATCCACTGAATATGCTGGGAACAATCTTCAAAGGAGGAGTAATCGTTCCGATACTACAAACATTATTCCTTACCGTTATAGTTTTAAGTATTGAGCGTGCAATAGCTCTTATGAAGGCTAACGGAGCAGGTAAAACTACTTTATTCGTTGCAAGGATCAAAGAGGCATTAGCTTCTGGAGACATGAAGAAAGCTCAGGATATTTGTGATACACAGAAAGGTTGTGTAGCAAGTGTAGTTATTTCAGTGCTTAAGAAGTACGAAGAGATGGAGAAAGCTACAAATCTTACTAAAGAGCAGAAGTTGGCAACAATACAACAGGAGGTAGAAGAGGCTACGGCCCTTGAGTTACCGTCACTCGAACAGAACCTTTCTGTCGTTGCTACAATGACAACCCTTGGTACTCTTGTTGGACTTCTCGGTACTGTGTTGGGTATGATAAAGTCTTTCTCGGCTTTGGCAAGTGAAGGTGCAGCTGACTCTGTTGCGTTGTCGGCAGGTATTTCAGAGGCTCTTGTAAATACCGCTTTCGGTATTTTGACAGGTGCTTTGGCTGTTATATCATATAACTTTTTTACCAGCAAAATTGATAAAATAACCTATGCTATTGATGAAATAGGTTTCTCTATTGTACAGTCATACGCTGCAACACACGAACATTAAACAACATAAAAGATTATGCCTAAAGTAAAAGTAAAACGTAAGAGTACATTCATCGACATGACGGCGATGAGTGACGTGACTGTACTTTTGCTTACATTCTTTATGTTGACATCTACTTTTGTGCAGAAAGAACCGGTGCAGGTGGTTACACCTAAATCGGTTTCGGAGATAAAAATCCCCGAAACAAATATTCTGCAGATTTTGGTAGAACCTAACGGTAAAATGTTTATGAGTCTCGATAATCAAAGTGACAGAATGAATGTTTTGCAAAATGTAGGCGAACAGTACGGTGTAGAGTTTACGGAGGAGGAGCTGATTTCGTTTAAGTTACTTCCAGCATTTGGAGTTCCGGTTAAGGATATGAAGAGTTTTCTTGACCTTAAGTCGGGAGACCAAGATGCAGCCCTTAAAGGAAAAGTTAACGGCATTACAGCCGGTATCCCTTGTGACTCTATTAATAATGAGATGAAGGTATGGGTAAAGCAGGCACGCGAAGTGAATCCTAATTTAAGGATAGCAATTAAAGCCGCAGCCGCAACACCATATCCGGTAATTAAGCAGTTGATGTCTTCTTTGCAGGATATTCGCGAGAATCGTTATAACCTTATAACATCTCTCAAGAATATTAAAGAGGATGAAAAATAATAAAGTCATAGAGGAAAAATAATATGGCAAATATTGAACAGAAAAGTGGAGGAAAGAAAGGCGGTAGTAAACAGAAAAAGTTTACTATACGTGTGGACTTTACCCCTATGGTGGACATGAACATGCTTCTGATAACATTCTTTATGCTTTGTACAACGTTGAGCAAACCCCAGACAATGGAGATAAATATGCCATCTAATGACAAAAGCATAACGGAAGAGGATCAGACAAAAGTAGCGGCTTCACGAGCAATCACAGTCCTTTTGGGCGCAAATAACCGTGTGTTTTATTATTTGGGAGAACCTAATTATCGCGATTATAAATCGCTTAAGGAGGTCTCTTTCAATGCAGACGGATTGCGTTCGATACTTACGGAAAAGAACTTTGATATTATTCAGAAGATAAAAGATCTGAAGCAGGAGAAGTTGGCGACTAATATGTCGGACAATGAATTTAACACACGTGCCTCGGAGATAAAGAATGTTAAGACGGCACCTGTTGTTATAATAAAGGCATCAGACGAGAGTACTTACGAGAACCTCATAGATGCTTTGGACGAGATGCAGATATGCAGCGTAAGTAAATATGCGATCGTAGATATTAGTGACGGAGATAAATTTCTCTTGTATAATTTAGAGCATACAGGAGAGTTAACCGGTCAGATTGACGAGTCGAAAGTAAAAAAATAATAACACCTAAAAACGAAGAATAATGGCAAAAATGGATTTAACTTCACAAGAGTGGTGTGATATTATTTTCGAGGGAAGAAATAAGGCTTATGGGGCATATGATATGCGTCAGTCTTCTTCTAAACGTCATAACATGGCAACGCTTATAGTCTTGTTGGTGGCTCTTTTTGCATTTGCTCTCCCTCGATTGGTAAGCTATATGGTGCCAGAGAAGAATCTTAGCGATGAAATGACTGAGGTAACAACACTCTCAAATCTTAAGGAGGCTGAAGTAAAGAAGAATGAGGATCTTAAACCTCTTACTGAGGTTCCGCCTCCACCTCCTTTGAAGAGTTCTATTAAGTTTACGGCACCTGTAATTAAAAAAGATGAAGAGGTGACCGATCAGGATGAGATAAAGTCGCAGGAAGAATTGACTCAAACCAAGGTGACTATATCTATTGCTGATGTAAAAGGTAATGACGAGGAGCACGGTAAGGATATCGCTGACTTTAAAGATGCTGTAAAACCTGTTGTGGAAGAGGATAATAAGGTCCACGTATCTGTTGAACAGATGCCGCAATTCCCAGGAGGTAATGATGCTCTTATGCAATATATCCGTGATAATCTTAAATATCCGACAATAGCACAAGAGAACGGGATACAAGGTAAGGTAATAGTGAGATTTGTTGTATCAAAAGACGGATCGGTACAAGGCGTTACGGTTTTACGTGGAGTTGACTCTTCATTGGATAAGGAAGCTGTTCGTGTTGTGAAGGGATTACCAAATTTTATCCCGGGTAAGCAGAATGGTCATGCAGTGAACGTTTACTTTACTTTACCGGTTAGCTTTAAACTAATGTAAAGCTTACTTTGTTAAATAGGTAAGTGTTATAATATTATTTCGCACGTTTGTATCGGTAATGATGCAAACGTGCGGATATTTTAAAAAATAAAAATTATACGATATGAATGCTGAAGACAAGAACAACAGTGAGAATACCCCAAATAAAAAGACGATAAATATAGGTTATCTCTTTGGTACAATAATGGTTGTGGTGTACTTTGGTATGGCATATCTCTTGCTTTTTACATCTATTTTTTCCGAGACTTTTTCGCCTGCGCTAAGATATGCGTTTGGTGCAGTGTTTATGGTTTACGGAATATTTCGTGCATATCGCTTTGTTAAAAACAGCAGTTATAAGAGGTAATTATGAGAAGAATATTTCTGATATTGTTTTCAGCAACACTACTATTCGTTTCGTGTAACCGCCAAGCAAAGAGTTATCCTGATACTCCAACATCGGGAGTAATAACAATAAGTGCGGATGAGACGTTTGCGCCTGTGCTTGACCAAGAGATAGACATTTTTGAATTTCAGTATCCTGAAGCACATATAATCCCAATTTATACTGATGAGGTGGAGGCAATGAACCTTTTACTTTCGGATAGTGTCAGAATGACGATTGCAACAAGGGATCTTACTGAAAAGGAGAAAAATTCTATCCGTCAACAGAAGCACCTAATCCCGCGTACTGTGCATATAGCTACTGACGGTGTAGCCTTGATAATAAATAAAAAGAATACCGACTCCTTACTTACGGTTGGGCAGTTGAGAGATATACTTATGGGGAAAATAACTTCGTGGAAGCAGTTATCCCCTAAATCTAAATTAAATGATCTGTCGTTGGTCTTTGACAATAAGAACTCAAGTACGGTGCGTTTTGCGATAGATTCTATATGTAATGGAGAACCTTTGGGTACTAAGAATATTTTCGCACAGGGCGATAACGCGAAGGTTATTGACTATGTATCGCAAACTCCGGGTGCGATAGGTGTAATTGGGGCAAGTTGGATAGGCAACAAAAATGACTCAACCAACATGACTTTTTCGGATAGGGTAAATGTTGTTGGGTTGAGTCGTGATGAATTTGCTAATCCGGCAAACAGCTATAAGCCATACCAAGCGTATATAGCGCAGGGGCTTTATCCTCTGATACGGAATATATATATGATTAATACATCTCCGCGTATGGGGCTTGTGAGGGCTTTTTCAGCCTTTACTGCATCACACAAGGGACAACAGATAATACTGAAGAGTGGGATGATGCCTGCTACGCAATATGTGCGGATAGTATCCGTTAAAGATAAATGAAAATAAACATAATCAATAAAAAGATTACCATTATGCGAAGAAAAGTTGTTTTATTGGCAGCGTTGCTATTTGTCTGCGGGGTTTCTAATGTTATTTTTGCTCAGAGTTATACTGACGGAATAGAATATTTTAAATCCGGGCAGCCTGAAAGATCAAAAATAATACTTAATAAGACGATGGACGATCCATCTACATATAAAGCTGAGGCTTTGTATTACCTTGGAGAATCAGAGTTTGCCTTAGGGAATAAGGATGCTGCTTTAGAGAATTATAGTAAGGGGATAAAATTGGATTCTAATTATCCGTATAACTATATTGGTAGGGGTAAATTAATGTTAGAGAAGAATCAGAAAGTGGCTGAGGGCGATTTTAAACAGGCTATTAAATTGGCTAAAAAAGTAAATTGCCAGGCGGGAGTAAGTACTAATATTTCGAGGGCTTATTTCGAGGCCGGATTGCCACAGTATAAGAAGTATCTTGACTCTGCTATGAGGACGGATAACCGTTATGCTCCGGCTTATGTCCTTCATGGTGATGTGTACGGGAAAGAGGGGAATGTAGGAGAGGCGGCCGGTATGTATGAGATGGCGCAAAGTTTTGATCCAAGTTGTATTGAGGCGTATGTTAAGTATGCATTGCTTCACTATCCGATTAATCCTAAGTATGCTACCAACAAGTTGGAGGAGTTATTGCGAGGACATCCAAATTCGGCAATTGCGCAGCGCGAAC
>JAVVOY010000016.1:0-49507 GCA_036656055.1 Bacteroidales bacterium
ACAATCCCCCGTTCAGGATATACCCTAAAAGGTACTCCGAACGAGGGATTTTGTTATTTGAGGAACTAATGTGGAGAGGAATTGATAATGCAATTGTATAAGAGGATTTGGGAGAGATGGTTTATTCTAATTGCCTTTCTTGTAACTATTGAGCCTTAGCAAATGAGATGAGATTATTTGTATTGCCTTTGCTGTGAAATTAACGTTGATGTTGTGAAGTAGACGGGACAATAACTTGGCGGAGATTATATGATGATTGTAATGGAAGGCATTTGTGGGTGTGGATAAAAACTGTAAATTTGTAGAAAATAAGAACTGTTTTAAAAATAGAGAATATGATAGAGTATATTATAGGGGATGTTATGGAACTTACACCTGCTAATGTAGTATTGGAATGTTATAGTGTGGGTTATGGAATTAATATATCGCTTACAACATATAGCTCTCTTAAAATAGGCGAAAAGGCAAAGCTTTATGTTTATGAGGTTATAAGAGAGGATGCACATACGCTGTATGGTTTTGGAAATATCTACGAACGGGAATTTTTTATGTTGCTGATATCTGTATCTGGTGTTGGACCTAATACTGCGCGTGTAATTTTGTCATCATATACAGCAGAAGAACTTGAGCAGATAATAGTATCTGGAAATGTATTGCTGCTTAAAACAGTGAAGGGTATTGGGACTAAAACTGCCGAACGTATAATTGTTGACCTTAAGGATAAAATAAAACATAGTGATTCTCCGTTTATAGTAGGAACGCACGTTAATCAGGAGGTACAGGAAGAGGCTGTTGCGGCTCTGGTAATGTTAGGTTACCCGTTGGCTGCTGGTCGTAAGGTTGTGCAGAAAATATTGAAAGACAACCCTTCGGAGAAGGTGGAAGAGCTAATAAAGGCTGCACTTAAGATGCTGTAAAGTAAGCCGTATTCCGCCAGATTAAAGTGAAACTGAAAGGGATACGGTTTGTTAATGAAAAAAGGTAGACATTTAATCAGATACATAATATTGGCGATCAGCGGAATATGCACATATTCCGCTTTTGCTGCTTATAATAGGGATGAATCTGCCGTTAACGAGTTTCAGGATGTAATAGCTACTGATACTATCGCTGTAAAACGTAATAATCCTGCTGAGAAGAAGCATGAAAAGCCTCGTTATTCTGTGAGAAAAACTACGGTGGAGAATTATGAAGACCTTAATGCTGCTCCGCCCGCTGACCTTAAGACACCTGAAAATGTGAAGTCGGTTGTTGAGTATGATGCCAATACGGGTTGTTATGTAATCCGCACTAAGGTTGCCGGTATGGAGGTCTCTACGCCACTTATGCTTACGCCTGCCGAGTATAATGATTATTCTCTGCGCAAGTCGATGCAGGCTTATTATCATGAGAAAAACAACGAAAATATAAAGGGGGGTAAAAAGAAATTCGATATTTTTGATATGCAGTTTAACCTCGGACCGTTGGATAAGGTTTTTGGTCCCGGCGGTGTGAAGATAACTACTCAGGGATCGGCAGAGCTTATAATGTCAATAAAGACTAATAAAACAGATAACCCTGCACTTGCTCTTGCTGCCAGAAAGAAGACTTATTTCGATTTTAATGAGAAGATTCAGGTTAATATAAAAGCTTCGGTTGGTGATAAGCTTAATTTTGGAATGAACTACAATACTGATGCTACGTTTAGTTTTGATGCACAGAAGCTTAACCTTAAGTATGAGGGCGATGAAGATCAGATAATAAAGAATATTGAGGCAGGAAATGTCAGCATGACTACAAATTCAGGGCTGATAAAGGGTGGGGCATCGCTGTTTGGAATAAAGACACAGTTGCAGTTTGGAAAATTAACGATGACGGCTCTTGTTTCTCAGCAGGAGGCACAATCTAAGACTGTAAATTCTAAGAATGGTGTGCAGCTTACTGATTTTACTATTGCGGCTGATAAATATGATGAGAATCGCCACTTTTTTATCGGGCACAATTTCCGTGACAATTATGAGGGGAGTATAACTAAACTTCCATATATATCGTCGGGTATAACAATAAATCGCATAGAGGTATGGGTTAGCAACAAGAAAGGGAGTGTTGAAAATACACGTAATCTTGTGGCTTTTGCCGATATAGGTGAGGAGAAGCAGGCTCACATATCAAATGCGCACTGGCGAGCTAATGCTGCATATATGGTGCCGGCAAATGATGCTAATACGCTTTATCGTGAGATTATTAGCGCTTATAATGATACTCGTAATATAAGTCTTGTTTCGCAGACATTAGAGCCTTTGGCGGCTTATGGAATAACGGGAGGACAGGATTATGTGAAGGTGGAGAGTGCTCGTAAACTTGAATCGAACGAATATACTATAAATAATCAGTTGGGTTATATTTCTTTGAATCAAAGGCTGAATGCTGATGAGGTTCTTGCTGTGGCATATGAATATACAAAGAATGGAAATGTTTATCAGGTTGGTGAGTTTTCGGCAGATATTACTGATGCTGCTTCTACTCTTTATGTGAAGATGCTGAAATCTACTACGGTTACTACTGCACGACCGATATGGCATCTTATGATGAAAAATATCTATTCGCTTGATGGTTACCAAATACAGAAAGAAAAATTTAAATTGCAGGTATATTACCGTAATGATACTACGGGTACGCAGGTGACGTATATGTCGGTGGGGAATATAGTGGGAAAGCAGTTATTGAGGGTTATGAAACTCGATCGTCTGGATAATAACAACGAGGTCAATTCTGACGGTGTTTTTGATTTTGTAGAGGGTTATACGATAAATACGGCAAGAGGTAAGGTTATATTTCCTGTTCTTGAACCTTTTGGATCGCATCTTAAAACGGCGATAGGGACGATGGTTCCTAATGTTGATAAGTATATTTTTCAGGAGCTTTACGACTCTACTCAAACTGTCGCCCGTCAGTTTACTGATAAGAATAAGTTCTCTATTCAGGGGCAATACAAGGCCTCTTCCGGCTCCACCATACAGCTTAATGCGCAGAATGTAGCACGCGGTTCTGTAAAGGTTATGGCTGGAGGTGTTACGCTTGTTGAGAATGTGGATTATACGGTGGACTATACAATGGGAACCGTAAATGTAATAAATCAGAGCTATATTGATGCCGGAACTGCAATACAAGTATCTCTTGAAAGTCAAGAGCTTTTTAATATGCAGCGTAAAACGCTTGTGGGGTTAGATCTTAACTATGCCTTTTCAAAGAATTTCAGAATTGGAGCTACTGTTATGCACATGGGCGAAAAGGCGCTTACTGAAAAACTTACTGTTGGAAATGAGGTGATAAATAATACTATATGGGGATTTAATACGTCATATACAACGGAGTTTCAGTGGCTTACCAACCTATTTAACCGTATTCCAACGGTAAATGCTACGGCGCCTTCTAAACTGACAATAAACGCTGAGTTTGCGCAACTTATTCCGGGAACGAAGAAGGCTAAGTCATTATCTTATATTGATGATTTTGAGTATTCGCAGTCGCAAAATGATATACGCCTGCCGTATTCGTGGAATATATGTTCTACACCATCAATGTTCCCTGAATCGAAGCTAACAAATGACCTTGCATACGGACGTAACCGTTCTTTGTTCAGTTGGTATTATATTGATAGGATGTTTACCGAAAAGAACTCTACGCTTACTCCATCGCATATAAAAAATGACCTGAATCAGTTGTCTAATCATTACGTGCGCGAGATACAATCGAATGAGGTTTTCCCAAACCGCGAGCTTGGTTACGGTGAGTCTTCGCTGCTTCAGGTGCTGAATCTCTCTTTTTATCCTAAGGAGCGAGGTCCGTATTCTCTTGATGCCGTTAATATAAATGCTGACGGTACGTTAAAGAACCCTGAGTTGCGGTGGGGTGGCATGATGCGCAAGATGGATAATACGGATTTTGAGTCCGCAAATATAGAGTATCTTCAGTTTTGGATGTTGGATCCTTTTATATATGATAAGGATAATAGTGGTTTTCTGTATTTCAACTTTGGTGAGGTATCGGAGGATATTCTTAAGGACGGGAAGAAGGCTTTTGAGAACGGACTCCCTGTGGATGGGGACGCGACACAGGTTACAACTACGGTGTGGGGTAAGGTTTCACGCCGCCAATCGGTTACTTACTCTTTTGATAATGCCGGCGGTGCACGTATAAAGCAGGATGTCGGACTTAACGGTATATCTACGCAGGAGGAGTTCTCTTTTGGTGGGTATAGTGATTATTTAAATCAATTGCGTATGGTGCTTTCTCCGGAGACATTGCAGCGGTTTCAGCAGGATCAGTTATCACCGTTGAATGACCCTGCCGGTGATAATTACCATTTCTACCGTGGTGTGGATTATGATGATCAGCAGGCTTCGATATTGCAGCGTTATAAACGGTATAATGGGACTGAAGGGAACTCACTCCCATCTGAGGAGGCTTCTGATCCGTATTACCAATCTTCAAAGAGCGTGCCTGATGTGGAAGATATAAACCAAGACAATACGCTGGATGAGTATGAGCGTTATTATCAGTACGGGGTAAAGATATCTCCATCAGATCTTGTTGTTGGAAAGAATTATATAACTGCCGCGCAGGAGAGTACTGTGAGGCTTCGTAATGGGGAGGATGCAACAGTAAAGTGGTATCAATTTAAGATACCGTTGAAGGAGACAATTGGTGACGGAAACCATCTGCCGCGTGAAACCGTAGGGTCTATTCAGGATTTTAAGACCATACGGTTTGCCCGTGTCTTTATGACGGGATTCAAGAAAGATATTCATCTGCGTCTTGCCACTCTGGAACTTGTGCGTGGAGACTGGCGCAGTTATACGTTGCGTTTACATCATGACCATAAGGGGGGGGGGACTACATTGCCGGCTCAGGGTGATCTTGATGTTTCAGTCGTAAATATTGAGGAGAATGCTGGTCAGAAGCCGGTTAATTATGTATTGCCTCCAGGTGTTACACGAGTAATATCGCCAGACCAGTCGCAAATAACGCAACTTAATGAGCAGTCTATATCAATGAAGGTGTCCAATCTACCTTCAAAGAATGCGCGTGCCATATATAAAACATCTGGTATTGATGTTCGTAATTATGAGAGGTTGCAGATGTTTGTGCATGCCGAGAGGCTTATTGATGATAAAACAAACCTTCGTAATGGCGAAGTTTCTGTGTTTATTCGTGTGGGTTCGGACGTACGTACTAACTATTATGAATATGAAGTGCCACTTGCTATAACGCCTGCCGGTAATTATAATACGTATAATGAAAACGATCAACAGATCGTTTGGCCTACGCAGAATATGCTTAACTTTCCGCTCTCTTTGCTTACCGACGTTAAAAAACAACGTAATGCGGCTAAGTCACGTGGGGAGGTTGGGGTGTCGTACATTAACCCGTATTCTGCATACGATCCGGAAAATCTTAAGAATAGGGTAACAATAGTGGGAAATCCGTCGCTTTCAAATATGGAGTCTATTATTATTGGTGTAAGGAATAATGCCGGTGTAAATAAAGATATTGTAGTTTGGGTGGATGAGTTGCGGCTATCTGGCTTTAATCAGAGTGGAGGGTGGGGCGTAAAGGCCGATATTAACCTCAATATCTCTGATTTGGCTACTATTTCTGGAGGAACTCATATTGAAACAGCTGGTTTTGGTGGGGTAGACCAGAGACTTAACGAGAGGAGAATGGAGGATTATTATCAGTATAATTTCTCTTTTCTTGTTGATGCCGGACGCTTTTTGCCGGAGAAGGTTAAGCTTAAGGCTCCAATATATTACTCTTATTATGAGGAGCGGAATATGCCTAAATACAACCCGCTGGATGAAGATGTATTAATGAGGGACGCGTTGGATGCTGCTGCATCTACCGGCGAGAGGGATTCTATAAAGAATATTGCTCTTAATCGTGCCCGAACACGTAGTTTTAGTCTGTCAGGGTTCAAATTTGATGTAAAGAGTAAAAATCCTATGCCGTGGGATCCTACCAACTTTACTCTGAGTTATTCGTGCAATAGGCAGGATAACCAAGCCCCTACTACTGAATATGAAAATGCACGCGATCGCCGCTTTAATCTTACTTATGCTTATTCGCCTTATGTAAAGGCTTGGAAGCCGTTTGCAAAATTGAAAGGTAAATCAAGACACCTCGATTCGTTTAAAGAGATGGGCATAAATTATCTTCCAAGTGCAATATCGTTTAGTACAAATATATCGCGTTATTATCATGAGCAACAGGAGCGTAATATGGAGAACGATGCTTTGTCGAAGCTCCCGGTATCGATTAACAAGAATTTTTATTGGGACAGGCAGTTTTCAATCCAGTGGAGTCCTCTTAAATGTACTTCAATGTCGTTGTCGACAATGACTAATGCACACGTCGATGAGCCGAAAGGTATTGTTAATAAGGCTCTTTTCCCTGATGACTTTAAAGCATGGAAGGATACTGTTATGCAGAGTATATGGCAGTTGGGTACGCCATGGAAATTTAACCAGAGTTTTAATGTTACGGTGGATGTGCCTCTTTCAAAAAGTCCGGTGTTTGATTGGCTTGGTCTGCAAGGTACATATACATCAACTTATTCATGGGACAGGGGTGCATATATTGATGATAAAACAGTGATAGGCAATATCATAAATAATCAGGCGCAATTGGGTATAACCGGAAAACTAAATTTTGAGATGCTCTATAATAAATCTAAGTATCTTAAGGAGATAAACCGCAAGTTTTCAGGTTCGTCACGTGGAAGCAGTAGATCTCGTGCAACGGCTGACAGAGTGCAGATAAAGAAAAAATTGCAGGATCCTAATAAGTTTGAAAAACGTATTCCACTTAAGAAAGATACTGTAACGGTTGTTACGCATAACCTTGGCACTAAGAGGATACGGGTTGTTGGTAAAACTGAGGAGGGTAAATTATACAGGTTGCAATTTAAAATTCTTAATAAAAACAGCATCCGTATCGAGAACCTTGATTCGACTCTGATAACTGTGCAGATTGCAAAGACAAATCCTGACAATACAGAAAAACAGGATAATAAGCTTTATAAGACTGGGGAGGTTTTGACTCGTTTTGCGATGATGTTACGCAATATAAATGTGCAGTATAAATACAGTACATCTATGGCTTTGCCGTCGTTTACGCCTGATGTATCTGACATATTGGGGCAGTGTACCGGCACAAGTGCCTTTGCCCCAGGGTTGGATTTTGCTTTTGGTATGCCGGGGGAGAGGTATTTGAGTAAAGCAATTGATCGTGGATGGGTAATTACCTCTGACTCTTCGCTTGTATCGCCGTCTATGATTGTTTCGTCTAAAGATCTTATGATTGATGCTACATTGGAGCCTTTAAAAGGGCTTAAGATAACGCTTACGGCAGCATATTCGCAAACTACTAATAATCAGGTGCAATTTATGTTTGCCGGTCACCCTACAACTCGCGGAGGAAGTTTCTCTATGACGACAATCGGTCTATCGTCTGCTATGCGTAGTGTTAATGCCAACAACGGTTATCAATCTGAGGTTTTTGAGAACTTTCTCTCTTTCCGTAATGTAATTGCTGCGCGCATGGAGGGTGCTTATATGGGGACTAAATATCCATCGGCTAAATTTATAAATGATAAGAATCTTAATGGACATAATTATGACCCTCGGAATGGAGCGGTGAATAAGAGCTCGTCGGACGTTATGGTCCCTGCATTTATTGCTGCATATACGGGACGAAATGTAGATAAGGTTGAACTATCGGCTTTCCCTACTTTAAAACATCTGCTTCCTAACTGGCGTATTACTTATGACGGGCTTGGTAAACTAAAAAAAATGAAGGAACATTTTAAGAATTTTACCCTTACTCATGCTTATAGTTGTGTGTACAGCGTAGGATCTTTCACATCTTTCCTTAATTGGGTTGATGCAGGGGATGGATTTGGCTTTGTAAAGGATGAGAAGAGCGGAAGTCCAATGCCTTCGTCTCCTTACGATATTGCATCGGTTGTCCTTACTGAGAGTTTTGCTCCGCTTATTGGGTTAGACATGACGCTTAAAAACAGCATATCAATGCGTTCTGCTTACAAAGATAGCCGTACGGTGACGCTCAACCCTTCATCAGGGCAGATAGTGGAGTCTTCTTCGCGTGAAATTACTATTGGTGCCGGTTATACGTTTATAAATTTAGGATTCGGCAAAGGCGGTGCAAATAATCCGGGTGGGTTCAGTAGTGACCTGAAACTTCAGGCCGATTTTTCTTTACGGACTTCAACGGCTCTTATACGAAAAATAGAGGAGAATTTCACTCAAGCTACTTCTGGAACAAAAACTTTATCGGTAAAAGTATCTGCCAATTATGCTATAAGCAGGATGATAACACTTAAGGCTTTTTATGAACATCAGGTAAATACGCCACTTATATCTTCAACTTCGTATCCGGTAACGGATATAAATTATGGTATAGCAGTTCAACTTAACCTCTCTAAGAGGCAATAATATTTATGTGCACAAATTACTATTGGAATATATAAAAAAGGATGTTTCTAAATTGTCTTGTTTTATGACAACTAATTAATTGCTAATCGGTAGTCTTTTACATCATTTTTAAGGATATTGTAAAAACAATTTATCACTAAAAAAGCATGGTACATTTGTACCATGCTTTTTTAGTGATATTGGTCTAATGGAAATAAATTAGAGTATGCCTTGTGACATCATGGCCTTGGCTACTTTCATAAATCCTGCTACGTTTGCTCCTTTTACGTAGTTTATGTAACCGTCTTCCTGTTTTCCGTAACGGATACACTGTGAGTGGATGTCTTTCATTATACTCTTTAGTTTCTCATCAACCTCTTCTTTGCTCCAGCTTAGTTTGATAGAGTTTTGTGTCATTTCAAGACCACTTACAGAAACTCCACCGGCATTTGCTGCTTTGCCGGGAGCGTAGAGTATTTTTGCATTGAGGAACTCTGTAACGGCTTCAGGTGTGGATGGCATATTGGCTCCTTCTGAGACTGCAAAACAACCGCTCTTTATCAATGTGCGTGCATCGTCTCCGTCAAGTTCGTTCTGGGTTGCGCTGGGCATGGCAATATCGCATTTCTCATTCCATGGACGTCCGCCTTCAACGTATTTGCAGCCGTATTTATCTGCGTACTCTTTGATACGTCCGCGCTGTATGTTTTTGAGATTGAATATGTATTCGAGTTTTTTCTCGTCTATTCCGTCCTGATCGTATATGTAGCCGTTACTATCGGACATTGTGATTACTTTTGCTCCGAGGCTTATTAGCTTCTGTACCGTGTATTGTGCAACGTTGCCTGAACCTGATACTGCAATTACTTTCCCTTTTATATCTATCTTTTTCTCTTTTAGCATTTCAAGTAGGAAATAAACATTGCCGTAACCTGTTGCTTCGGGGCGTATCAGAGAACCTCCAAACTCAAGTCCTTTGCCTGTAAATGTACCTGTATTTTCGCGTGCTAACTTTTTATACATTCCGTACATGTAGCCAACTTCACGACCGCCTACACCTATGTCTCCGGCTGGTACGTCAGTTTGTGGACCTATATGCCTCCATAATTCGGTAACAAATGCCTGACAGAAGCGCATTACTTCCATATCAGACTTTCCGCGCGGGGTGAAATCGGCACCGCCTTTGCCTCCGCCCATGGGGAGAGTGGTGAGAGAGTTCTTAAACGTCTGTTCAAAAGCTAAAAATTTCAGTATTGACAGATTTACTGAGGAGTGAAAACGGATACCTCCCTTGTAAGGACCAATAGCATTGTTGTGTTGGATACGGTAACCAACGTTGGTTTGTACTTGACCTTTGTCGTCAACCCAGGTTACCCTGAATGTAAAGATGCGGTCAGGTATGCAAAGACGTTCGATGAGATTGAAGCGCTCAAACTCAGGGTGTTTGTTATACTCCCCTTCAATGGTTGTTAAAACTTCTTCAACTGCCTGATGATACTCCGGTTCGTTTGGAAAACGTCTCTTTAAGTCGCTTAAAACTTTCTTTACTTCCATTTTTATCTCTCTTTTAGTTT
Organism: Bacteroidales bacterium; assembly: GCA_036656055.1. Taxonomy (GTDB): domain Bacteria; phylum Bacteroidota; class Bacteroidia; order Bacteroidales; family G3-4614; genus Caccoplasma_A. The sequence continues at coordinate 10,049 of JAVVOY010000016.1, forward strand.
AAAATTATGGTGATATTTTATATACGTAATAATTTATTCTTACTTAAATTCGGGACAAAGATAATAATCGTTTCATTGTCTTGCAACTTTTTTGGTGCTTTTTTTTGACAAAAAGAATATTATTTTTTAGCAGTTGTAGCAAAAAGATGCTTTTTACGCTATTTGCAGTGCTTTTTGTTAAAGTATGTCACTGATGTCCGTTTTTTTGTGGTTTAATAGAAATTGATTGAATATTCACGAAACGCAAAAAGTGATAAAATTATCTTGGCTTACTCTATATATATTTATTTGTGTGTTTATTCTTAATATTCCGCTCTAAATAAAACAGATGATTATTAGCATAATTCTGCGGATTTAATTAACTTCGCACTCGAGTTTGATGGCATTGGACTCTTTTATGCAATGCTAATATAAACACTTAAAATGCTGAAAGTAAAAGTAATAAATAAAAGTAAACACCCTCTTCCTGAATATGGCACAATTCATGCTGCCGGTATGGATGTTAGGGCTAATTTGCAATCTCCCGTAATATTGAGATCTATGCAGAGGGCACTGATACCAACAGGTCTTTTTATTGAACTGCCTGAGGGATATGAGGCGCAGATACGTCCGCGTAGTGGATTAGCTATTAAAAAAGGTGTTACGGTATTAAATACGCCGGGGACGATTGATGCCGATTATAGGGGCGAAATATGCGTTATTCTTGTAAATCTTTCTGATTCTGATTTTACTGTTGAGGACGGGGAGCGGATATGCCAGATGGTAGTGAAGTCTTATGTAAAGATAGAGTGGGAAGAGGCTGATGTACTTGATGAGAGCGTCCGCGGAGCAGGAGGATTTGGACATACAGGCATTAAGTAGTACCGGTGTTATATAAGTAATAATTAATCGTAAATATACGAATGAGAAGTATTATATATACAGGCACTTTTCTTATACTTTTGATATTGGGGCTGCAACCTTGTGGTGCTAAACGCAAACAGGCGGTGATAGACAAAAGTTCCAAAGTGCAGTATTTATTGTTGGAGGCTGCCAGATTGGAAAATACAGATTCTTTGTCTGCGGCGTTTGACGTATTGCGCAGTGGCGCAGCGATGGATACTTCAAATGCTGATATAAAATATCAACTTGCTTTGTATTATTACCGATTGCAACAACCGCAGACAGCATACTCTTATATGCTTAGTGCAGCAGAGGGTTCTCCCGATAATTATTGGTATAATGTAAGCGCGGCAAATCTTGCTATGCGCATAGGTGATAAGGAACGAGCGGTGAATCTTTACCGTGGACTTTTGGATAAAAATCAGGGCGATGAGGAACTACTAAGCATGCTTGCCGAGGCATATCTTAATGCCGATAAGTATGAGGAGGCTTTGGCTTGTTATGATCGTCTTGAGAGCATGACAGGAAATATTGAATATATTGTAACCACAAAGGCTAATATTTTCGATCGCCTTAAACAGAAGGACAAGATGCTTGCAGAATTGAAACGTTTGTCTGATGCGTATCCTGAAAGCATAGAGTATTTGCTTACGTTGGCATCAGGATATATCAATGCCGACAGTCTTGATCGTGGTATGGAAATTATACATCGGGCGGAAACGATAGAACATGGAAATTGTTTTATAAATATATCAAAGGCGGAGTATTATGCGAAGAAAGGTGAGGCGGACAGTTTGCGGACAGCTATTTATGATGCGCTCTCGTGTACTGATTTAGCACTTGACGTAAAACAGGATATTTTGAAGAATTACTTGTATGGTCTTTTACAGAAAGATAAGGATGTTAAATCTTTTGGAAAGGCTGATACGCTCTTTTCTTCTTTAATAGATTCTTACCCGCGTGAGAGTGGACTAAGAAATTTTTATGCAGACATATTGCTTATGCAGAATAAATACGGTAAGGCTGAAGAGCAGTTGCGTGTATCACTTGATCTTGAACCTGCTAATATTGATGTCTGGAAAAAATTTATAGGCGCACTTTACAATAAAGGGGATTACGCTGAGATGGATGTGATGATAGACAAGGCTCTTCCGTTTTCTAAAGGCGATTCAACTTTTATAGTAGCAGCCGGAGGTTACTACTTTTTCGCTAAGCAGGAGCGTAAAGCAATTGAGATGCTTAAGAGAGGAATTGAGGAGTTCCGAAATAGTCCGCAGATGCTCTCTGATATATATGCGCAGTTAGGTGATATTTATTATCAGAGTGAGAAGCAGGATTCCTCGTTTATATCTTACGACAAAGCAATATCATATAACCCTAAGAACCTCGGTGCACTGAATAATTATAGCTATTATATAACGATTTCCGGCGGTGATTTGTCCAAAGCCGAGAAGTTGAGTGCGGTGACGGTAAGTGAGGAGCCAAATAATCCCACATATCTTGATACGTACGGATGGGTTTTCTTTAAAAAGGGAAATTATACTCTTGCTGAGCTTTATATAAAGAGGGCTATGCAGAATGGAGGCGAAGGGGTGCCGGATATTCTGGAACATTACGGAGATATACTATCAAGAGAGGGTAGAGCGGAAGAGGCTGTTGAGTATTGGCAGAAAGCCCTTGATGCCGGAAGCACCTCAGGTACACTTGAGATGAAGATAAAAAACAGAGCATATACTGATTAAACTGATATGTTACAGAATGTTGTTAAAATAAGATATATTCTTGTAGTACTACTTGCGGTTTTTGCTTTGTCATGTAAGGTTAGTCAACCGGGTGAGAAACTGAAAGTAAATGCTGAGGATGAACGACAGATGTTAGAGCGGGTATTGAAAGATGCACCGCAGTTTGCTACGATGTCGGCAAAATGTACTATCTCTTTTGCAAATATATCTTCTAAGGCGCAAATAAAGATGATTAACGGAGCATTTCTGCAACTCTCTTTCCAACCGTTCCTTGGAATAGAGATGGTGCGTATTATGGTTACTAAGGACTCTTTATATGTAATTGACCGTATGAATAATCTTGCATCTATTGAACCAATAACTTCTTTCCGTGATATAATACCCGGAAGCGCAGGTGTTGCAAAGTTGCAGAATTTATTACTTGGTGTTCCTTTTTTGCTTTCTGAAGAGTTGACGGTTGACGATTATAGTAAATTTTACTGGCATAAGCAAGAAAATAAATTGTTAATGACAACGAAAGAGAATCAAAGCGTTAAAGTCAGCTTTTTATTGAATGCCGAAGGATTGATTGAGAGTACTAATTTGTATGATGGCAAGGGACATGATGTTGCATCATGCAATTATTATGGTCATATTAATGATAAAGAAGGAAGGGTTGCACCGTCATCTGTAAAGATGTCCCTGTCGTTTCCTTTATTGCATATCCCTATTGTAATGGAGATTAAAAATATTTCTTACGAATGGGATAAAAATGTAACACCTAATATTGAAATACCACAGAGGTATGATAGGGTAACTTTAACAGAGTTGATATATAGGTATATGAGATGAAAAAGAGACTTATTTTCATAATATTTTTTGTTTTTCTGGTATTTACATCTGCCAATGCGCAGTCGTCAAGAATGAATACGTTGCGTCAACAGCAGAAGGATGCACAACGTAGGGTTGAGGATACGAGCAAAAAACTTAAGCAGACACAACTTTCGGCTAAAAAGTCGTTGAGTCAACTTAACCAGATAGCGGCAGAGGTAGGTATGCAACGCAGGGAGATAGGGAAACTTAATGTAGAGATAGGTAAAATAGAGAGTGATGAGAGAGTCTTGTTGAAAAATGTAACAATGCTTGAAAAATCGCTGAATGAGAAAAAAGGAGATTATGCAAAGGCAATGAGAAGTCTTTACCGTGAAAATTCGGGTTATGAAACTCTTATATTCCTCTTTTCAGCAAACTCTTTTAGTCAGACGATACGTCGCGTGAGGTATCTTAAAGAGTTCTCAACGTGGCGTAAGGTACAGGCTACGGCTATTATTGCCCAGCAAGAAGAGTTGGAACAACAGCGCAAGGTGCTTCAGTCCCTTCGCGGAGACAAAAATAAAGTTTTACAGAAGCGTAGTGCGGAGGCCGAAATACTTAAAAGTAAGGAAGGTAAGCAACGTCTTGTGGTGAATAGTCTTAAAAAGGATGAAAATGCTTTGCGAAAGGAGCTTCAGCGACAAAGGAAACAGGCTGCCGGTCTTAACCGTAAAATAGAGAATCTTATAGCAGAAGAGGCACGAAACTCAAACCGTATAAAATCGTCTACTGAACGAAAGCCCCAATCTACGGGGGGGTACTCAATGACAAAGGATGAACAGGTCCTTGCACAGAGTTTTGAACAAAATAGAGGAAGGCTGCCGATGCCTCTTTCCGGGAAATACATAATAGTAGGTCATTATGGGCGTCAACAACATCAGGAACTGAAATATGTGCAGGTTAATAATAGTGGGATAATAATAAAAACCGTTCCCGGGGGTGAAGCTCGCAGCGTTTTTAACGGTGTTGTTACCAAAATATTTGTTGTTCCCGGATACAACAGTTCAGTAATTGTGCGTCACGGAAATTATCTTACTATATATTCAAATCTTAAGGAAGTATATGTAAAAGTTGGTAGTAGAGTAAGTACAAAACAAGCCATAGGTAGTATATATTCAGATCCTGAAGACAAAGATCTTACATTGTTGCATTTTCAACTTTGGCGTGAGACTGTAAAACAGAATCCTGAAATATGGCTCGGTAAATAAATTTATCCCTATTATGGCGGAGATAAATATTGAGAGATATATTCCGGAAAGGCGTGGAGCATGGGATGAGATGGTGAGCTCGTCGCGTAACGGGACTTTTCTGTTCATGCGCGGATATATGGACTATCATGCTGATCGTTTTGTTGACCATTCGCTGATGTTCACTTTACGCGGCAAACTGATGGCTGTGCTCCCGGCGAATGAAATAGACAGCGTTATTTGGTCGCATCAGGGGTTGACTTACGGAGGTCTTCTGGTCTCTGAATATTGCAAGGGTGCGGATGTCATGAAGATATTTGCATCACTTATGACTTATCTTAAAGATGCAGAAATAAAAAAGATTTTTTACAAACCTATTCCTCATATTTATCATTCGCAACCCTCTGAGGAGGAGCTTTATGCCCTTTTTCGCAATGGGGCGCACCTTACCGGACGTGCCTTGTCCTCGGCTCTTTCTCCATCGCTGCATACACATTTCTGTCAGTTGCGTCGCCGTTGTATAAAAAAAGGGTTAGATGCAGGAGTTAATGTTTGTGAAGAGAGCGATTTTAGCGCATTTTGGGAAATACTATCTGCAAATCTTAAAGATCGCCATAATGTACATCCGGTTCATTCGCTTGCGGAGATAATGATACTTAAGAGTCGTTTTCCTGAAAATATCCGCCTTTATACTGCAAAAATATGCAGTGTTACGGTCGCCGGTGTTATCGTTTACGAAACTGCGCATTGCGCGCATGCCCAATATATTGCCGCTTCTAACAAAGGACGTGAGTGCGGTGCTCTTGACGTCATTTTTTCTCATCTTATAACTTCCCGTTATAGGGATATCCCATATTTTGATTTTGGGATATCTACTGAGTCGGGAGGAATACTCCTTAATTTGGGGTTACTCTCTCAGAAGGAAGGTTTCGGGGCGAAAGGCATTGTTTATGATACCTATGAAATTTGTATAGATTAAAAGCTATGAAACAACCTCTCTCGGCACGTATATCGTCTTTACCTCCATATGTATATTGGGGCGCGTTTGTGCTGTTTCAGTTGCTTTTTGTCTTTCAGGGACTCGACTTTTCAGACGAAGGGTATTGGATGACATTTTATTCACGTATATTTGTTGACCCTGAGTCTGTTATGTCTAACTTCCCGTCATGGCTTACCGGTATTACGGGTGGGGCATTGTTGAACTTTTTTCCAACCGGAGGCTTGCTGATGATGAGGTTGGTTGGTGTTGCTTCTATTACTATTATTGCGCTTATTGCAACGCGAATTTTGCGCCCGTACCTTCCACTTTGGGCTATTCGTACGGGCATAATTATGGCTATGCTGTTTGTGTATAAAGATATAACATGCTTCTGTAATAACAGGTTATCGGTAATAATATTGCTGTCTGCGCTGCTCCTTTTGTTTAACGGTATTGCCGGAGAGAGACATAAAAAATGGTATATATTTTTGGCAGCTTCTCTTATGGCTCTTAATGTATTTGCGAGGTTTCCAAATATACTTGATCTGCTTTTTATCGCCTTAATCCCTTATGAAGCGTGGTTGTCCGGACGACAACGCCGTGACTGGATTAGATCTATCATATATTTTTTTGTTGCATGGTGTGTTACGTTAGTTGTTGTAATTGCCTTAATATGGGTTTCGGGATATATATATGTATATAGGGATTCTATCTTAATGCTATTTGATATTAGTGCAAGCGACGGGAATACGCATGGATTGAAGAGGATGTTTATAAATGTGCTTAGACAGTATATGGGGGTTGTGAGGGTTGGCGGAGGAGCTCTTTTTGTTGCGCTTCTTGCTATCCCATTAATTAGAGCCATTAAGGGGCGTTGGTTTTATGTTGTGATTGTTGCGGTACTTCTGCTTTTGGGATTTTCATTTTATGAGTTTAGCATAATACAGTTGCTATATTTTATTTCGCTTTCAACCTCTATAACCATTATGTTGGGGCGTTATCATAATTCATTAAAATTGCTTGCCGCCGTTTCCGCAATGTTTAATGTTATATATCCGTTGGGAAGTGATTATGGAATAAATATTGTAGGCTATCATACGTTTTGGCTCTCATTTCCTTTTATTATAGCCTCTGCACCAAGCTTTTTCGGCTCGCTCCCGTATTACGGTAATTTTATCAGATGGTGCGGTAACCGTAAGATTGAATTTATAGGATGGGGAATACTTTTAGTTTTTGCGATATATTTTGTTGAACGAAGATACTCTGTCCCTTATAATGATTTAGGTCCACGTATTGAAAAGTTGACACCGGCAGGTCACCCGTTACTTAAAGGTGTTTATACTACCGATGAACGGGCGCAAATTATAGGAGATTTATTAAATAGACTTTCCGTAGAGGTTACTCCCGGAGATTTTCTTATCGGTTATGATAATCTCCCTATGTTGAATTATCTTACAGGTACGGCTCCTTATTGCTATAATTCATGGGTTTTAGGTTATGATTCAGCGATGTTCTCAGGATATATGGAAAAAATCCGCAACAAGTCGGGAAAATTACCTATTGTTGTTACCCAACATTTTCAATCAATAAAGGATGTTTATTGGGAACCAGACTCCGGCTATTTTACTGAAGGGGGCGGAGAGGGACGACATTCTGTAATGTTGCGTTTCTTACGTGATAACGGCTATGTAAGATCTTGGAGCAACGGATATTTCTCGATATTCAAGCCTTGCCATGAGCGATAATGGTAGCACATACGGTCGAATAATAAAGGCTACCGGAATTTTCGGCGGCGTGCAGGTTATAAATATGATCTGCTCTCTTGTGCGTAATAAGATTATTGCCGTCTGGTTGGGTGCATACGGAATAGGCGTTATAGGACTTTTCGGTAGTGCCATGGAGATGGTGATGTCGGCAACCTCTTTAGGATTGCGCCAAAGTGGTGTCAGGGAGGTTTCTGTCGCTAAAGGTTCTGGTGTAAGGTTGCCTCATATTATAGCTGTACTGCGTAGGCTTTCTTTACTTGCCGGTCTTCTTGGGGCTATAACCTTTCTTGCTGCGGCCCCATTGTTGAGCCGTTTTACATTCGGAAGCGACAAGCAACTTTGGGGATTTGTGTGGCTTTCGTGTGCGTTATTATTCAGTACTTTAACCTTAGGCGAACAGGCCGTTTTGCAAGGGACAGGCAGGCTTAAGGCATTGGCAAAGGCTTCGGTAGCAGGAAGCTTAGTCTCTTTGGCTATATCTGTGCCTATTTATTACTTTTTAGGGATAGAGGGAATTGTCCCATCGCTTATACTAACTTCGTTATTTACTCTCTTTTTTACGGTTTTGTATTCGAGAAAGGGAGAGAAAAGCACAAATCCAATAAGTTTTAAAAAGGCTATAAGTGATGGAAAGCCGATGATGCGACTTGGCATATTTATGACTGTAAGTGGATTTGTTACAACGCTTCTTAATTATATGTTGGTTGCCTGGCTTAATTATTATTCTTCTACCTCAGAAGTTGGATATTATCAGGCTGGATTTACATTGGTAACACGTTATGTTGGGCTTATATTTGCTGCTATGGCAACAGAATATTACCCGCGCCTCTCGGCTGCGAGTTCCGATAATGCACTAATGTCCGTACAGGCATCGCGCCAGATGGAGACCTCTCTGTTATTGCTGCTCCCTATAACATCAGTATTTCTCCTTTTGCAAGAGTGGATTATACCGTTGCTTTATGCACCGGAATTTATCTGTATTACTACGTATACGGGATGGGCAATGTTAGGTGTAGCTTTTAAGGCAGTATCATGGTCTTTGGGGTTTGTGCTTCTGGCAAAAGGAAACGGCAAACTGTTTTTGATTACTGAGATTTTATCAGATACAACGTCGTTCGGAATAAATATATTTTTATATCTTCTCTTTGGATTTGATGGTCTCGGGATCGGTTATATGCTTAATTTCATATTGTACGGCATATTAATATGGTGGTTATGCAGCAAGTACTACAATTTTCGTCCCGAAAGACGCTTTTATATTGTTTTTGTGATAACGCTGCTGATAACGTTTTTTGTGTTTTATCTTGTCTCTTTTTCAACGGTTATTTCATATTATGCGGCATCCCTCCTTTGTGCAATAGCAGTGGTATATTCGTTCCTCTCTCTCAAAAAGAGGTTGGCACGATAATTATTTATAATCCGTTGACGAAAATAAAAATAGTGCATATTTAACTTTGCTAATAGGTTTGGAGTAAATACAGAAATATTCATTACATCCATTAGCCCGATTAGCTATTTTTTTACGGATAGACATGCCGAGTGATGCAGTGAATCGCTTCTGCCTAAATCAACTATAAGCGCAACTTTTTAATTATTATTTATTTGACTTTTTAATTTCACTAACTGGTTAATCTTATATTGTTACTGTACATTCTTTCAATAGTTAATGTTTTTCAGAGAAAGATTATCGTTTTGCAAAAAAAATATAGTATATTTGTTCTCATATATGCCGTAATTTTTATGGTGTAATAAATGCTCTGAATATTTGTATAATACATAATAACACAAGGCTATGAAATTTATCGTATCGAGTTCGGCATTACTGTTCCATTTGCAGGCAGTAGGTCGTGTAATAAATTCAAAGAATACAATATCCATACTGGATAATTTTCTGTTTAATCTTTCTGACGACAAGATGACAGTTACTGCTTCTGATCAGGAGACAACGATGACTACAACGTTTGAAGTGCAGGAGTCGGAAGGTAATGGAGTCTTTGCTGTCTCGGCAAAGATGTTGCTGGATTCTCTCAAAGAGTTACCTGACCAACCTCTTACATTTGATATAAATAACGATAATTTAGAGATTTTCCTATACTTTCAGAACGGACAGTTCAGTTTTATAGGGATAAACGGAAGTGAATATCCACAGAGAACACAACTCAGCGATACGGCAAAGACAATTTCGATAGCTTCTGCGGTACTGTTAAACGGCATAACCCGTACGGCATTTGCCCTTGCCGACAACGATCTGCGTCCTATAATGGCCGGTATCTTTTTTGACGTTCAGCCCGATCATATAATCTTTGTTGCATCGGATAGCCAAAAGTTAGCCTGTTTCAAAAACACTTCAGTGCAGACAGGTTTGCAGACATCTTTTATCCTTCCGCGCAAGCCGGCAAACTTACTCAAAACAATACTCCCAAAGGAGAATGGCGATGTAATGGTGACCTTTGACGAAAAGAACGCATGTTTCACCCTTGAAAACTTTGTTCTTAATTGCCGTCTGATAGAGGGCGTATATCCCAAATACGCATCAGTTATTCCACAGAATAATCCAAGCCAACTTATAATAGACCGTTCAATATTTACAACTGCATTGCGCCGAGTTTCGGTGTTTTCCGATCAGGCAAGCAGTCTTGTTAAATTACAGCTATCATCTGATAAACTTGTCGTTTCGGCAAGGAATATATCATTTTCCACCTCTGCCGAGGAGAGTGTTGCATGCAATTATACTGGCGATACAATGAATATAGGCTTTAGTGCTAATTTCCTTATTGAAATATTGAATAATATATCAGCACAGGAGGTGTCGATGCAGTTGGCTGATCCATCTCGAGCAGGCGTTATAACACCGGTTCAAAATGAACAAGATGAGGATTTGTTGATATTGCTTATGCCTATAATGTTAGGCGATTTTTAAAATAGAGGAGCTTAGGTCTACGAATGGAACTTAATATTAAAAACCCTATTATTTTTTTCGATCTTGAGACGACCGGAATAAATGTTGTTGTTGATAGGATAGTAGAGATAAGTTATATTAAAATTTACCCTAACGGCAAGGAGGAGAGTAAGACAAGGCGTATAAACCCCGAGATGCCTATTCCTGCCGAATCAACGGCTTTGCACGGAATATCAGATGCTGATGTTGCCGAATGCCCAAGATTCAAAGACGTTGCTAAGATAATAGCAAAGGAGTTTGAGGGGTGTGATCTGGCTGGTTATAATTCCAACCGTTTTGATATTCCGTTGTTAGCAGAAGAGATGCTGAGAGCCGGCGTTAAATTTGATGTATCGAAGCGCAAAATGATTGATGTGCAGACAATTTTCCATAAAATGGAGCAGCGTACACTATCAGCAGCATATAAGTTTTATTGTAATAAGGAGCTTGAAAATGCACATACGGCAGAAGCCGATACACGTGCTACGTATGAAGTTTTAAAATCACAACTCGACCGCTACCCGGAACTTCAGAATGATATGGCAGTTTTATCTGAGTTTTCATTACAGAACCGCAATGTAGATTTTGCCGGAAGAATAGTTCTCGATGACAAACAACGAGAGATCTTTAACTTTGGCAAGCACAAGGGCGAGGCCGTTACGGATATATTCAGTAAAGATCCGGCATATTACGATTGGATAATGAAGAGTGAATTTACTCTTAATACTAAGAAGATACTTACAGAACTTTGGATTGCATACCAAATTACAAAATAGCATTACGATGCTCATAAATAAGAGGATAATATTGGGTATAACCGGCAGTATAGCAGCTTACAAGGCTGCTTATTTGGCGAGGGCACTCATTAAAAATGGAGCAGAGGTTCAAATAATAATAACCCCTTCAGGGAAAGAATTTATAACACCCGTAACACTCTCCGCACTTACCGGCAAACCGGTTATATGTGATTTTTTTACGGCGAACACCGGTGAGTGGCACAGCCATGTAGATTTAGGCTTGTGGGCAGACGCAATGATTATAGCCCCGGCTACAGCTTCTACTATTGCAAAGATGGCTAATGGAGTAGCCGATAATATGCTTGTAACAACATATCTTTCAGCAAAGGCCCCTGTATTTGTTGCGCCTGCGATGGATTTGGATATGTTCCGCCATCCGTCAACTATTAATAATATAAATAAGCTCCGTTCTTATGGCAATTACATAATAGAGCCTACAACAGGAAAACTTGCCAGCGGTCTTGATGGTAAAGGACGTATGGAAGAGCCAGAAAAGATAGTCGCCTTGTTGGATGATTTTTTCAGTAAGGGGCGGCTTCTTGCAGGGAAAAAGGTACTTGTTACAGCCGGTCCTACATACGAGAAAATAGATCCTGTGCGTTTTATAGGAAACTATTCTTCGGGAAAGATGGGCTATGCAATAGCAGATGCCTTTGCTGCATGCGGAGCAGAAGTTACACTTGTCTCAGGTCCGGTAAATATTGAATCTGCGCATCATTCTGTAACGAGGGTGAATGTTGAATCGGCACGTCAGATGTGCACTGCCGCAGAAGAATATTTCGCCGTTGCCGATATTGCTGTTATGTGTGCTGCGGTTGCAGATTTTGCACCACGAGATTATAGTGCAGGAAAAATAAAGCGTACCGGTGAAGACTTAATGCTGCAACTTGTTCCTAATCCTGATATAGCAGCAAAGTTGGGGAAGGTAAAGCGAAAAGAACAGATATTAGCAGGATTCGCCCTTGAGAGCGAAAATGGCGAAGAGAATGCCGTAAGGAAACTGAAAAATAAGAATCTCGATTTTATAATCCTCAACACACTTGCCGATAAAGGAGCATGCTTTGGCGGTGATAATAATAAGGTGACCATTATAAATCAATTAGGAGAACAGGAGGTTTATCCTCTTAAGAGCAAAGCCGCCGTAGCCCAAGATATAGTCGTATATACTATAAATCTGATTAAATAAGAGCCAATGCTGCGACGTGTAATTATAGCCATATTGTTTCTTTTACTATTACCTACCTTGCATTCGCAAGAGCTTAACTGTAAGGTAACAATAAATACAGATAAGATACAAACTACAACTACAAGTTTGTTTAATACTCTCAAGCAGGCTATTACAGAATATATGAATGATCGTAAGTGGAGCAGCGCTCAGATTGCGGTCAATGAAAAGATAGAGTGCGCAATATTTATAACCGTGAACTCTGTGTCAGAACAGGATGCCCGCTATTCGTGTGACATACAAATACAAGCAAGTCGCCCAGTGTATAACAGTTCATATACAACAACAACATTCAATTTTAAGGATAAAGAGTTTGAATTCAATTATCGTGAATACGAGCCTTTGATATTTAATGAGAATACTTTTGAAAGCAACCTTACAAGCGTCCTTGATTTTTATGCTTATATGATAATTGGACTTGATTTTGATACTTTCTCGTATAAAGGGGGAGATTCATTCTTTAAAGCAGCAGAAAAAGTTGTTGCAATGGGACAGGGTTCTCAGGAGGGTGGGTGGAAAGCATTTGATAGCAATCGTAACCGTTCTGCGGTGATAACAGATTTTACAGAAGAACGAATGTCCACTTTCAGAGATATGTGGTATAAATATCACAGGCTTGGCTTAGACGAGATGGCTGTATCACCAGATAAAGGGCGCAAAGTTATAACAGAGTCGCTGAAAAGCGTTAAAGATATATATAACACAAACTCTATGTCGGTTTTGTTGCCAATATTTAGCGATTCTAAATTGGACGAACTTGTGAATATATATTCAGAGGCCCCTCAGTCTGAACGCGAAGAGATATATAAGATGCTTTACGATATTTATCCTACTGAGGGGCAGCGTTTGCAAAAGCTGCGCAATGGAAAACAAAATTAGTTTTACTGCGGATGTTAAAGAGCCTGACAATAAAGAATTACATACTTATTGATGACCTTACGATAGATTTCGGGAAAGGACTATCTGTTATAACCGGCGAGACTGGAGCCGGTAAATCTGTTCTTGTCGGTGCACTTAATATATTGTGCGGTGGACGTATTGATATTAAGGCGGTGAGGCCTAAGGCAGATAAGAGCGTGATTGAAGCAGTTTTCGATATATCGGAATATGGACTTAAGAAAATATTTGAGCAGAATGATATAGATTACGATGGCGAGTGTATTATTCGTCGAGAGATAACCACATCCGGTAAATCGCGCTCATTTATAAACGATACACCAGTCAATATATCAGTGCTGAAAGAGATCGGTGATAATATTATTGACATACATTCACAGCATCAGAACCTTTTGTTGGCAGATAACTATTTTCAGTTAAATGCAGTTGATACTGTTGCCGGCAATTGTAATTTATTGAATGCTTATCGCGAAAATTACTATGCCTATAAAGAGAAGACAATAGAACTTAACCGCCATATCTCTCAGCAGCGTAAAGGACGCGAGGAGGAGGAGTATATGCGTTTTATTTATGCTCAGTTGGAGAGTGCTTCGCTTAAGGATGGGGAGGATGATAGGCTTGAAGACGATAGGCTCGAACTTTCGCATGCAGAGGAGATAAAGGAGGCCTTGTTCCGTTCTCTTAAACAACTGGACGATGAGGATGGTGTTTTGGCAAAACTTAAAACCGTTTTGTTGGAATTGAGTTCATTAGATGGAAAACTAAAGATAGAAGACTTGCCACAGAGAGTGGAAAGTACATATATTGAACTTAAAGATATAACCGGAGATCTGGCTTTGAGGGCAGATAAAATAGTTTGTGATCCGGAAAAGCTCACGCAGGTAGAAGAGCGTCTCTCTATTATATATGGATTGCAAAAACGCTACGATAAACCTGATATTAAATCCCTAATAGCATTAAAGGAGGATATTGCAAATAAGCTTTCTGAAATAGACGACGGGGACGAAATTGTAACGATTTTACAGAATGAATTGCAACAATATACATCTGCTATGTATAAATCGGCAGAGTTATTGACAGCAGGGCGTAAGTTTGGCGGAGATAAATTTGCAGCAGAACTTGAGCGTCTTGCGCGTACTTTAGGAATGCCAAATCTTAGGTTTGGAATAGAGTGGGAGAGACTCCCTGAACCGGATATTAACGGAGCTGAGCGAGCACTATTTTACTTTTCAGCTAATAAGAATACCGTTATGTCACCTATCGCGCAAAGTGCATCAGGAGGGGAGATATCGCGTCTTATGCTATGCGTAAAGGCTATGATGGCCGACGTGCATGCGATGCCTACAATTCTTTTTGATGAGATAGACACCGGAATATCAGGAGGAACAGCCGGACGTGTTGGCGATATAATGGGTGCGATAGCATCATCGCGACAGGTAATGGCTATTACTCATCTTCCGCAGGTAGCGGCAAAAGGGTTGGCACATTATAGGGTGTACAAAGAGGAGTGTGAAGAGAAGACATCAGTATATATAAAATTATTAACATCAGAAGAACGTGTTGAGGAGATTGCCCAGATGATGAGCGGATCGGTGCTTACCGAAGCTGCACTAAAACATGCAGGAGAGTTGTTGGATAATAAGTAATGTTGAAAAAATTAGCACATTACGTAAAAACTTAAGCAAATGATAAAGGATAGTGATATGATTTTCGGCATACGTGCCGTAACAGAGGCCATTGAGGCCGGTAAAGAGATAGATAAGATATTAGTTAAAGCCGATCTTTCAGGCGAACTTGCCGGAGAGTTATTTGTAGCCTTGAAAAGATATGGTATATCCGCACAACGTGTTCCGGCAGATAGGCTTAATTATATTACGCGTAAGAATCATCAGGGAGTGATAGCTTTTATTTCGCCGGTAAATTATCAGCCGCTTGAAGAGATAATAGCTTCGGTATATGAGCGTGGAGAAGTTCCGTTTATACTTGTCCTTGATCATATAACAGATGTTCGTAATTTCGGAGCTATCGCTCGCACGGCAGAGTGTGCAGGAGTGCATGCGGTTGTAATTCCATCGCGCGGAAGCGTTTCGATAACAGCAGATGCAGTGAAGACATCTGCGGGGGCACTGATGACGCTTCCGGTTTGTCGACCGCAGTCGCTTACGGATGCAGTAAAATATATGAAGTCGTGCGGTCTACAAGTTGTTGTGGCATCAGAGAAGGCAGATATGCGATATACGCAGGCAGATTTGACCGGTCCTATGGTCCTTGTAATGGGCGCTGAGGATAGTGGCGTTTCAGATCAGATACTGGCTCTGTCTGATAAGATCGTCTCTTTACCGCAGTATGGTACGATAGCCTCACTTAATGTTTCTGTTGCTGCCGGTATTATTATTTATGAAGCTATCCGTCAGCGCGATAATGTTTAACATCTTTTGGCTTTTAATGTAAATTATGAAGATATAAGACTTTTGTTGGAAATCAATAATATCTGATACTTAATTAATGTTAGCAAAAAACATGTTTTATATATTGTTTGAGTAGGTTATATTAGTATATTTGCAAATCAGTATATTAATTTCATTAATATTGTTGCTTTATGATTTAGTAAAATAGTATAAAATACTGATTTTTGATTTCGAATAATTACATGTTAATAATATTAAGTATGAAAAAGATTTTATTATTTATTTCTATTATAGCGTTGTTTTTTGGAGGAGAATTGAATGCTGCAATTGTTTCAAATACACATTGGTATACGATAGAAGGTTCTAACGGTAAGGTTATCAGTAATAAAGCATCTAATAGCAATGGAACTAATTTGGAAATGCTTACCGGCATTGACGGAGATAAAGGTATTTACTGGAAATTCAAACAAGTACAAGCATCTTACTGGATGATAGTATCTGCAAATTATCCCGGTCAGGCTGCTGATTGCGGAGGAATAACTCCTAATCAACTTTTGCAGTGGAGTGCGAATGAGGGGAATAATAATCAAATATTTAAACTCGAAGCCGTTCCCGGCAAAGATAACACATATCTTATAATACCTAAGAATGATGAAACTAAGGCGTATCATTGGACGGCAACCAATGCGCTTATGCCTGTTACCAAAAATACTTCAGATGTTACGCAACAATTCAAAATTGTTTCTTATAAGGAGGTTATTCCGGATTACTGGCAGGATGAAACGATATTTGCTGTAAATAAGGAGGCTGGTCATGCGACATATATACCTTATCCGGCAGTAGCTCAGATGCGTGCCGATGAATATTACAAAACGCCTTGGACTGCGCCTATTTCTGATTATTACATGACACTTAATGGTACATGGAAGTTTAATTGGGTTAAACAACCGTCTGAACGTCCGATGGATTTCTATAAACCAGACTTTGACGTTTCAGGATGGAGTAATCTCCCTGTTCCATCTAACTGGGAGATGCACGGACATGGAACACCAATATATTGCAATGTCCCGTATCCGTTTGATGCTAATCCTCCATATATAGGTTGCACAAACCCTTCTTATACAAGTTATAACGAACCTAATCCGGTAGGGTCTTACCGCCGAACATTTAATCTTCCGACAGGTTGGAGTGACAAACAGCTCTTTCTACACTTTGACGGCGTTTACAGCAACGCATACGTTTGGATAAACGGGAAATTTGTAGGATATACACAGGGAGCTAACAACGATCATGAATTCGATATCACCTCTTATGCTAAGACCGGAGAAAACAGTATATCTATACAAGTTTTCCGCTGGTGTGACGGAAGTTATTTTGAAGGACAAGATATGTTCCGACTCAGTGGACTTTACCGAGATGTATATCTGTTTGCCACTCCAAAAACATTTGTTCGCGATCATTATATAACCACAACCTTTAATAATACAGATCTTACATCTGCAACCGTGAAGGTTAAAACATGGGTCAACAATAGAGGCTCATCGGTGTCGGACGGGACAAAAATTAAGGTTGATTTATATAATCCAGATGGGACTTTTAACTCTTCGCTTGGGGAGCAGACGGTAAACTCTCTGACGGCTAATACAGAAAGAATTCTATCTTTTTCCGGAAATGTAAATAATCCTGAATTATGGTCGGCAGAGATGCCTAACCTTTATACGGTTGAGATAAGTGTAACAGCTGCCGATGGAACCGAACAAGAGGCGTTCTCAACTAAATATGGATTGCGCAAAATTGAGGTAAAAGATGGGAAAATATATATTAATAATTCGCGTATAAGATTTAAAGGGGTTAACCGTCATGATACGCATCCTATCTATGGGCGCGCCGTTGACAATGAAAGTATGATAAGAGATATAGTACTGATGAAACAGAATAACATTAACTCTGTCCGTACTTCGCATTATCCTAATAGTCCGAGGATGTATAATATGTATGATTATTATGGTTTATATATAATGGGTGAAGCTGATCTTGAGTGCCATGGTAAAACAGACCTTACAGCAGTCCGATCATGGGCTCCGTCTTTAGTTGATCGCGTACAGCGTATGGTATTTAGTTGTCGCAATCATCCATCGGTGTATTTATGGTCGCTTGGCAACGAAGCAGGTTACGGGAGTGATCTTCAGGATTGTTATGATGCAGCAAAGGCCGTTGATGACCGTCTTGTACATTATGAGGGACTGAACGAAGACCGTTGGTTGTATTCTGATTTGGAGTCGCATATGTATCCTAACTTGGCTTATGTATCAGCTAATGCAAACCGGACAAGTTCTCGCCCTATCTTGCTTTGCGAATATGCACATTCTATGGGTAATGCCATAGGCAACTTGCAGGATTACTGGGATATTATAGAGGACAGTTATCATATGGTTGGAGCTTATATATGGGACTGGGTAGATCAGTCTATCTATAAGCCGTCTGAAATAAAAAGCGGAAACATAAAAGGTCTTTATACCGGTTATGATTTTGGTACACCCAATCAAGGTAATTTCTGCTGTAATGGAATTATTACATCACTTAGGGAAGAGACTCCAAAGTTGAATGAGGTTAAAAAAGTATATCAGTATGTAAAGTTCCCTTCTTTCAATAAAGAAACAAAGAAGGTGACTGTAAAAAATAAATATCACTTCCTTAATCTCAATGGTTTTGATATATCGTGGGAGTTGTTAGAGAACGGTACTGTAATTGAATCTGGAGCTATTGCTCCGCAGAATATTCCGGCAGGAACAACTACTGAGATAAATATCCCTTACAAGAAGGAGATTAACACCTCCTCAGAGTATATCCTAAACGTTAAGCTCGCTCTTAAGGAGAAGACAACATGGTCTGACGCCGGACGTATTATGTCGCAGGAGCAGTTCTCCCTTACACCTCAAGTAAGCTTGCCACTTGTCAATACTGATGATATTACAGAAAGTATATCTGTTACTGACGATAGAAATGAGATTATAGTTGAAAGTGGAAAAGTCATAGCAGCATTCGACAAGTCTACAACTATACTTAAATCGCTATCTTTGAATGGACGAGATGTGATATATAACAATAACGGATTTGAGTTTAACCAGCATCGTTACATAGAGAACGATCTCTATACGCAGACTTCACTTACGTTTACAAATCCGTCAATAACCTATTCTTTGGCATCGGATAAAAAAAGCGTAACAGTTACAGCGATACGTACCGCCACCAGAAAATGTACATATAAGATCGTCTATACCATATATGCTAACGGCGTAATGGATATGGAGACTACGTTTACACCATCTGCCGATGATTTACGCCGTCTTGGGTTGCAATTCTCTCTTGTCCCTGGGCTTGAGAATGTAGAATATTATGCACGAGGTCCGTGGGAAAACTATGTGGATCGTAAGACCGGTTCTTTCCTTGGAGTATATAAAAATACTGTAAACGGGTTTGAAGAACATTATGTAAAACCGCAGTCTATGGGTAATAGAGAAGATTTCCGTTGGGTTAAATTTACCGATAAGGGAGGTAACGGAGTAAAAATAACGGCTGAGGGAAGGGTCAATTTTTCGGCTCTTCACAATACAGATGCTGAATACATACCCTTGCAACATGAATGGGAGATACCGGCAGCCCGCAGGAAAGAGACAATTGTACATCTTGATAATATGCAGCGTGGTTTGGGTAATGCCAGTTGTGGCCCCGGCACTGAATCAAAGTATATTATACCGACAACTGTACAGAAATACAAACTTAGATTTGAGAATTATGGTAATTCTCCTGATCCGGGAGGATACTGTACTCCGATTATAACACCAGATGCAAATCACTATATTACTTCTTTAAGGACAAAGGGGGAACTTTCGGGTAATATAGACTATACTACATCTGTTGCCCCGGCACGTTACTATAAAGTACACACAAATGTTGTAACCCATGCAAAGGATAAATTGCTTAAGATATCTCTTACCGGTTCTCCTGTAATGGCAGAGGATTATGTTGCTATATTTATTGATAAGAATAGAGACGAGAAATTTTCATCTGATGAAATGATGCTCTACGGCGAGAATGCCTCCTCTTACGAAGCATATCTTAATGTCGCAGGCTATGATCAAGGAATATACCGTATGAGGATCCTTGTAGATAAGAAAGGTAACGGATTTACTCCTGTTGATCATGTATGTAATGGAATTGTAAATGGAGAGGTTCAAGATATAAAATTGAAAATTGTAAATTCTCAATTTGTTGACAATCCAGAATATTGTACTCCGGGTGGAACTATGCACTCACTTGGTAAGGCATACCTTGCAAGTGCAGCCACAACAGGAGCAAAGGATGATATAACATATACGAGAAGTACTACGCCAACTTCTGTATTCCAACTTATTGAAAAAACAATACAAGTAGAACCAGGAGACAGTTTTACTTTTAACCTTGTGGCAAACTCCGCAGGTCCGCGCTCGACATCAGTTGTATATCAGGATTTACGCTTTAATACGGCTGTTATTTATGCTGATTGGAATGCTACCGGAACTTTCACGGAAATAGGCTCATGGGGCTCTGTTCCACCATTAAATATTGTTCTTGGCAATTACGATGAAGTAATGAATATAAGCAAAGTTATCTCCGTTCCTAAATCAGCAGCTTATTCCACAACTCACCTAAGGGTTGTGTATAATAATGCGTGGAGTTTAGCAACAGCATGTATGGGAAATATCCTCGAAGGAATGGCTTATGACTTCCCTATAAAAGTTGTCCCTACTGTCGGGATTGAGGAGACTTCATCTTCCACACCTGAAATATCCGTATATCCAAATCCAGCTTCAGATTATGTTGTATGCAGCGGAGATATACCGGTCGGTAGTGTTATTAATATTATCAGTCTGAATGGGATAAACCTTATAACTACACAAGTTTCTGGTGATGAAGGCAAAGTAACTATCCCAACCCAATCTTTGACAAGAGGATTATATATTATAAGAATATCAGGCAATGATGGAAATATTTATGTAGGAAAATTATCAGTAAAATAAATAATCAGATAAACAAAAAGTCATGGTGCCTTTATTCAATAAAGGCACCATGACTTTTTATTGTAGATATTTTAAATTTCAATATTAAATGAAGTCAAACATTCACTGATGAAATTAAATGAACAATATTATAGAGTAATCGTTATTACAACATAGCTACTACACAAAGTAGCTGATAAAATTATCCTCTTTCTTGTTTTTGATATATTTCAAGTTTGGATTGACCGACTCGTGAGAGTCGGTCGTCTTTTTTTATATCACCTAAATTTATATCTTTGTCTCTTGAAAAAACAGAAAATTAAAAAGAGTGATCTGCGGATTTTATTTATCATAAATTGTTGTTAAGAGCAGATGTTGTATATAACTATATAAGAGTTTTAAATGACTGCGATTAAAAAGATAAGGAAGAAGATAGCCTCAATTCAGGTTAAAAAATATTGTGCAAAAGGATATCGGAAAATATCGCACCGAAAAGGATACGGCGTACACTCTCCCTTTGTTTACAGTCTCATAACAAAAACGATAGAAGAGAGAGCAGCTTATTATAAATATGCCGATATAAAAGAGGCACATTCAAAGATTAAAAATGTGCTCGGTAACAAAACTCCGGTTAAGCGGCAATCTCTTAAAGCCTCTAAGTTGCTATTTAGATTAGCCGTTCGTTTTATGCCAAAAACTATTTTGGAGTGCGGAACATCTTACGGAGTATCAACCATTGCGTTGCGTTCTGCCGCACCTGAAGCCGCTTTAGTGATAATAGAGCCTGATAGTCATATCATGGATGTGGCTGTTAAAATACTGCATGGTACCGATATACGAGGAGGCTCTTATGAAGAGGGGCTTAAACGGTATTTTTCATATTGCACGCACCCTGATTTTATATATATACGCAATCAGGTATCAGAGATAGATTATCAAGATATCTTTTCGTCTATCAGAGATCATATCTCTGAAAATGCTGTGATAATTGTAGAAGGGATTAGAATAAATAAGAATATATACAGACTTTTTTGTGAGTTTACCGCACAAGAGAGGATTAAAGTTGTTATGGATTTATACGATATAGGGATTCTTATAGCTTCACCCAAACTTAACAAAGAACGTTATAAAGAGTCTTTTTAGAATTATAATATTGCTATGAAGGTATATACTAAAACAGGAGATGGAGGAACTACCTCTTTGGTTGGAGGTAAACGTGTCTCGAAATGTGCTCTGCGCCTTGATGCTTACGGTACGGTAGACGAACTTAATGCGTTTGTAGGCGATCTACTTACCGAGGTAAAGGATGTTGACGAGAGAGATGTTTTACATTTTATCCAGAATAAGTTGTTTGTTATCGGCTCTGATCTTGCTTGCGAAGAAGAATGTGGAATAAAAATGCCGATATTAGAGAAACAGGATACCGTAAGGCTCGAAACGAGGATAGATGCTATGGAGAAATTATTACCTCACCACAATAGGTTTATTCTGCCGGTAGGAGTTTCTGCCGCCACAAAAGCACATATTTGTCGTACCATAGCCAGACGAGCAGAAAGGGAGATTTGCAGACTGTCCGAGATGTCCGTTGTGGATGAAAACATTAAAATTTTTATAAACCGCCTTTCAGACTATTTTTTCATTTTATCTAGATATTGTAATTATATTGAGGATTCAGAGGAGCTTTTCTGTGATTATTAGAAATTGGCAGAATTTTATTGTAAAATTTAGACAGTTTGTTATTGAGAATAAGAAAAAATATTCTACTTTCGCGGAATATTAAAAAAAGCGTTCTGTTATAATCTATTTTTATGGACGCTAAAGATTAAAAAGGAATACTATGTATTGGACATTAGAGTTAGCATCAAAATTGGAAGACGCGCCATGGCCTGCAACAAAAGACGAGCTTATTGACTATGCCATGCGTTCTGGCGCTCCCCTTGAAGTTATAGAAAACCTGCAAGAGATAGAGGATGAAGGTGAGATATATGAATGTATAGAGGATATTTGGCCTGATTATCCCACAAAAGAAGACTTTTTCTTTAATGAAGAGGAGTATTGACGATTAATTAAAAATAAAAAATTAAGATAGTAGAGTAATTCCATTACGGAGTTGCTCTATTTGTTTTTATAATGATTCTTGATCCGGAAAAATTAATAGCAAATAATTCTATTGTTTACGAATCTGATAAAAAATTTGTATAATTTGTAGAGATACGTTATCTTTAAAAAATATTTTTTTATAATGTTATATTATATAGATTACTTCAAAAATAACCGTTAAATATGAGAAAGAATAGATTCTTTTTGCCTTTTTTGATTTTATTGGGATTATTTGCAGGACATTTAGTCAAAGCAGATTACTGTCCATCTTATCCTAACTACAACCCGCCTTCTGGTAGAGAACGGTCATTAACTAATTTTGCATTATCTGATGGAATGAGATCAGTTAATGTACAGGTGAACCAAACTACAAATAAAGGAGTATCGCTGTTTTTTGACAAGACATCCACTGTTTTTCCGACAACATCGGGAAGAACCATCTCATTTTCGTCACTTCTCTGGAATGGAAGTTGGATGCATGCATATTTATATATTGACTATGACCGTAATGGAATATACAATCAGATTTTAAATTCAGACGGAACAACGACCGGTGAATTGGTTTCGTATTCATATTACAGAGGAAAGGATAGTAAAGGACGATCATCTTCAGAAGAGAGTGGAGTAACAGTTACTTCTATGCCTTCGTTTATTCTTCCTCCAACTATGAATGGCGGTGATTATCATGTACGTTTTAAAGTAGACTGGGACAATACCGATCCCTGCGGAACTACTGAAATAGGGGAAAATGGAGGCGCTATTGTAGATTTTATAATAAATATACCAACATTAGCGTCTCGGACAATTACGGTTGAGTCTAGCAATATAACCCAAGGGACAGTATCTGGAGGTGGAACAGGGTCAGGTGCTATAATCTGTACAGCTGTCGCTAACAGTGGCTATTATTTTACTTCATGGATAGATAGATTGACAGGAAATAGAGTCTCTACTGATGCAAATTATATTGACAATTCAGAGGGCAATAAGGTTTTGGTCGCCTATTTTGCCCGTGAAGCAACGGTATTGTCCCGAAGCGGATGGACAACCGCAGCAGATAATTATGCCATATCATCTAATAGCACAGACGGACCTTCAAGTTATGCAATAGACGGCGATTTAACCAAATGGTGGCATTCACGATATAGTACCGATGGAGGTGGGACAACAGTATATACATATCCGCACTGGATACAGTTTGATTTGGGTTCAATGCAGTCATTCTCTGCCTTTAACTATATTTCGCGAAACGGTCTCTCCGTACCAGATGATGGTAACGGTAATGTCGCTGATTACAAATTGTATGCCAGCGATAAAGATATATCAAAAAAATTAGATGCCTCTTACTATCCACTGGATGCACAATTGATATCAAGTGGCAGATTTACTTATGACGGAAAGACATCTCCAAATGAACATAAAATAGTTCTCGATAAACCACTAACGGCACGTTATCTTCTTCTTAGATGCGGTTCCGCTGCTAACGGACAGAACTATGCTGCGTGCAATGAGTTTTACTTATATTCTGGTTGGGTAAAAGTAACAGCTTCAGTAAATGATGCCACAATGGGAAGTGTTTACATTGATGCACCCGGAACAATCGAAAAAGAAGTTTTTGCTAACGGCGAAAATTCTGTATCCGTAACAGCCGTACCAAATACGGGAGTACTGTTCAGGGGTTGGATGTTAGACGGCCGTTCCGAGATAATATCCGTAGACAATCCATATAGGATAAATTCTGTGATAAAAAACCATAAAATTGTTGCCAACTTCGGGACAACTAATCTGGTACAACATAATGTTGTTGTATCAGTAAATCCTTCATCTTCAGGAGTTGTATTGGTGGACGGAATAGAGTCCCCCTCTGTTGTTGAGTCCGGTAAAACTGCTGTTTTGAAAGCGGAACCAGCAAAAGGATATATGTTACAGAATTGGACTCGTAATGAGAAAATAGTCAGTACGGATAACCCTTTTATTACACCTGCTGTTTTATCAGATATTTCATATACGGCCAATTTTGATATAGCCAGAGGTAAATTATATTTAAATACTCTTGATCTTACTAAAGGAACTTGCGGTAACGGCAAACAGATAACAGCAAACAGATCAATGAAAGGAAATCCGTTGACAATGAAAGGTGTCGTTTATGACAAGGGAATAAGCATGCACTCTCCGGCTAAATTTATAATTCAAACAAACGGTGCTACCGGGTTTCATGCCCTTTTAGGAATAGATGACGACTGTACAGGTTCAACAGGAGGAGCAAGTTGTGATTACAAAATATTAAGAGATGGCGGAGATGTTGTACAGTCAGGCACAATATCGCGTAGTGATGTATCGCCGGTAACAATAGATATTGATGTAGCAACATGGAATTACATTACTTTGGAGATATCCAATGGTGCAGACGGTAATAATACGGAGGATTCTCCTGATTGGGTAGACGCTTATTTTGATTTTGAAAGAGTAGCCCCAATTGCAGTAACTACAGAAGAAAAAGACGCAAATAATCTTAAACTTGCATGTGCAACAACTTTCTATTCCCTGCCTGGCATTAAATTGATGAATAAATTCAAGGCAGAGGATAATAGTGCAGTTATGTCTGTATTAGGATTGCCTGCCGGATTAACATTTAACCCTCGCCGCAATTTAGTGGAAGGGATAATAAACATTCCCGGTACGTATGAATATTATGTTGAGACAACTACGTCGACACAGACAAAGAAGCATAAGATAACCCTTGTGGTGGATGATAAATTACTCTCTCCTACACCTCCAATGGGTTGGCTATCGTGGAATGTTTTTGAAAATGAAATATCAGAACAGAAATTGATTGAAGTTACAGATGTTTTTGTAAAAGAAGGACTTGTAGATTATGGCTATAAATATATAAATATTGATGATATGTGGCATGCAAGCGCAAGAGCTTCTGACGGACGGCCACAGTATGACACCCGAAAGTTTCCAAATGGTCTTAAATTTATATCTGACTATGTTCATTCAAAAGGGATGAAAATAGGAATATACTCAGATGCAGCCAACCTAACATGTGGAGGAATGTATGGGTCTTACCAATACGAAGCGATAGATGCAAAGCAATATGCAGATTGGGGAATGGATCTTTTAAAATACGATTATTGTTATGCTCCTAAAGATATGGCTGTTGCAATAACGCGTTACACCGCGATGAGTAATGCCCTTAAGGCTACCGGACGTAACTTCCTATTTTATATATGCGAATGGGGGCAATTGAAGCCTTGGGCATGGGCTGGTAATGCCGGAGGACATTGTTGGCGTACTACATATGATAGCCGTGACACGTGGACTTACGGTTCTTATGCCGGCGGTTTATGTGGGGTAATAGAGGGCATAGACGAAATGAATAAGGTAGCGTATTATACCGGCGTTAACAATTATAATGATGCTGATATGATGATGGTAGGATTATACGGAACAGGAAAATCGAGCAACCATGGTAATGATGGAAAAGGGATGACAAATACTGAATATCAAAGTCAGTTCTCCATTTGGTGTATGTATGCTTCTCCCTTATGGCTCTCTTTCGATGTACGTAATATGAATGAAGCTACCAGAACGATACTAAAGAACAGAGAAGTTTTGGATATAAATCAGGATCCGATGTGCCAACAGGCTATCCTTATAAAACAGGGGGTAGATTCTGATATATATATGAAGGATCTTGCCAATGGTGATATAGCCGTTGCTTTACTTAACAGAGGGGCATCTTCGCAAATGATAAGCATAAATTACAACGATCTTTTCCTTGATGATATGCCCGGTTACGATTATAAAGTTAGAGACTTGTGGGCACACGAGGATGTAAACATTACCGGACGTGTTCTTAAGGCTCAGGTTGCATCGCATGAAACCAAAGTGTATCGTATCTCAAAAGTTTATACAGGCATAAATATTACAGATATGTCAGATGTGACATATAAAGTTAACGCAGGTAAAAATGAAGTGCGGATAGATTGTTCAGGCGTAGAAGGAAAACAGAAACATATAGACATCACAGATTTGTCTGCTCGTGTAGTTGTTGCTATGGATGTTGTTGAGGATAAAATAATAATTCCGCACGCTTTATCAGAAGGGATTTATATCGTAAATATAAATTGTAACGGGAAATCATATTCATGTAAGGTAATAATAAAGTAGCTATTTCTAAATAAAAATGAGGTCTGACGCTTTTGTAAGTATGTCAGACCTCTTTTTTATATATGCTAATTAATATATAACATGAAATATATAAATACAACGAGGGTGTCATAAATTTATGACACCCTCGTTGCATTGAGCCGATAGGGGGATTCGAACCCTCGACCCCGAGATTACAAATCACGTGCTCTGGCCAACTGAGCTATATCGGCAAAAGGGTAAGCTTACTACATCGCGTCGCTACAACCAGCTACCCTTGCTGCGGTCAAGCCCTGGGGGATTTGCAAGGAGCTGACCGTGTAGGACTTACCCGGACGCAAAAGTAGAACATTTTTTGATACCCTGCAAGGTAGGAGGGAAAATATTTTACAATAAATTTTTATGTAGTTATAAATAAAACCGTTAGATCATAAATTGAGATGTGTTTTTTTGTATAGAGCATCCTAAAATACATATTTATAGCTCTTGATTACCGTATTTGCCGTAAAAAATAATAACTTTGTGCCGTATAAAACAACGGCAGAGTAGGTCGTAAACAATATTGTTATGGGAGAAGAGCAGAAAATTAAGACAATAACACAGTATGCTATGGAGTACGGAACATATATGGGACTGTTCTTTATAGTTAAATTTTTCATAATGACTTATGCCTTGCGTTATAGTTCCGCCAATATGCTATCCACGGTTATGATAATAGGTATTCCTGTGTTGGCTTTTTACATGATAAAGTGGTTTCGTGATAAATCAGGAAATGTGACATTTGCAAGGATATGGCTTTTTGGTATATATATGTTCTTTTTTGCCTCTCTTTTAAGTGGAGTAATGGAATATGTCTATTACCGCTATATGAATCCTGATTATATACAGATGCAACAGCAGGCCATTGCCGATATGCTTGGGCAGCTATCACAACAGAATAATGTACCTATGTTTGCAACCATTCAGAAGGCCTTGAGCAAAAGTGAGATTCCTGCTCCGATAGATATGGTTTTTCAGGGAATATGGGGAACAGTTTTTCTCGGTTCGATGTTCTCATTGCTTCTGGCAATTTTTATGCGTCGTAAACATAAAATAGATAACGTACAAAATCAATAGTTATGGATATATCGGTAGTCGTTCCGTTGTATAATGAGGCTGAATCGCTTCCGGAACTTTCATCATGGATTGAGAGAGTTATGACTGAGAATGGCTTCACTTATGAAATAATCTTTGTAAGTGACGGAAGCAATGATGATTCATGGAATGTTATAGAGCATCTTAGAACCATTAATACGGCAGTAAAGGGGTTGAAATTTCGCCGTAATTATGGTAAATCGCCAGCCCTCCATGTTGGCTTTAGAAAAGCTCAAGGAGATGTGATTATAACTATGGATGCGGATATGCAGGATAGTCCTGACGAAATACCCGAACTTTACCGAATGATAAAAAATGACGGTTATGATCTGGTTTCGGGATGGAAAAAGAGGCGTTATGATCCACTTTCAAAAACAATTCCCACAAAACTTTTTAATGCAACGGCAAGAAAGGTTACAGGGATTTATCTGCATGATTTTAACTGCGGTCTTAAGGCCTACCGTAGCGATGTTGTAAAATCGATAGAGATTTACAGCGATATGCACCGTCTTATCCCTTATCTTGTTAAAAATGCAGGCTTCGTAAAGATAGGAGAGAAAGTTGTTCAACATCGTGCAAGAAAATACGGAGCTACTAAATTTGGACTTAGCCGTTTTGTAAATGGTTACCTTGATCTGCTTACACTCTGGTTTTTAGGAAAGTTTGCTGTTAAGCCGATGCATTTTTTTGGGCTATTAGGGAGTCTTATGTTTGTAATAGGATTCATGTCAGTAATAGTAGTAGGAGCACATAAGCTATATTATATGTGGAACAATCTTCCTTATCGCCTCGTAACTGAATCCCCTTATTTCTATCTTTCGTTAACAGCTATGATACTGGGTACGTTACTGTTCCTTGCCGGATTTATCGGTGAGTTAATAGCCCGTAATTCGCAGGATAGAAACAATTATAATATTGAGAAAGAGATTTGATAATGATACAGATAGATGATTTTATGGATCTTATAGCTCTTCGGTCTTCGGTTAGAAGTTATGATCCGCACCCGGTGGAAAAGTCGAAGATAATGCTCCTGCTCGAAGCCGCCCGCCTCGCACCTTCGGCTGTTAATTTCCAGCCGTGGATGTTTCTTATCATAACAGGAGATGAAGGTAAGAGTGCCGTAAGGCAATGCTATGACAGAGATTGGATTACACAGGCTCCCGTGTATATAGTGGCTTGCGGAGATCACAAAATTTCGTGGCATAGGCAGGCTGACGGTAAGGATCATTGCGATATTGATATTGCAATTGCCATTGAACATATCTGTTTGTGCGCTGCCGCTCAGGGAATAGGGAGTTGTTGCGTCTGCAATTTCGATCCTTTAAAGCTCAAAGAATATTTGCAATTATCTGAAGATATTGAGCCGGTAGCTATAATTCCGATAGGGTATCAGGCTAATGAAGAAGTTGTGCGCCCGAAGAAGAGAAAAACGGTAGAAGAAATATCTAAATGGGTGGAGGATTAAAAAAAATATTTTGGTTTAATATAACCATCATAACCGTATCGGTTATGTGTGGTTGTGGAGATGACTATTGTGGCGAGAGTGGAAGTGGCATTCCATTAGTAGGCATATATACTATGGGTAACCCACCTAAAAAAGGGACAATAGATTCACTTACAGTGTATGGAAAAGATCAGAAAAAAGATTCTATCCTATACAAAACCGTGCGTAACTCCAGCGCATTCTACACCCCTTTGGATATTGCTGAAAACAGTGTAAAATATGTATTGCGTTATGAAAAGAAAGGAGTTGCCTTAGATCATAAGTTTGATACGCTTACTTATGTTTACAGCAAAGAACTTGAATTTGACTCGCCGGAATGTGGCGCAAAATATTATTTTACAATAAAGGAGTTTTACTATACTCGCCACTCGATAGTATTTGCAGAGCTTGTAACCCCTTTGGTTGACAACCTTTCATCCGAAACAGTAAAAATATATTATGATGCGGGTAATTAGCCTCATATTTATATTGCTGCTCTTGTCGTTTTCTTCAGTGGAAGCAAAGAGGAATGTAATCGTTAACGAACAAGGTGATACGATAAAATATCTCTATCCAAAATTTAATGGGATAACCATCGGTGTAGATATTTTCAATCCCATCGCAAACGCATTCGGTCAGAAATTCGGTAATTACGAAGTAAGTATTGATGCAGGTTTCTATAACCGCTTTTATCCGATATATGAGGCGGGTATATGCTATGCTAATGATAAACCAGACGGTTTTAACTACACGTATCATGTTAATCCATCGTTTTATAATCGTATTGGGTTGAATTACAATATAATGTATAATAAAAAGATTCCCGGAATATTTTATGTAGGTATAAGGTATGGTTTTTCGTTTTCAGATTACGAGATACGTGATATAACTGCCACCTCACCTTATTGGGATACTAAGATTGAGGGACTTACGATTCCGGGAGGAAAATCATTTTCGCAATGGGGAGAAGCCGTCATAGGGCTACAAGTCAGATTATACAAGGGGTTTATGATGGGATGGTCACTGCGTTACAAACTACTGTTTTCTTCGCAGCAGGACGGAGATGCACGGCCATGGATAATCCCCGGTTTTGGCAAACGTAACAACCCTTTGGGGGTTACATTTACGCTCAATTACCGTTTTTCACCTAAAGTAAAGTCAGTATCGGCAACTGTAGGAAGTAAAAAGTAGATAATAACAGATCCCTATTAATTCATAGTAAAATGCAGTGCTCCCTTATAATATCAGTATATAACGATATAAAATTTATTACACTTATATTTGAAGCGTTAAAATACCAGAGTGTAAAAGATTTTGAGGTGATAATAGCCGATGATGGTTCAGGTGTAGAATTTACAGACGTAATAAAGAACCTTTCCGCAACGGTAGAATTTCCGGTAAAACATATCTGGCATGAGGATAAAGGGAGGCGCAAAGATATAATACTAAATAAAGCAGTGGTGGCTTCCGGAAGCGATTATCTGATATTTATTGATGGTGACTGCATTCCACATCATAAATTTATAGAGGAGCATTTAAGATTTGCGTTAGAAGGTGTTGTTGTGTGTGGTCGTCGTGTTCAACTTACAGAGAAACTTAGTGATGAACTTACCCCGAAGAAGATTGCCGATGGTTGTCTGGGATGGAGTATCGTTCCGGAACTTCTATGGGGCGGTATAGTAGGAGAATTGCGCCATACTGAGGAGTGTCTCCGTGTGACGAACGGTTTTTTGCGCCATTTATGGCTTAAAGAGCGTTGGCACGATCTCCTCGGGTTTAATTTCTCAATGTATAAATCAGATTTATTGAAAGTGAATGGGTTTGATGAACGTTTCCTGCTCTCCGCAACAGGAGAGTATCTCGATCTTGAGGCACGTCTTAATCGCATAGATATCTATTGTAAAGTAGAATGTCATATTATGACTGTATATCATAAAAAGCACAAACGCAAAGATGTTGATAACAATACAAATACCCTTGTATTTGAAGAAAATAACCAGAATAACATATCTTGGACATCTTATGGAATTGTGAAGGATGTTTAAAACGTTCCGTTGTGAGGTCTTAACTACAATTTATATCATATATTTGCTGTCTAAAGTAAAAGAGATATTATGATAACAATAAGATTAAAATCATAAAACTAAGAAGAACGTAGATAGAGGCATATTGTATTACCGGCATTTATATATTTTCCATAAATTAAATTTTCTTATTTATAACCCTCTTTTCTTTCTATATTCTTCCGTCTCTTGACCTTAACGTTTTTCTAAATTGCATTAATTCTTATCCTAGTTTAATTGTGCTGCTAAAAAAATAAAATGTTAGATATAAAATTTGTCGGGAAGTAAAGTTTATATTACTTTTGTAACGCTTGAATGCCAATTATGCTACTTTTGGTTGGTATGGTAATGGTTTTTAGCATAAAATATACTCAAAAAAAGGAAATTTGTAAATCTATAAGTTGTTTTGGTCCTTGAATATTGGAACAAGTCATAGGTTTATTTTCAAGTTATTTGATACATTTCTTTATTTAGGTTTTTTGATTTGGCAAAAATTAAGCGAACATTGTATTGTCTTTGGCACTTAAAAATTATCGGTATATAGTGAGAATTTTAGGTATAATTTTTTGACATATAGAGAGGAACAATAAGATATAGTTATGAGTAATTTAGCACTATTTGTTGTAGTTTTCCTTACAGGTGTAACCCTTGTCACCGCAGCGTTGGCAATAGCAAAAATGGCAGCTCCGCGGTCTAACAATCCTCAAAAAGGAGAACCGTATGAATGCGGTATTCCTACCAGAGGGGAGTCATGGATGCAGTTTAGAGTGGGATACTATCTTTTTGCAATACTTTTCCTGATGTTTGATGTTGAAACCGTCTTTCTTTTCCCGTGGGCGGTTATAGTGAGGGATTTGGGAGCATCGGCATTGATTAGTGTTTCGTTCTTTTTTGTTGTGTTAGTGCTCGGATTGGCTTACGCATGGAAGAAAGGAGCTTTGGAATGGAAGTAAAAATTAAGTCGATGAAGTATGATGACTTCAAAGATAATGAATATATCGAGCAATTGGTAAAAGAGTTAAATGAGGGAGGAACCAATGTTATAGTAGGTGCTATCGACGATGTTATAGACTGGGGACGCTCAAACTCTTTATGGCCACTTACCTTCGCAACAAGTTGTTGCGGAATAGAATACATGTCGGCAGGTGCAGCACGCCACGATATGGCACGGTTCGGGTTTGAAGTAACCCGCGCCAGTCCGCGCCAGTCTGATTTTATAATGGTTGCCGGTACGATTGTCCACAAGATGGCCCCTGTTTTGAAGAGGCTTTACGATCAGATGGCAGATCCTAAGTATATTATTGCCGTAGGTGGATGTGCCGTGTCAGGAGGACCGTTTAAAAGTTCGTATCATGTAGTTAAGGGCGTAAATGAGATAATACCTGTGGATGTTTATATACCGGGGTGCCCGCCACGTCCGGAGGCTCTGCTTTACGGAATGATGCAGTTGCAGCGAAAAGTTAAAGTAGAACGTTTTTTTGGACACAGACGTTGCAAATCGGTTGTAACAGTAGAAAAATAATAAGTATGTCGGATATACAGGAAAAAATAAAGGCGTTTGTTCCCGAGTTTACGGTAGAGGAGGGATCCTTTCCGGTATATGTTGTGCCATCGGATAAGATGCCGGCATTGTCGCGTTATCTACGTGACAATGAAGAGTTGAAGTTCGATTCACTTGTTGCTCTTGTTGGGGTTGATTGGGGCGAGACGCTTGGAGTTGTTTATATATTGGACTCTACATGTTACGGTACACGCATATCAATAAAGACGCAGACTACTGACAAAGCGAATCCGTTGCTTTATACTGTCTGCGATGTATGGAAGAGTGCAGAACTTAATGAGCGTGAAGTTTACGACTTTTTTGGGATCCGTTTTATCGGGCATCCTGATATGCGTCGTCTTTTTCTACGCGAAGACTGGAACGGATACCCGTTCCGTAAGGATTATGATTCATCTCCTGAGATAAATCCAATTCCGGTATGTAATGAGGATAACTCTGATTTTACAATTTCATTAAGGCTTCAGCCGGATGGTACGGTAAAGGAGGAGAAACGCGTAATTTTCACTCCTGACGATTATGTTATAAATATAGGTCCCCAACACCCTGCAACACACGGAGTACTCCGTTTTAGAACGGCACTTATGGGGGAGAATATAACGAAAATAGATGTACACTGCGGGTATATACATCGTGGAATAGAAAAGATGTCGGAGAACATGACCTATCCGCAGACATTGCATCTTACCGACCGTTTGGATTATCTTTCGGCACACAATAACCGTCATGCGCTATGTATGTGCATTGAAGAGGCCATGGGGCTTGAGGTCCCAGAACGAGCCGTTTGTATAAGAACCATGATGGATGAGTTGATGCGTATATCTTCGCATCTTCTTTTCTTTGCTACTTTATGTATGGATCTCGGTGCTCTTACCGCATTCTTCTATGGTTTCCGCGACAGAGATAAGATCCTTGATATATTTGAAGATACATGCGGTGCCAGACTTACTATGAATTATAATAAGATTGGTGGCGTTATGGCTGATTTACATCCCGATTTCAGAAGTAAAGTAAAGGCACTGATAAAGTATCTACCTGATAAATTGAAAGAGTACCATGCAGTATTTTCAGGTAACGTCATAACACATATCCGTATGGATGAGGTGGGCCTTCTTACACGAGAGGACGCAATATCCTATGGTGTTACCGGGCCTTCGGGAAGAGCATCAAATTGGGCATGCGATGTGCGTAAGTTACATCCATATGCAGCCTACGATAAAGTTAATTTTGAAGAGGTGATAATGGAAGAAGGCGATGCCTATGCCCGTTATATGGTAAGAATTAAAGAAATAGAACAATCACTGCATATATTAGAGCAGCTTGTGGATAATATTCCTGATGGCGATTATGCAGTTAAGACTAAACCTATAATAAAACTCCCGGAAGGGAGATATTTCAAACAAGTTGAGGCTTCGCGTGGAGCGTTTGGAGTATATATTGAAAGTCGCGGAGATAAGTCGCCATACAGATTGAAATATGTATCTCCGGGATTATGTCTCGTCGGAGCGGTAGATCATCTTGCGCGCGGAGCCAAGATAGCCGATTTGATAGCAATAGGCGGTTCTTTGGACTATGTTGTTCCTGATATTGACAGATAAAAAATAATTTGTTTAATTATGTTTGATTTTTCCGTCATTACAACCTGGATAGACCAGCTGCTAAGGAGTTATATGGCTCCTTGGGGTGTCATATTGGTAGAAGGCGTGCTCGTCGCAGCGGCTTTACTCATTGTTTACGCTGTGATTGCGTTGGTATTAATATATGCCGAACGTAAGATATGCGCATTCTTTCAATGTCGCTTAGGTCCCAACCGTGTTGGTCCTTTCGGACTTTTGCAGCCTGTTGCCGACATGATAAAAATACTCCTTAAGGAGTTAATTGTTATAAAGAAAAGCGATCATTTCCTTTACGAACTTGCTCCATTTATTGTAATAATATCATCAGTACTTGCATTTGGGTGCATCCCTTTTGGACGAGGGCTTTTGGCGATAGATTTTAATATTGGTGTATTCTTTATAATGGCAGTATCTTCGATAGGCGTTCTGGGAATACTTCTTGCAGGGTGGTCGAGTAATAACAAATTCACCCTTATTGGTGCTATGCGAAGTGGAGCACAGATGATAAGCTATGAACTCTCAATAGGAATATCTATCCTTACGGTAGTTGTATTTGCCGGTTCGATGCAGACATCACAGATAATAGCCGAACAGCAACGGGGCTGGTTTATTTTTACAGGTCATATCCCTATGATAATAGCATTCCTGATATATTTGATCGCTGGCACAGCAGAGACAAATCGCGGGCCGTTTGATCTCCCTGAGGCGGAGTCGGAACTCACAGCCGGTTATCATACTGAATATTCAGGTATTCACTTTGGATTTTACTACCTTGCCGAATACCTTAATATGTTTATTGTATCCGGAATAGCCGCATTACTATTCTTCGGAGGGTGGATGCCACTACATATTTCGGGTTTTGAATCATTTAATGCCGTAATGGATTATATTCCATCTGTATTTTGGTTTTTCATTAAGTCAGCCGTCATAATGTTTGTTATTATGTGGTTCAAATGGACTTTTCCACGATTAAGGATAGATCAGCTTATATCGTTGGAGTGGAAATATCTGCTGCCGATAGGGTTATTGAATCTTTTGCTGATGACTTTAACTGTAGTATTCGGGTGGCATTTTTAATTAGATACTGATAAAAAGATATAAGATATGAAAGATAATTTCGGTTATATCACCCAAGTAATAGGTCCGGTTGTGGATGTCGCTTTTGATGTTGAGAAGAGCGAGCTTCCTCCTATATATACCGCACTTAAGATAGAGAGAGAGGGAAAAACCGACCTTCTACTTGAGGTTGAACAGCATATCGGTGAAAGTACGGTGCGCTGTGTGGCAATGGATACTACCGATGGGCTCGAGCGCGGAGTTAAGGTTACAAATCTTGGACGTCCGCTGTCAATGCCTATGGGAAATCAGGTGAAAGGAAGGCTTTTAAATGTAGTAGGGGAGGCAATAGACCACCTCACTCCGCTTGATTATCAGGAGATAGTTCCTATTCATCGCCCTGCTCCTAAATTTGATGAGTTATCCATAGGATCGGAATTTATGTATACCGGAATAAAGGTCATTGACTTGCTTGAACCTTACAGTAAGGGTGGTAAGATTGGTCTTTTCGGTGGTGCCGGTGTTGGTAAGACAGTCCTTATAATGGAGATGATAAACAACATTGCTAAGGGACATGACGGATTCTCAGTCTTTGCCGGTGTAGGAGAACGTACTCGTGAAGGTAATGACTTGCTTCGGGAGATGTTGGAATCTGGTGTAATAAGGTACGGCGATGAATTTATGAAGGGGCTTGAGAATGGAGACTGGGACGTATCGAAGGTAGATATGGACATGGTAGAAAAATCTCAGGCAACACTTGTGTTTGGACAGATGAACGAACCTCCGGGCGCGCGTCTTCGTGTAGCCTTGGCAGGTTTGACCGTTGCCGAGCAGTTTCGCGATTCAAATGAAGGAGGTAAAGAGGTTTTGCTCTTTATTGACAATATATTTCGTTTTACCCAAGCCGGTTCTGAAGTTTCCGCCCTTTTGGGACGTATGCCTTCGGCTGTGGGGTATCAGCCTACATTAGCTTCTGAGATGGGGCTTTTGCAAGAACGTATTACCTCAACCCGTTCAGGTTCAATTACTTCGGTGCAGGCTATTTACGTACCTGCTGACGACCTTACTGACCCTGCACCTGCAACTACGTTCAGTTTTCTTGATGCAACAACTGTTCTAAGCCGTAAGATATCCGAGTTAGGTATATATCCGGCAGTCGATCCACTTGAATCTACATCGCGTATACTTGATCCGCTCGTTGTTGGCGAGGATCATTATAATACAGCACAGGCTGTTAAGCAGCTTTTGCAGCATTACAATGAATTGCAGGACGTTATTGCAATTATGGGTGTTGACGAACTCTCTGAGGATGATCAAATTGTAGTCTCAAGAGCACGTCGAGCACAACGTTTTCTTTCACAGCCGTTCCACGTAGCAGAACAATTTACAGGTCTTCCCGGTGTTATGGTTCCGCTCGAAGAGACTATACGTGGATTTAAAATGATACTTTCCGGCGAAGTAGACAAATACCCCGAACAGGCATTTCTCAATGTAGGAACAATAGATGAGGCTATCGCCAAAGGCGAAAAGATTCTTAAAGAGGCTGAAAATAAATAATAGTATAGATTATGATGCTTCGCATAATATCTTCAGATGGTATACTGTTCGATGGAGAGGTTAAAAGGGTTACTCTTCCGGGATCTCTAGGATCGTTTACCGTACTTGAGAACCACGCATCTCTGCTCTCTACGCTTACCGTCGGAGAATTGGAATATGTTGCAGGTGGTGAATCGGTAAATATCGCTATTGATGGAGGTTTTGCTGATATAAATAATAATTTAGTGTCTGTCTGTCTTAGTTGATAGAGATGAAAGTAAAGAGATACATATTATCCTTGTCATTGATGCTTGCATTTTTGTGCAGCATTACTGCGCGCGCATCAGAGTCGGTTGAAAGCGAGACTTTCAATGTTAAGGAGGCTATATTTGAGCATCTTCTGGATACTTATGAATGGGAGCTGCCGTTTACACACGAAGTAATAACTTTACCGGTAATAGTAAAAGACTTTAAAGATGAGTGGCATATTTTTGATTCACGCCGTCTTTATGAGGATGGAGAATATAATGGTTTTAGAATAGCTCAAGACGGTGAAAATGCCGGCAAGATAGAGGGGGTTGATGACAAAGGTAATCATTATCGTCCTACCGACCTTTCCATGACAAAAAACGTCACCGAGATACTGCTTGCCTCGTTACTTATGCTTTTAATATTCTTTCCAATGGTACGTTGGTATAAGAAGAATCCATACAAAGCTCCTCGGAGGTTTCTGGGATCAATAGAACTTCTTGTAGATATGGTATACGGAGAGGTTATAAAGCCGATATTAGGCAAGGATGCACGTCGTTTTGCACCATATCTGCTTACAGTATTTTTCTTTATACTTGTAGTCAATCTGCTTGGGATGATAACAGTATTTCCGGGTGGAGCCAACATCTCAGGTAATTTGGCTGTAACAATGGTTTTGGCCTTTATGACATTTCTTGTAGTTAATATATTTGGTACGCGACATTATCTGAAAGAGCTTTTCTGGCCTGAAGTACCGATGTGGATGAAATTTCCAATACCATTAATGCCTGTGATAGAGGTGTTTGGTGCAATAACAAAGCCTGTTGCCCTTATGATACGTCTGTTCGCTAATATGTTGGGCGGGCATATGATTACCTTGGTACTTGTTGCGCTGATATTCATATTCTCGGCTTTAGGTGTTGCAGTGCAGTCTGGAACCGCAGTATTTTCTGTTGTATTTGCCCTTTTTATGGGTGTACTTCACTTGCTTATATGCCTTATTCAGGCATACGTATTTACTATGCTCTCAACTATATTCATAGGTTTGGCACAAGAACGTGGACATGTAGATGGAGAGAAGAAAAAGAAGAAATAATAATAAAATAGATATTTATCACTTTAAAGAATAGAAGTTATGTTAGAAATGATTTTATTACAGGCCGCCGCAGCCGGCTTGGCAAAAGTTGGCGCTTGCATTGGCGCAGGTATCGTTGCAGTAGGTGCAGGTATCGGGATTGGTAAAATCGGTTCATCGGCAATGGAGTCAATAGCGCGCCAGCCCGAATCTTCCAATGATATCCGTGCTAATATGATAGTGATTGCCGCTCTTATTGAGGGTGTCGCTCTGTTCGCAATAATAGTTTGTCTGTTGGCTATATTTATTTAATATTTCCACATGGAACTGTTTAAACCGGAATTCGGTCTTGCCTTTTGGCTTCTGGTAGTATTTATTCTTCTGTTTGCAGTAATGGCAAAATATATTTGGCCTGTTATTGTGAAGAGTGTAGATTCGCGTGCCGACTTTATAGACAAAGGCGTTGAGTATGCTGAAGAGGCTAAGAAGCAGCTTGAGCATGCAACAGAGAATGCCCAGAAACTTATGATTGAGGCGCAACGTCAGCAGATGGATATACTTCAAGAAGCGGCACAGATGAAGAACCGAATAGTGGAAGAGGCGCGTAAAGCAGCGTCAGTAGAAGCTAAAAAGGTTATGGATGCCGCAGCTCTCTCTATCGAACAGGCGCGTAAGGCGTCAGAGGAGCAGTTCCGCACGGAAGTTAGCAGTTTTGCATTACAAAT